>DAORIK010000028.1:8311-24714 GCA_035438465.1 Chitinophagales bacterium | reverse complement strand
TTTCAAATCTGCCAAGGTATAAGCAGCAAAACGATTTAACAATCGTTCGTATGCGTTCTTAATATATTTTGTGTCTTTAAAAATACGGGTCATCATTACAGCACCTTCAAATTCCGCAACGGTTTGCTCTGCCAGTTTTTTTGCATCTTCTTCATTTGTAATCTCTTTAAAAACAAACTCAACAGCACTCATCCATTCCGTATAAAAATCTTTTATGTGTTCTGCAAATTCAGGAATAGCTCTCGCTGTCTCCACACCTATGTTTCCCATTATATTGCCGTCTGACAACAAGGCTCTTTCTGATTTCTTAAACATCTTTTCCATCCGTTGTTGTGGCGAAAGTGTCTTATCGTACGCAATAGAGAAAACTTCTTTCTGAAAAAATTCATGTGCGTATTTAATTACAGCACTCATTAATGCTTCTTTGCTTGGAAAATAATGATACAGGCTTCCTTTCAGCAAACCACAAGCTGCAGCAATATCGGCAATAGAAGTGTTATGATAACTTTTCTGGCGAAATAGTTTCAAAGAATGTTTTAAAATATCTTCTATACTTACTTTCTGCTTTGGCACTTTATTAATTTAGAATTATTGAATTAATGAGTTTATGAATTTACTCAAACATCAACCTAAAAATAAGAATTGCTTAAATCTTATCAAACGTTTGTTTGGTAAATAATAATTTAATAACAATTCAATGCATGCATTGAATTGTATAAGAATTTACCGAATTCTAATCTGAATGCGTTATATAATCAATTTTAAGTACCAATTACCAAGCTCCTTAAAAACGGTTAGGTATTTAAGGTAAATTTGAGAATCAAAAAGTACTATACAATTATACATTAATAATAAATCCTAGGTGCCCCGGTTAGTTATATTTTTTGGTTGGCACCATACAGGATAGTGGGTTTTTATGTTTCTATGTTTCTTTGGGGTGCATCTTCTGCACCTCATTTTTTTTGATAAATCCTATCATATCTGTAAATTTTTCAATATTTTGCTGATTATCAGATGTCAAAATATCTCAAGCCACATATTCAACTTGTTTTTTGTTTGTGTATCATGTATATACATTCATCAGGACTGGATATATCACAGGTTCGTTTTGACGTATTAGATATAAAGAATGGGCTTTCTCAAAATAGTGTATACAATATTTTTCAAGACAGCAGAGGGTATATGTGGTTTTGTACGGATGAAGGGCTGAACAGATATGATGGTTACACTTTTTTGAAATATGAGAAACAAGTTGATAACAAAAATTCATTAATTTCCAATTTCACCTCCTGCATGGCCGAATCCTCTCCCGGTATCTTTTGGATTGGAACAGAAAAAGGATTTAGTGTTTACTTCTTTGAAAGTAATAAATACCTGAATCTTGAAAGCCCGGCTCAAATCAAAAAGATAGTAGTGGATGACAGCACCTCTGTGCTGATTCAGACACCATATAGCTTGTACAGGGCACGGATAGTAGAAATTAAAGAAAAGGAATATACCATCCAGATAGAGCCCATGAATTCTTACCGCGAAGTGGTTTATAAAGCCGACAATAACCACATTTATCTTGCGGGCAGAAACAATCACTTATATTCTTATGATACTCGTACTAAGTTAATCGTACAAAAAAGTGAGTCTGATGTCTGGAGAAAGATTATCCGTCAAAAAATAAATGGTATTCAAAAAGATAAATTCAATAATTACTGGGTTGGTACAAACACCGGTTTATTAAAATTAGACTCCACGTATAATTTAGTTGATTCATTTCCAGAACAGCGAAAAACAATTGCAGGATTACAGGATAAGATTACAAGCATCGGTATTGGTAAAATGGGAAATGTATATATCGCAACATATCAGCACGGTTTGTTAATTTATGATATCAACAGAAATCGTTTCATAGAATATGAAAATGACCCTTATAACCTAACCAGTATTCCTGACAATAAAATTACAAGCTTACTATTTGATAACAGCGGCACTTTATGGGTTGGCACCAAAGGATCCGGTGTTGCATACTACTCACAGTTTAAGTTTAAGTTCAAACATATCACACAGGAGCTATTTAAAACTTCGTGGTTGAGTAATAAATATATTCTTTCTTTCCATTCAGATAACGATGAAAATATATGGATAGGAACGGATGGGGGTGGTTTATATAAATTTGACACTAAAGAAAATATTTTTTCCAACTGGCGGAATAATTTCTCATCTTCTTCATTGTCAAATGATGTTGTTCAAAATTTATTAATTGATGCTTATGGAAATATTTGGGCTGGAACACTAAATGGTATCTGTAAATTTAATCAGAGTACTAATACATTCAGACGTTATTTCCCGACCCCTACCAAATATTCTACTAATTTAAAAATACCGGCATATTCAACTATCCGTTTATTTGAAACAACGTCGAATGAGTTATATGCTGTTGTTGAACATTCCATTTACAGATTTAACCCAAATAAAAATACTTTTGAGATTACTACAATTGATTTAAAATCAATCGCTGTAATTCCGAGAAATATACTTGAAGATGTTGACAGTACATGGTGGATGGCTACAACTACCGGTATTCTTCATGTAAATAAACATACCGGATTGTTAGATGAAAAAAGACTGAGTGCCTTAAATGAAAAATATTTCAAAACAGATCAGTTATACTCTATGCTAAAGGAAGATGATGAGCATTTTTGGGTTGGCACGGGAAACAGCGGATTGTATTTATTTAATAAAAAAAAGATTTCTATTGAAGCGAATTATACCGAAAAGAATGGCTTAAGCAATAATTTTATTTACGGCATCCTGAAAGACAATTCAGGAAAACTATGGATGAGTACAAACAGAGGTATTTCCGTATTTGATCCGGCATTGAAACAGTTCAGAAATTACGATATCAATGATGGCTTACAAAGTAATGAATTTAACGGAGGTGCTTATTTTAAAACTAAAGACAATGAACTTTTATTTGGTGGTATCAATGGTTTCAATATTATTGAGCCGGATAAGATTCCGTTTAATTCATACAAACCAATTACCAACATAACCAATATCAGAACAGATAACAGCACGTATAACCTGTTGCAGTATACAGCTCAAAAAAAACGTGTACGATTTTCCAACAGTGAAAATAATATTGCATTCGAATTTGCGTCCAGTGATTATGCCAATACACCAAAGAATATGTTTGAGTATAAATTAGACGGATATGAGCAGAACTGGATTAGGACAAACAGAAACTATGTATCCTACACCAAATTGCCGCCCGGAAATTATACCTTCTTTGTAAGAGCAAGTAATAACGATGGTGTCTGGTCTGTTCAGCCAGCTTCATTTTCCTTTAGAATTCGTCCGATGATATGGCAAACGTGGTGGTTCCGGATTATTGCAGGAATTTTTCTGTTGATTTACGGATATCGTTTTGTCACACAGCGCATACAAATGGCTCGCATGAAAGAAAAAGAACAAAGTCAGCTGGTGCGCCAAAAAGCAGAATATGAAAAACAACTGGCTGAAATAAAACTGAAAGCACTGGTAGCGCAAATGAATCCGCACTTTGTTTTTAATTGTATGAATTCCATACAAGCCATGATTTTGTCTGATCAGAATATGCAGGCGTCTACTTACCTTACAAAATTGTCCAGATTAGTACGCTCTGTATTGGAAAATTCTGTAAAAACATTTATTCCATTACACGATGTGATAGAAAATCTGAAACTATATCTCGAACTGGAATCATTACGATTTGACCAGCAATTTAATTATGATATCCGCACAGAAGGTCTGGATGTTTATTCAATAGAAATGCCATCCATGCTAATTCAGCCTTATGTAGAAAACTCCATCTGGCATGGTTTATTAAAAAAGGAAGGTGAAAAAAATATTCATATTAAGTTTCACAGAGAATTTAATTATTTAATCTGTGAGATTCAAGACAATGGCATAGGAAGAGTAAAAGCAGCGGAACTTAATCTAACCAAACAGCACAAATCGCTTGGCACCATTATCACCAAAGAAATGTTTGAAACCTTACATAAAATAAAAGATACAGATTATAATGTGGAAATAATAGATTTGTATGATGAAAATCACTTACCGGCAGGCACCAAAGTGATTGTAAGAATTGAATTGAATTAAAATTTGCTAAAAATAAAACATGGAAGCAATAAAAGCAATAATAGTAGATGATGAAAAAAACAATCGCATTGCGTTACACAAATTAATTGAAAAATTTTGTCCGCAGATAAGTGTGATTGCAGAATGTGATAGTGTTGACAGCACAATCTCTACGATTGAAAATTCTCCTGCAGACGTTGTCTTCTTAGACGTAGAAATGCCCGGAAAAAATGGCTTTGATTTGCTTGCTCATTATAATTATCAGTGCCCGTTTGAAATTATATTCACCACTGCTTACAGCCAATATGCCGTTAAAGCATTTCGTTTCAGCGCGTTGGATTATCTTTTAAAACCTGTTGATCCGGAAGAATTAATACGTGCTGTACATAAATTATCTGTCAAAATATCCGAAGAAGTAAAAAACAAACAGTTTGAATTATTAGAACAAAAAATCAGCAATAAAGAAGCAGCCAAGAAGCAATTAGCGATTTCAACTTTAGAAGGAATTTACTTTGTTTCATTAGATGAAATTATTCATGTGGATGCAGATTCTTCCTACACCAAAATTTACCTGACTACGGGTGATATGATTATGTCTTCAAAACCTTTGAAATATTTTGAAGAAATGCTGGAAGATTATGATTTTGTGCGCATTCATCAGTCGCATATTATTAATCTGAAACTTATACGCAGGTATGTGCGCGGTGACGGTGGACAAGTTATTATGATGAACGGAACAGAAATAGAAGTTTCCAGAAGAAAGAAAGATGATTTACTCGCAAAAATTTCAGATACTTTATAGTAATTTTAAGACTTATCAAGTATTCGTTGGTTAATTTCTTTTATCAATGATGGTCCTTCATAAATAAAGCCTGTATATAATTGTACTAAACTTGCTCCTGCATTTAATTTTTCTATCGCATCATCAGCATTCATAATTCCACCGACTGCAATAATCGGAATTTTACCTTCGGATTTTTCGTGCAAATACTTTATTATTTCTGTTGATTTTTTAGTCAATGGTTTGCCACTTAATCCTCCTGCACCAATGGCATCTACCTTAGATTTTTCAGTTACTAAATTTTCTCTTCCAATTGTTGTATTCGTTGCCACTATACCTGCCAGTTTAGTGTCAAATACAATTTCGATAATATCGTCTAATTGCTCATTTGTCAAGTCAGGCGCAATCTTTAATAAAATGGGTTTTGACTTTACTTTAGATTGATTAATTTCCTGTAATTGAAGTAAGATTTTTTTCAACGGTTCTTTTTCTTGCAGTTCCCGTAAGTTTGGCGTATTGGGCGAACTCACATTCACTACAAAATAATCTACCACATCATACAATTCATTAAAACATTTTACATAATCATCTACTGCATGTTCGTTTGGAGTGAGTTTGTTTTTGCCGATATTACCACCGATGATAGTTGTGAGTCGTGAGTCGTGAGTCGTGAGATTTTTTACTGCATACTGCCTACTGCTTACTATATTACTTTTCACTTTAACCATCCCTTCATTATTAAAACCCATCCGGTTAATAATTGCCTCATCTTCTATTAAACGAAATAAGCGTGGTTTATCATTCCCATCTTGTGGTAAAGGTGTTACAGTACCAATCTCAATAAAACCAAATCCAATGGCGGTAAATGCATCTATGCACTCGGCATTTTTATCCAAACCTGCTGCTAAGCCAACCGGATTTTTAAAAGTTAAACCAAATAAATTGCGTTCTAATTTTTTGTCATCAACAACATACAAAAACTTTAGAATTGTTTTTACAAATGGAACCTTTATCAGAATCTTAAACCAACTTAAAGTGATATGATGCGCCTGTTCAGCATCTAATTTAAATAGGAAAAACCGCAGGAGTTTGTACATGTTACAAAGGTACGATTTACGTTCCGAAGTTTCGGAATAAGATTTACGATTTTGTCTGTAAATATTAGTATATCATCACAAATTTATAACTTATAATTCCTAATTTCACACTATGCAATCTCCTCTTGCCGAACGCATGCGCCCGAAAACTATTGACCAAATTATTGGCCAGGAACACTTATTAGGGAAAAATAAAGCATTGCGTCAGGTGATTGAAAAAGGTAAACTTCATTCGATGATTTTTTGGGGTCCGCCGGGTGTTGGAAAAACTACATTGGCGAGAGTTTTAGCCAATCATGCAAAGTTACCAATAGAGCAATTAAGTGCTATCTCAGCAGGTGTAAAAGAAATCAGAAGTGTAATTGATACGGCAAAAGAAAAAGGGCAAACCGTCTTATTTATTGATGAAATTCACCGGTTTAATAAATCACAACAAGATGCCTTATTAGGTGCTGTAGAAAACGGTACATTAATTTTAATTGGTGCGACTACAGAAAATCCTTCGTTTGAAGTAAATGCTGCATTATTATCACGTTCACAAGTGTATGTTTTGAAATCACTGGAAGCAGCAGATTTAAAAAAAATAATAGACACGGCACTACAGGAAGATGAAGTCTTAAAACAACTTGATGTTACGGTTCAGGAATACGACGCCTTATTCTATTTTTCTGGAGGCGATGCCCGAAAATTATTGAATGTCTTGGAATTGGTTTGCGAAAATCTGAAAGACGACAAATTGATTACCAATGTTTATGTTGAAGAAATTATACAAACCTATATTGCCCGTTATGATAAGAGCGGTGAGCAACATTACGATATCATTTCTGCGTTTATTAAATCCATTCGCGGCAGCGACCCGAATGCTGCTTTATACTGGATGGCCAGAATGATAAATGGCGGTGAAGACCCGAAATTTATTGCCCGTCGATTATTAATTTTATCTTCAGAAGATATTGGCAATGCAAATCCGAATGCGCTGTTACTTGCCAATGCTTGTTTTCAGGCGGTTACTACGATTGGCTATCCTGAATGCAGAATTATTCTGGCACAATGCGTTACGTATTTAGCATCTTCACCTAAAAGTAATGCAAGTTATATAGGCATAAATGATGCTTTAGCATTAGCTGATAAAACAAGCAATCTTTCCGTTCCATTGCATTTAAGGAATGCACCAACCAAGCTGATGAAAAATCTGAATTATGGAAAAGATTATCAATATGCGCATCAGTACGAAAATAATTTTGTGAATTTAGAATATTTACCGGAAGAAATCAGCGGTACAAAGTTTTATGACCCCAATAACAATGCACGGGAAAATGAATTACGCAAGTTTCTGAAAGAGCGATGGAAAGAAAAGTACAATTACTGATAAATGATTTAAACCACTAAGGAACTTAAGAAGCTAAAGAAAACAAGAAGATACAATAACTATAAAAATAATAAACTTAAGTTCCCTCTGTGTCTTTAGTGGTTAAAGGTTAAAAATAAAGTGATGACAACACAGAAAAGTATAAATGATTTAGCTTATAAAATTATTGGCTGTGCTATCGAAGTTCACAAAGAATTAGGCCCGGGATTATTAGAGTCAGTATATCAAAAGTGTATGGAACAAGAATTGAAAAATAAAAATTTATCATTCCAATCTCAGGTAAATATTCCTATAAAATATAAAGATGTAGAATTAGTCTGTGATTTGCGATTAGATATATTAGTTGAAAATTTAATTATAGTTGAATTGAAAGATGCAGAATCTTTGATTCCTATATATCACGCACAATTACTGACTTACATGAAACTTTTAAAGAAACCAAAGGGATTATTAATTAACTTTAACTCAGATAATATTGTAAATAATACAACTTCTTTAGTTAATCAATATTTTTCTGAATTATTATAACATCTTAAGTTGCTTAAGTGTCTTAAGTGGTTTAAGTGGTTTAAAAAATTAAGTGATTTTAAATGAACTTACAAACTAATAAATTTTTCTTAATTGCCGGGCCTTGCGCGGTTGAGTCGAAAGAGATTTGCTTTGAAATTGGGGAACAATTAAAATCTATAACAACTGAATTAAACATTCCGTTTATTTTTAAAGCTTCTTTTAAAAAAGCAAACAGAAGCAAGCTTGATTCGTTTACAACTATTGGTGAAGAAAAATCACTACAAATCTTAGCAGATGTAAAATCGAATTTTAATATTCCTATACTTACTGATGTTCACGAAACCACAGATTGCGAAAAAGTGAAAGATATTGTAGACGTCATTCAGATACCTGCATTTTTATGTCGGCAAACAGAACTACTACTAGCTGCAGGAAGAACAGGAAAAACCATCAACATAAAAAAAGGACAATTTGTAAGTGCAGAAATGATGTCGTTTGCTGCTGAAAAAGTTTTATCTGCCAACAATAGTAATATCTGGCTTACTGAGCGTGGAACAACATTTGGGTATAATGATTTAATTGTTGATTTCAGAAATATTCAGCTAATGAAACAGACAGGTTATCCTGTGGTATTTGATGCGACACATTCTGTACAACAACCAAACAAAAGCGATGGCATCAGCGGTGGCAAACCTGAATTTATTGAGACCTTAGCGAAATGCGCGATTGCCGCCGGAGCAGATGGAATCTTTCTAGAAACACATCCAAATCCGATAAAAGCATTAAGTGATGGTGCAAATATGATTGCGTTGAGTGAAGTAGAACCATTGCTGAAAAAGCTGCTGAAAATCAGACAGGCTCTATAGAATTTTCAATTCTGTCCTTCGGTTTTTCGCTTTATTTTCTTCGGTATCGTTGGTAATAATAGGCATTGTATCGCCGTAACCTTTAGCAATTAATCTGGTGGCAGCAATTCCTTTTTGTACTAAATAATTCACTACGCTTTCTGCACGTTTTTGCGATAAGATCTGATTGTACTTTTTATCTCCTTTATTGTCTGTATGTCCTGCTATTTCAATTTTTAGCGTTGGATTCTTTTGAAGTAACTCGACAACTTTATCTAATTCAAGAAAGGAAACTGCATTTAATTCACTCTTATCAAAATCAAAAAACACGTTGTTCAGTGTAATTTTATTATTGGATGCTATCGGCTGCAATAATATCTCTAATTCATAAGGTTTCTGCTGAGAAGAAATTTCTTTCAGATTTATATTTTGCGAATAAAACAAGTAATTATTCTTTTGAATTTGCAGTGCGTAATTTTTATTGGCTTCTATACTCACAAAAAAATTGCCTGTTGGTGTGTTTCCTTTGTAGGCTTCTTGTTTGGAATCCAGGTCAACAACGACATAATTTGCACTCAGCAATTGTTTGGTATTTGCATCTTTTACAATCGCTTTTATATAGGTGATTTTTTTAGGCTGTGCAATTTCAGGCAACTCAAAACTATAAATATCCAGCCCGCCAAACCCACCCTCACGGCTGGAAGAAAGAAAAGCGGTTTTTCCATCATAGGAAACCGTCAAACCATTATCGTCATTTTCTGTATTAATCGGATAACCAATATTTACAGCCTGTGTCCAGCCTGTATCCGTTTTTCTTGCCACAAAAATATCTCCGTTGCCCATACCCGGCCATCCGTTTGAAGTAAAATATAACGTTTGATTATCCGCATGGATAAACGGACACTGATCATCATATTTCGTATTAATATTAGGTCCTAAATTTTTCGGTTCACTCCACTTTAGTTGTGCATCTAAATAACTTACCCAAATATCTTTGCCTCCTAATCCTCCGGCACGATTACTGGAAAAATACAAAGCCTTACTGTCTGCAGAAAAACTTGGTTGTGCTTCCCAAGCTCCTGAATTAATTGGCTTCCCAATGCCGCTTGGTTCAGACCATTTGTTGTTTATTTTTTGTGAAAAATAAATATCGCAACTGCCATAGCCGTTTATCCGGTTGCAGGCTGTAAAAAAAAGCAAGCTTCCATCAGCATTCATGGTTTCAGCGCCTTCATTTTCGTCTGTATTGATAACTGTACCTAAAGAAATAGCCGGCGCAAAACTACTATCCATTTTTTGAGAGATATACAAATTTTCTTCCCGTCCATCAAGACGTGTAAATGCCAGTATTTTTCCGTCAGGTGTCAGATAAGGAAAATATTCTAACCGTGGGGTATTAATAGATGAACCGAGGTTTTTAGGATTAAACGGCACCGGATTCTTTTTCGATTCAATTGCGAAATTTGCATTGCGAACTGTTTGTTCTGCTTTCACTGCAGCATTAGGAACTTTATCTTTTCTTGTTAAATATTTTTCTGCATAAAACTTTGCTTTTTCTCCATTATTTTTTTTCAGATATATTTCAGAAAGTAAAAAAGTAGCTCTGCCTGAAAAATCATTGGCTGACGCTGCATTTTCAAGAATGGTAACTGCATCATCGTATTTCTTCAACGCATAATAATATTCACCTAACAGTTCTTTTGCCTGCGTATAATTGGGCTCTATCTTTACTGCTTTTTGCAGCTCTGTTATACCTTCTTCCCATTGTGTGCGACTACCGTACTCTTTTGCTTTGAAATAAGCAGCCATCGCTTTTTGAGATACCTGCTGTGAAAAAGAGGCAAAAGTAAAAAGTAAAAAGCCAAAAGATAATATAAGCGTTTTAGTATTCATTATTTATTACATTCAAAAATTATACCTAAACTTATTCCTTTTTACGTACAACTCATTCCTAAATTATGGGATATCCAAATATTTATGTGTTTGGAGTGATATGTTCCAATCAGGATGTTCTTTTACATAGTCAACGATTAAAGGAAGCATCTGTTCTCTCTTCGACCATTCTGTTTGTAAATACAGTTTACAGTTTGCAGTTGTTAGTTCACGGTTTTCTTCCGCAAATTTAAAGTCGCTTTTATGAAAGATGATACATTTCAGTTCATTGGCTCTCGCCAACACTTCCTTTAAAGGTGCCTTAAATTTTTTTGGTGAAACACAAATCCAATCCAAATCACCGGAAAGCGGATAAGCACCGGATGTTTCAATATTTATTTTAAATCCTTTATCTTTTAATGCTTTAGTGAGGAAATTTAAATCATACATCAACGGCTCTCCTCCTGTAATAACGATTAGTCGTGCAGGATATTTCAATATTTCATTTATCAAATCTTCTATTAACACTAATTGACGTTCCTCCACCGTCCATGACTCTTTCACATCACACCAGACACAGCCAACATCGCAGCCTGCCAGACGGATAAAATACGCTGCATGCCCTGCATAGAAACCTTCACCTTGAATGGTGTAAAAATGTTCCATAACCGGAATATGAGTGGATGGGTTGAATTGCATTGGTCTATCAAATGTAAAAAAAGATTCCCGCTTTCGCGGGAATGACTTTTAGTTTTATATCACCATAATAATCAAGTTATAAACTGATTACACTTTTGGTGCTGCTGCTAAAATTTCAGCACTTGCCTGATCAGCGTATTTTTTGAAGTTCTCATTGAACTTAGCTGCTAATTCTGCTGCTTTTGCATCATAAGCTGCTTTATCTGTCCAGGTATTTCTTGGATTTAAAATTTCACCTGGTACACCCGGGCATTCCGTTGGAATCCGGAAATTAAAAATAGGTAATGTTTCGTATGGTACATTTTCTAAATCACCATTCAAAGCTTCTGTTATTAGAGCACGTGTATATTTAAGGCTCATACGTTTACCAACACCATACACACCACCTGTCATACCTGTATTGATCAACCAAACATTAGCACCGCTTTCTTTCAATTTCTTCCCTAACATTTCCGCATATTTAGTCGGGTGTAATGGTAAGAATGCCGCACCAAAGCAGGCGGAGAAAGTTGTTTGCGGTTCTGTTACACCGGCTTCTGTACCGGCCACTTTAGAAGTATATCCTGAAATGAATAAATACATGGCTTGCGCTTCCGTTAATTTGGAAATCGGAGGCAATACGCCAAAGGCATCATAACTTAAAAAGAAAATATTTTTGGGTATGGTTCCAACCGATGGAACCGCAATATTATTGATATGGTATAATGGATAAGAAACACGTGTGTTTTCCGTCACACTTACATTCTCAAAATCCACTTTATTGGTATTGTCGTAAAATCGGATATTTTCTAAGATGGCACCCGGCTTGATAGCACGGAAAATATCCGGCTCTTTTTCTTCCGTCAAGTCGACACATTTTGCATAACAACCACCTTCGAAGTTAAATACACCTTCATCGCTCCAGCCGTGCTCATCATCTCCAATCAATTTCCTGTTCGGGTCGGCAGACAAAGTAGTTTTTCCGGTACCTGATAAACCAAAGAACAATGCTGTATCACCATCATTACCGATATTGGCAGAACAATGCATACTCAATACATTTTTCAAATGCGGCAATTCAAAATTCAATACGGTGAAAATACCTTTCTTGATTTCTCCGGTATAACCTGAGCCACCAATTAAGATTACTTTCTTAGTAAAATTGATGATGGAGAAATTATGCTGGCGTGTTCCATCTTCAGCTGGGTCTGCCATAAAACTCGGCGCACACAAAATCGTCCATTCAGGCACAAAAGATTGTATTTCTTCTGCTGAAGGGCGAATAAACATATTATCTGCAAATAAACTTGCCCATGGTGTCTCTGTCACCACTCTGATATTTAATTTATAATCAGGATTTGCACAAGCAGTAACATCACGTACATAGATTTCATGTTGTTTATCTAAATGCGCAATAACCTTAGCCTCTAATTTATCAAATGCTTCCGACGAAAAAGGTTGGTTGATTTTATTCCAATCTACTGCATTTTCCGTCAATGCATCTTTTACTGTAAATTTATCTTTTGGAGAGCGTCCTGTAAATTCTCCGGTATCAATACACAAGGCACCACTGTCATTTAATACCCCTAAATTCAAATCCAGTGTATTTTGTATCAGAGCCTCGCGCGAGATATTCCAGTGAATGGTTGGGTGATGAAATCCGAGCTTTGTCAAATCTGCTGAGGGGTTCTTGACGCTTGTATCATTCATTTTTGAGAGTTTTGAATTTGGTTTGCAAAAATACGGAATTTTGACTTGAAAGAAAGTACTTAAAGTTTTCGTAACATAAAAAATAATGCACAACTGCTATGTCAAACGTTAACAAAAAACAATAAAAAAGCCTGTTCAATAGTGAACAGGCTTTATCATTAAAACAGAAAAATGCTATTATTCATTTTCCATTTTTGTTTTCAGGTCAGAAAGTGCGCTTAAATCACCTAAAGTAGATTTTTCTACTTTACTGTTAGTGTCTTTTACTGCATCTTTCGTTTTCTTAGCTGCTGCTTTTTTCTCACCTTCTGCTGCTTTCTTTTCGTCGATTTTCACATCTTCGTTTACACGTGTATGTGATACTATAATGCGTTTATCATCACGATCGAATTCCAGTACTTTAAAAGGCAATACTTCTTCTACTTCCGCTAATTTTCCGTCTTCTTTTTTGATATGACGTGTCGGAGCAAATGCTTCAATACCGTAAGGTAATTGAACAACAGCACCTTTATCTTCACGTTTTAATACCGTTGCTTCATGGATAGAACCGATTGGGAACAAAGTTTCGAACGTATCCCAAGGATCTTCTTCTAATTGTTTGTGACCTAATACGATTTTTTTATTGTCGATATCTATCTCCAATACCACTACATCCAGTTCATTACCAATTTTAGTAAATTCCGAAGGATGATTGTAACGTTTTGTCCATGATAAGTCAGAGATATGAATCATACCGCCTACCACATCATCCAGTTCCACAAATACACCATACGGCGTAATGTTTTTCACCAACCCTTTCAGCTTGCTTCCCACCGGATATTTTTCCGCGATATGCTTCCAAGGATCTTCCTGCATTTGTTTTAAGCTTAACGACATTTTACGTTCGTCTTTATCCAACGTAACTACCACTGCTTCGTACTCATCACCTAATTTGAAGAAATCACGCGAGTTGATTGGCTGGTTGCTCCAGGTAACTTCCGAAACGTGGATTAAACCTTCCACACCCGGTACGATTTCTAAGAAAGAACCGTAATCTTCGATATTAACAATTTTACCTTTCACTTTAGCACCTACTTCAATGCCTTCCGGTAAAGAATCCCAAGGATGTGGTTGTAATTGTTTTAAACCTAATGAAATACGTTTTTTGTTATCATCATAATCAATAACCACCACTTGTAGTTTTTGATCCATTTTCAACACTTCATTCGGATGGTTGATACGTCCCCATGAAATATCTGTGATATACAATAAACCATCTACGCCACCTAAATCGATGAAAGCACCGAAGTCTGTGATGTTTTTGATAGTACCTTCCAATACCTGACCTTTCTCTAATTTGCCGATGATTTCCTGACGTTGTGATTCCAGGTCGCTTTCGATTAACGCTTTGTGAGAAACTACTGCATTTTTAATAGCTTCGTTAATTTTCACTACTTTGAATTCCATGGTCTTACCAACAAACTGATCGTAATCTGTAATTGGTTTCACATCGATTTGAGAACCCGGTAAGAATGTTTCCATACCGTATAAGTCTACAATTAAACCGCCTTTTGTTTTGCTGATTACACGACCTTTAACGATAGTATCTTTAGCGTTTGCTTCGCAGATATAATCCCATGCTTTGGTTAATTTTGCTTTTTTACGGGATAAAATTAACTGTCCTTTTTTGTTTTCTTTGTTTTCAACGTAAACATCTACTTCGTCGCCTACTTTCAATTCAGGAGTATCCTTGAATTCTGATTTAGGAATCATACCATCGGATTTGAAACCGATGTTTAAGATAACATCAGTATCTGTAATAGCTGTTACGATTGCTTTTACGATTTCGTTGTCTTCAACTTGCTTGAACGTTTGATCGTACAAGGTTTCCAGTTCAGCGATTTTCTCTTTTGTGTACTGGTTAGCACCACGTTTGCTCACGTTCCAATCGAACTCTTCTGCTTTAATAACCGGAATTTTAATATCCACGGTTTCCTGTTCGATTACTTCTTTTTCTTTGTGTACCGGAATGATGTCATCAGTAGCATCTAATACCGGAATTTCTGGTTTGTCTGTCAAAATTGACTAATTTAAATGGTTAAAAAATTAAAAATCTCACCTTATTTTTAAAGTTGATTCGTGCGGACACGAACCAAGTCATTCAAAAATTTGGACTGCAAAGATAACACTAAATAGCTAATTAGACAATTTGAAGCTGAAATAATGCAGGATTTTGAGCAATTTAATGCGTTTTTAACAGGAAAATCGGTGGTGTGAAGTTTTTGTAGTATTAAAACTCTGAAAAGATTGATTTGTTAAAAATAAAAATTATTTCATATTTTATAAAATACAATAATTGCCTTTCAAAAAATGCTAGTACCTTACCATAGCCCTTCATAAATAACCGGTAACTTTAGATATATTGCTCGACACACATTAAAAACATTTACTATTAAAACAAACAGAATGATAATAGATTTTTATTCGACCACTCCGGATCGTGAAATTGTAACTATCAGGAATTTTAATTTTTCAAATGAATTACTCTTTGCTGCATGGAGTAATCCTGATTATTTAAAGAAATGGTGGGGACCGAAAGGTTTTACAAACACATTTAATGAATTTGATTTTCGTGAAGGAGGAAAATGGGATTTTATTATGCACGGTCCTGAAAAAGGAAATTATCCAAACTTGTGCGAATTTGTAAAGATTGACAAACCGAATCTCATCGCATGGAAACGTTATTCACAGCCACTTTTCAACATTCAGGTTACATTTGAAGAAATTGCAGATGCTAAAACAAGGGTTAAATTTAAAATGATTTTTGATACGGCCGCTGAATGTGAAAAGTTGAAAAAATTTGTAGTTGATAAAAATGAAGAAAACTTTGATAAACTTCAAAATGTGTTGGAAGAAATGGTTTCTTAAAACAAATATAGCAATATTTTTTACTGACTTCTCTTCTACCCAAGTTGCATTTTACTTTCATAAAAACGGTTGGCACGTTTAATAGATGCAACATCATTGAACCGAACACCTTGCTCACGCATTACTTTATGTGCTTTGGAAGCAGTCATCTGACGCACATAAAATGTTTCGTTTACTACAAAATGGTGGATGGCATGTGTACTTCCAAAGTTGAAACAAAAAAGTTGCATCGGAATAAAATACCATTTGTTGAGCACCTGTGTTTGCTGCATTACATTTCCGCTTTCCACATCGCCGTAGTAATGCATATTGGAAGTAATAAAATGCAGGCAGAACATTCTGAATAAATTGGGTAAAATCAGAATAAATACCAGCGGATTTATCCATTTGAATTGTGCTTCTATAATAGCCGGACTTTGATAACCTAAATTAAAAACAGCAGATATAAAATGTATGGCGTAATGTGCTAAAAAGAAATACCACACAAGATATAATGCAAATGTAAACGGCATCATACCGTA
>DAORIK010000028.1:0-8211 GCA_035438465.1 Chitinophagales bacterium | reverse complement strand
CTAAAAAGAAATACCACACAAGATATAATGCAAATGTAAACGGCATCATACCGTACAGTTTTATTTTTTTAAATTCTAAAGCTTGTTCCTTTGGAAGTTCTCCTCTTTTTACTGCTTCAATAATATCTTTACGAATTAAATTGCCTCGCAAAATACCGCCTAATAAAATATCGGCAGTTGTTATTAATCTTTTGAAACCCCAGGTTTCACCATTGGTTACGCCTCGTTCTTCAATATCTGTTTTGGTGCCTGAAACGCGATGGTGATGGAAATGGATATCGCGACGCAGCCACGGATTAATCGTCATCGGGCGAAATACCCAAACGCCCAACATCATTAAATTGTGTACAAATTTATTTTTTTTGAAATACATGAAATGAATCAAATCATGTTCCAGTTCGTGCAAAAATGATGTCCAGAACGCAACAGAAAGTATAACGGCAATGGTTGGAATTTTTCCCCGTAAATACAAAACCGCTGAAAGAATTATCATGGCAATGGAAAACGAAAAAATGAAAAAACCAATGGCGTTTTGGTGTTGCAAAAACGGGTATTTTGCACGTATTTCCTTGCTTGCCAGTTGTACTTCTTTGCGAATAATCTTTGTCTTTAATTCGTCTTCGGTATTTTTTGTTTTGATATGTTCTGCAACTAATTCCATTGAATTAAAATTACAACTTAATTTCGGAGTGTGGAAGAATTTTCCCTTGAAGAGTGCAAAGATTTTACGCAAAATTTACACTGCAGGAACGAATTTATCTATTGTTAATCAACAACATCGCTTTATTGTAAATCAATTCAATTTGCTCTTCTAAAGTAAGATGTGTGGTATCTAATTCGATTGCATCCGGCACTTTTGTTAATGGTGAATCTTCACGCGTAGAGTCAATCTTATCACGATGTATCAGATTTGCTTTTAATTCTTCCAGCGGAAATAATTTTCCTGATTTTTTCAACAGTTCATCCTGCCTTCTTTTGGTGCGCACATCAATGTCTGCAGTCATGAAAAATTTCAATTCAGCATCAGGAATTACTACACTTCCGATATCTCTCCCTTCCATTACAACACCTTTTTGTGCTGCCATTTTTTGTTGTTGCTCCACCAGCTTTCTTCGTACATTACTCATTGCGGCTACTTCCGAAACAATAGCTGCAACTGTTGGCTGGCGAATTTCCTCTTCCACATCTACATCATTTAAAAAGGTATGATATACTTCACCAACTTTTCTGAAATCTATTGAAATCATCGGTAATGCTTTTTCAATACCTGCTAAATTATCCAGGTCTATCAAATGTTGTTGAAAATAAAGCGTTACCGCTCTGTACATTGCACCGGAATCGATATAAATATATCCTAATCTTTTAGCAACGCGCCTGGCGGTGGAGGATTTTCCGCAAGCTGAATAACCGTCTATAGCGATGTTTATTTTATGAGTCATAAGTCGTGTGTCGTGTGTCGTGAGTAATTTATCAAAAGTATAAATCTATAAAAACTTACGACTCATGACTTTTTGCTTACGACTATTTACTTTGCTTTTTTTCCAAATTCATCCAGCTTTATTCTGAAAGACAACTGATGATCGCTGCCGGTTCTATGGTATTGCGCATACGAATAATCAAATGCAAACTGTTTTATATTAATTCCAAAACCGGCCGTAATGCCTGAAAATCCTTTCTTCTTGCCTACACCCAATTCTTGTCTGCGCAAGTGATTATATCCGAATCGCAGTCGCACAGGTTTTCCTGCCTGCACTTCCGCACCAAAAGTAAAATGCCGGAAAATATTATCGATGATTTCTGTACCCTTATTTTTCTTTTTAACCGTACCAAATAAAGTGGTTTGCTCTTCTTCCGGAAACTTTAAATTCCACACCTGTAAATCATGTGCGGTAACGGATAATGTAACAGGAATTTTTTTAAATCGCTTGGAAAACGAAAGGTCCAATTGTATAGGAAGTTTTTGCCTCCCATCTTCTTTTACATAAGGTTTTAATTCCACACCAGCATTTCTTACTATCGCTGAAAAGGTCCAGTTGCTTTTTGGGTTATGATATCCAATAGCCACATCCGTAGCAAAACCAAGTGAAGTATAAGATTCCAGATTGGATACAATAAATTTCAGGTTAACGCCGTAATAAAATCGGCGAATACTTCTTCCTATTCCAACCTGAAAATTAAAATCACCTGCGCGAAAGGTTCCGGTTGAATTTCCTGCTATATCACGTCCGTCGAATTTACCATACGATGCGTACTGAAAAGTATAAGCCAGTGCTGATTTTATTTTAGGATGATAGTAAGCAAAAGTCAGATTTCCTATGTTGGTTTTATCAGTGTAAAATGAATTGGTGATGGATAATTGTTTATGAAAAGAACTGTCTAAAAAACAAGGATTCGAAATAGCCAGTGTCACATCCGCATCTTTAGCGTATTTAATACTCTGAAATCCTCCACCTAAACCTTCCATACGCGCAGATGTGGGGAATTGAAGAAAATCATAGATATTTTTTCCGCCAATTTGCGCCTGTGCTATTTGACATAAAAGAAAATAAAATGCTATGGTAAATATTCTTTTCAAAATACTGTTACAAGGTAATTAGATTTATTTCATTTTCAAATCAGCAATCTATTTATTTAAACAAAATATTTATAAAACACATAGGCACATAGGCTTATTCTCTAATATCATTCAAAGTATTTTCAGACATTACAAAATTATAAGCAGGTATAGAAAAACAGAGCAATCGCCTGCGGCGAGGTAAAGAAATCATATTCATCATAAAATCAGATAAATCCTGGTTCAGACAACTAAATCAAAACCGCATCCCAATCTTTCCATACAGGCTCATAATTTTTAGACTGTATCATTGCTGCAATTTCCTGTGCAGAGCGTTCATCGTTTGTTTCAAATTGTTTTAAAGCTTCCGAGTTGGAATAACCACCGGGTTCTGTTTTGCTGCCTGCACTCATAGAAGTGATTCCGTAAGGAAAAACAATATCCCGAAATTGAGCACGTTCGCGCGAAGAAAGAGATAGTTCAACATCCGGAAAACAAATTCGATAGGCGCAGATCAATTGTACTAATTCTTTTTCTGACATTCCGGATTTTGACATAAAATCACCTTCATGCGGACGAATGCGCGGAAAAGAAACAGAATATTTTGTCTGCCAATATGTTTTCTGTAAATAATCGAGATGCAAAGCATTAAAAAAACTATCGGTGCGCCAATCTTCCAGACCCAATAATACACCGAGACCGATTTTATGTATGCCTGCTCTTCCCAGTCTGTCAGGCGTTTCCAAACGATATTCAAAATTAGATTTCTTCCCTTTCGGATGAAATGTTTTATAGGCTTCTTTATGATAGGTTTCCTGATAAACCAACACTGAATAAACACCTGCATCTTTCAATAGCTCATATTCGTGTTGCTCTAAGGGTTGCACCTCAATGGATACTTGTGAAAAATGCTGCTTTATTAATTTCACAGCATTCAGTAAATAATCTACTCCGACTGATTTATCATGCTCCCCTGTAACCAGCAAAATATTATCGTAACCATACGATTTTATGATTTCTATTTCTTTCAGAATTTCGTCATCATTTAGTGTTTTCCGGGGAATTTTATTCGTAAAACTAAACCCGCAATACGTGCAGATATTCTGGCATTCATTGCTTAAATACATAGGAATAAATAATTGCATATTTTTTCCAAAACGCTCCTGCGTAATGCGGCGGCTTAAGTGCATCATCTCTTCCAGAAATGGCAATGCCGCAGGTGATATCAAGGTTGCAAAATCATCCAAACCATAACCGGGCAAATAATCTTGTCGTAATATGTTTTCTACAGTTGATTGATGTGTATCAACTATTTTAGAGTGAATAACATCCCATTTATATTTCAAAATTTCGCTTGTGAACATATAGTATTGAATATCAGTAAATTATTTTTTAGTTTTTTACATCGTATAAAGTTACAAACATACTGCAATTTACACATTTCTATATTGATAAATTAACAAGCACATTTGCAACATTATAGCTAACTTTATATGCTTGTCTTTATTGTAAAAACAGGCATTTCAGCAAAATGCGTATGAAGAAATTTTACAATCTGCTTTTATTCCTTTGTTTTATTTCAGCGAATACTTTTTCACAAACAACTGATTTGCTTATATCCGAATATGGAGAAGGCTCATCCGGAAACAGTAAATATGTTGAAATTTATAATGGAACAGGAAGCAGTGTAAATTTATCTAATTACAGAATCTGGACAATAAGCAACGGTGGAAGCTGGCCGGAAGGTACTATTAGTTTATCGGGTACACTTGCAGATGGTTCAACTTATGTTATTGCCAATAATTCTACAGATGTTCCCGGTGCCGATTTATATTCCGGTACATGCAGTTGGAATGGAGATGATGCCGTGGGTTTAGCAAAAGATATAGCATCTGTTTGGACACTAATTGATGTTGTTGGAACAGATGGTGCAGACCCCGGAACAGGCTGGGCTGTAGCGGGAACAACTAACGGCACTGTAGATAAAAGGCTTACCAGAAAAGCAACTGTATGTTCTCCAACTACCGATTGGACCACCTCAGCAGGTACGGATGCAACAAGTTCGCAATGGGTAATAACAACGCCTTATTCAACTGGTGCTGCAAATGCGGGACATACATCATCCTGCAGTGGCATTGTATCAGAAATTCAATTACAGCAACCCGCAGGTACTGATGTTGCATGTGGTTTTACATATGATTTCAATACACAAATTATCGGATCCAATACCGATGTAACGGTAAGAATCCAAAATCTGGGAACAGGGGTTTTAACTATTACTTCCACTCCTGTAACAGGTGCCAATGCCTCAGAGTTTTCAGTATTTACAGCCCCAAGTTCTCCGGTTGCCGTTGGCGGTTATACTGATATGGTCATCAGGTTTTCACCTGGTTTGCCCGGAAATAAAACTGCAGTGCTTACCATTAATTCTGATGACGGGGATGAAAGTGCCTGCACTATTAATTTAAATGCAACCGGAACATATGCATCGTGTACAGAATTGATTATTTCTGAGTACGGTGAACCCGTTACAGGTAATGGTAAATACATTGAACTATATAACGGAACCGGCGCGGGTATCGATTTATCTGATTATGAATTGTGGAACGTTTTTAACGGTGGGACATGGCCGGAAAACACACTGGCACTATCCGGAATCCTCGCATCAGGCAGTACTTACGTAGTTGCCAATAATTCAACAGACATTCCATCTGCAGATTTATACGATGCAGCTTTTTGCAACTGGAACGGAGATGATGCCGTTGGGCTCGCAAAAAAAGTAGGTGCCACTTTTTATTTAATCGATGCCGTTGGAACAGATGGTGCAGACCCGGGTGCGGGATGGCCGGTTGCAGGTGTTTCCAATGCCACTAGTGATCATACTTTAGTTAGAAAAACTTCAGTTGACAGACCAACCACCAATTGGACTTCTTCATCCGGAACGACCAATGCAAATTCCGAATGGTATGTGCGCTCTTACCAGTTAACGAATGTCGGATGTAATATCAATTCATGTATAACAACAAGTACTATTGGTTTTTCAGTGTCCAGTGCTTCTGTCACTGAATCAAATACTGTAGTTACCGTTGATGTAATTATGAGTACTGCACCGGCATCTACTGTCAATGCTATTATCAGCGATGCATTGCTGGGTACTGCCGCAAGTGGCTCAGATTATGCAGCCTTTTCTCCTGTTACACTCACATTTACCCCGGCAGAATCTTATCCGAATATAAAATCTGTAACACTTACTGTTCTTGACGATGCCATTTCTGAAACCAACGAATTAATTACACTTGATCTGGATGCTCAGTGTGGTGCACTTATAAGTAATAATCGGTATACACTTACCATTGTTGATAATGAAATACCTGAAGGCATCATAATAAATGAGTTTGGACAAGGTGCTAACGAAAAAGAATATATTGAATTAGTAGCTACCGGAACTCCGGGTACCACTATCGATTTACGCGGCTGGATAATTGATGATAATAGTGGGATTTTCAGCGGTGGATATGGAACACTGATGGGTATTGCACCCGGACATGTAAAATTTTCTGATATATGCACCTGGGAAAAAGTACCTGTTGGCTCCATAATACTAATCTATAATGCATCGGATAAAAATCCTGCCATTACACTTGCTGATGATCCAACGGATGCCGATTTGGATTATGTGCATGTTATCGGAGTTGAAAGCTTTGGCAGTTGTGCTTCCGCAACCGGAAATTTATATTTTTCATCCGATTGTATAAAACCTAACAACGCTTCTTACGACCAGTATACTCCTGCTGTTTATACAAACGCTGACTGGGCTGCTATGCAATTCCGAAATACCGGAGATGCCGTGCAGGTGCGTAGTAATGCCGGAGGATTTTTTCATGGTTTGTCTTATGGTAATAAAGGTTCTTCTGATTGCGGCACATGTGATATTAATGCAACCAATCATCCTGATTACAGTATCTATGGCGCTAATGCCTTATACTTCGGATTCCCTACATCTCCAGCATCTGCAACACTCAGAACCTATGAATTTGAAAATACATCTGACAATGATTTCCGAAATAAAAACAACTGGAACACCTCAAATACAGTTGGTGCTATAGAAACTCCGGGTACATTTAACAGTGCCAATAATCAAACATGGATTTTATCATTAAGAAGTCCTTTTGGTGTGGTGCTGGACAATCAATCGTACACCTGTAATTTACGTGCTTTTGAGAGTCGTTATTATTTAGACGGGATAGACAGTATTATTTTCTGGATAAAAAATAATACCTCCACAGATCATGGTTCGTTCACAGCACAAACCATATTGCATGATGACGCTACCGCAGGACTTGGTTTTCAGAATACGAATTTAACGGGGACACCGTTGTTTATGCAAAAAACATTTACGGCAACACCAAGTACTGCATCACCGGCAAATTATAAAATAAAATTTTACGTTTCTACGCAGGAACTTCAGGATTATTGCGATTATATAAATCCAATATTAAATGCGATTCCGGGTTATTACACATTCCATAATCATACACCTGTCGAAATTGTAAATCATTTAAAAATTTACAGAACCTCCACTACAGACAGGGCATGGACCGTAACTGCAGACCCTCAGGTGCAGATTGTAACACCAACTGTTGGAAATTATGGAGCCTACACTACCTTTGAATACGATGGTTTCACCGGGTTTTCAGGATATGCATTGGGCGATATTGTAACACCGGATATCGGATTACCGGTAGAGTTAATTTACTTCAATGCAAAATGCAAAGACGATGTCGTTACCATAAAATGGACAACAGCTTCCGAAGAAAATTCTGCCTATTTTGAACTGGAACGTTCTTCAGATGCCCTGCATTTTACAACACTAACACAGATTGCAACGTCACAAAAATCCAACCAGATTAAAAACTATGAATTCTCTGATGAATTTCCATTGAACGGAATAAATTATTATCGCCTGAAACAACAGGATATTGGAAATGCGACTCCCGTTTATTCCAACATTATACAAACGGAATGTGAGGGTACAGCTAAAAATGAAACACAAATTTTCTATACACCGGAAAACGGAATTATGATAACGATGCAAGCGGCTGGCGCTAAAGATATTTTACTGAGTGTGTATGAAATTTCCGGAAAATTAGTGCATCAGGAAACTAAACCTGTGGAAGCAGGTTTCTCTGTTTTCTCTATAAACCTCCACAATAAATTAGCCAATGGAATTTATGTAGTGCGAATGATGGATAACACAGAAATTATCTCTAAAAAAATACTCGTACACTAACACGCGAAATGTTGATTTATATCAATATTTTCAGCTATTTTGGCTGTATATATTACATTAATTTCTAATGCAGCTTCTGAATAAATAATTTATTAACAAAAATGCGTGGATAAGCTAATTTAATGTAGAAAAAAAACAATAAAAATCTATAATAGCTTAATATAAAAAACAAGCGGTTTAGGCAAAAATAGACTATTTTTGAATAGCCGTATTTTTTATTAAAAAGAGAGATCAACCATAAATGAATTATATGATTCAACTTTACACGCCCCCAACAACATTTACCACAAATTTAAAAACAAAATCAGGAAACAAAAAGCCTGATTTCATTCGCATACGATTAACTGAATTTATGAAGAAAAATTAC
>DAORIK010000027.1:23890-26292 GCA_035438465.1 Chitinophagales bacterium | reverse complement strand
GCAATTTTTCCTATACCGAAATATTTGCTGTCTGGGTGCGAGAAATACCAGCCACTTACGCTCGATGCAGGATACATGGCATTGCTTTCTGTTAAGATAATGCCCGCGTTTTTCTCCGCGTCTAACAATTTAAACAACATCGGTTTCTCGGTATGGTCCGGGCAAGCCGGATAGCCGGGCGCCGGGCGTATGCCACGATATTTTTCGCGAATCAATTCTTCATTGCTCAGACTTTCTGAAGTATCGTATTTCCAGAATTCTTTGCGCACACGCTCGTGCATGTGTTCGGCAAATGCTTCTGCCAGGCGGTCTGCCAGTGCGGCAATCATAATTTTGTTATAATCATCATGCGTGTCCTGAAAATGCTGAATCCATTTTTCAATGCCGATGCCGGTGGTAACGGCAAAGCCACCGATGTAATCTTTCTTGCCACTTTCTTTTGGCGCAATAAAATCGCTTAAGCAATAATTCGGTAAGCCTTCTCCTTTTTTATTTTGCTGGCGCAAATGGTGTAATACAGATTTTCTTTTATCCGTTAAGGTTTCATCATTGCTGATATTTTGCAGTTCGATATCATCTTCATTAGAATTCGCTTCAAAGAAACCAACTACTGCTTTTGCCGTCAGCCATTTTTCTGCTATAATTTTATCTAATAAAGCGTTCGCATCTTTCAATAATTTCTTTGCTTCTTCTCCCACAATTTTGTCTTCTAAAATATTCGGATATTTTCCGTGTAATTCCCAGGTGGAGAAAAACGGTGTCCAGTCAATGTATTTTCTGAGTACTTCTACGTCGTAGTTATCAAATACTTTGGTGCCAATAAATGTTGGTGTTGGCGGCGTGTAATTTGTCCAGTCTAATTGTAATTTATTCTTTCGTGCATCTTCAATGGCAATATAATCTTTTATCACTTGCTTGCCATGATGTCGCTGGCGCATTACTTCATATTCTGCACGAATATCCTCTTCAAATTTCTTTTTATTGATTGGATGCAATAAACTGCTCGCCACCGGTACGCTGCGCGATGCATCTAAAACATGCACGGTAGGATGGTTGTAATTCGGTTCTATTTTTACGGCAGTATGTATTTTAGAAGTGGTGGCTCCGCCAATCAATAAAGGCTGTTTCATGCCACGACGTTTCATTTCTTTTGCTACAAACACCATTTCATCCAACGAGGGTGTAATCAATCCACTTAAACCAATAATGTCTACATTTTCTTTTTCGGCAGTATCTAATATTTTATCACAAGGTACCATCACACCAATATCTATAATTTCAAAATTGTTACAAGCTAACACCACGCCGACAATATTTTTACCAATATCGTGCACATCGCCTTTAACGGTTGCCAATAAAATTTTTCCTTGTTTGTTGCTGTCACCTTCTTGCTTAGCTGCTTCAATAAATGGCAATAAATAAGCCACCGATTTTTTCATTACACGCGCAGATTTTACTACTTGTGGCAAGAACATTTTTCCAGCACCGAATAAATCTCCAACGATATTCATGCCATCCATCAATGGTCCTTCAATCACACTTAATGGTTTGTCATATTGCAAGCGGCATTCTTCCGTATCTTCATCAATAAAATCAACAATACCTTTTACCAATGCATATTTCAGGCGCTCATTTACCGACTGATTCCTCCAGCTTAAATCTTCTTCTTTTTTCTTGGCCGTTCCTTTTACCGTTTCTGAATATTCCAACAATCGCTCTGTTGCATCGTCTCTTCTGTTTAATAAAACATCTTCTACTCTTTCTAATAACCCTTTTTCTATATCATCATACACTTCCAGCATAGTTGGATTGACGATGCCCATATCCATACCTTCTTTAATAGCGTGATATAAAAATGCCGAGTGCATAGCTTCGCGCACTACATTGTTACCTCTGAAAGAAAACGATACGTTAGAAACCCCACCACTTACATGTGCACCACGCAAGTTGGTACGAATCCATTTGGTAGCGCGGAAAAAATCAATAGCATTGTTTCTGTGTTCTTCCATACCGGTTGCCACCGGAAATATATTCGGGTCAAAGATGATGTCGTTCGGATTGAACTTTACCACATTCACTAAGATGTTATAACTGCGTTCACAGATTTCAATTCTACGTTCGTAGTTATCAGCTTGCCCGTTTTCATCAAAAGCCATAACCACTGTTGCTGCTCCGTATTTTTTTATCAGTTTCGCCTGTCGGATAAACTCTTCTTCACCACCTTTTAAAGAGATAGAGTTGACGATTGATTTTCCTTGTACACATTTCAACCCTGCTTCTATAATTTCCCACTTCGAAGAATCTATCATAATTGGAATGCGTGCAATTTCAGGTTCTGAAGCAATCAGGTTTAAGAATTTTACCATGGCTTTTTCCCCATCAATCATGCCTTCATCCATATT
>DAORIK010000027.1:18060-23790 GCA_035438465.1 Chitinophagales bacterium | reverse complement strand
GGTTTAAGAATTTTACCATGGCTTTTTCCCCATCAATCATGCCTTCATCCATATTTACGTCGAGTACCTGCGCACCGCCGCGTACTTGGTCCATTGCTACCGCAAGTGCATCTTCAAAACGTTCTTCTTTTATCATCTTAAGAAACGCTTTTGAGCCTGTAACGTTTGTACGCTCACCAATATTTATAAAGTTGGACTCTTTAGTTACCAATAAGGGTTCAAGACCACTTAGTTTTAAGATGTTATTAGTCGATGGTCGATATTCTATAGTTGATTGACTCATTTTAATGTATTTCTCAGTGCTTGTATTGATTTAATAAGTGTTGTGAGTTTTTCATAAAAGATGTTAAAGTTCACATCAGATATAATATTTCTTTTTTTGCCTAAATGCAGGCAGCCGATTACTTCAATAGCAGAACGTAAAGAGATGCCTAAAAATCTTTTGAATTCAGCCGTTGATTGACCGGTATAACCTTCTGCAATATTTAATGCAATTGAATCAGCGGCTCTTCTTATTTGTGGCGATAAAACATATTCTTCTCTTTTTGGAAAAGAAAATGATAACTCATCTATTTCTTTGCTTAAATCGAGTGCCATTTGCCAAACTCTTAAATTTTCAAATTTAAATGCCATTTTCTTTTTTATTCGCTATCGACCATCGACAATTGACTAATAACTTTTCTCGGTTTATAATGCTTTGCAACCTCTGCAAAACATTTGATGTGTGCCGGTGTGGTGCCACAACAACCGCCTAAAATATTTATTAAACCGAGTTCTAAATATTCGCGTGTAGCTTCTGCCATCTGTTCCGGTGTTTCATCATATCCACCGAATGCATTTGGCAAACCCGCATTTGGATAAGCACTTACCAAGAATGGTGCTTCTTTTGCCAAAGTTTGCAAGTATGGCAATAATTCTTTCGCACCCAAGGCACAGTTTAAACCCACAGAAAATAATGGAACATGAGACACGGAAATTAAAAAGGCTTCTGTGGTCTGTCCGCTTAATGTTCTGCCGCTGGCGTCTGTAATGGTACCGGAAATAGAAACGGGATATTCCTTACCGATATCTTCAAATAAAGATTGAACGGCAAACAATGCAGCTTTTGCATTTAAGGTGTCAAAAATAGTTTCTATTAATAGCAAATCAGAGCCACCATCAATTAATGCGGTTGCTTGTTCATAATAAGCTTTCACCAACTCATCAAAAGTAACGGCACGATAACCCGGGTCGTTTACATCCGGAGAAATAGAGCAGGTACGATTTGTTGGTCCCACAGCACCGGCTACAAAGCGTGGTTTATGCGGTTCTTTTGCTGTGATTTCATCGGCTATTTCACGTGCAATTTTAGCACTTTGGTAATTGATATCATAAACCGCATCTTCCAGATGATAATCAGCTTGTGCAATAGTGGTACCGCTGAAGGTGTTGGTCTCTACTATATCAGCACCAGCTTCAAAATACTGACGGTGTATTTCTTTGATAATATCAGGCCTGGTAATAGATAATAAATCATTGTTGCCTTTTAACGGATGCGAATGGTCTTTCCATCTATCGCCGCGGTAATCTGCTTCTTCCAACTGGTAACGCTGAATCATGGTGCCCATGGCACCGTCGAGAATAAGGATGCGTTCCTGTGCAATTTGTTTTAGTAATTCACTCATATAAACCTCCAGTTTTCTGTTAAAGAAAATCCGTTTTGTTGTATACTAAATTATTTTGAGGAGGTAGAGTTTTAACTCGACTTATCTTTTCCAAACATTTGTATCTGGATAGGATTTAGCACCTTCTTTTTTGAGTATTTTGTAAGCTGTATTTAGTACACAGTATTACTGCCTACTGTTTACTCATTACTGCACACTCGCACAAATGGGTTGCTAAGGTTTCACAGGGCCTATTCCCTCCGCCTTTCAAAATAAGTTACTATAAAAGAACAAAATGGTTCCGAATATTCGGAATGCAAATATACAAACTGGAATTCAGATTAACAATTGCCATAAGACAATAAATTCTTACTGAAAACAACTTTGTTTAACAATACGCATTTTTATGATATTACTATTCTATTTAGTATTTTCGTTGTCCATTTTAAAAATTACATGAAAGTAACCGACATATTAGCTGAAAAACAGGACAAAACACTTGTCTCTTTTGAAATATTACCACCATTAAAAGGTAAAAGCATTGATTCTATAACTAAGGTATTAGATCCCTTGATGGAATTTCAACCGCCGTTTATTGATGTAACCTATCATAGAGAAGAGTTTGAATACAAGCAAACAGCAGAAGGCTATTTTGAAAAAGTAGCGGTACGCAAAAGACCCGGTACAGTTGGTATTTGTGCGGCTATAAAATATCGTTATAATGTAGAAGCGGTGCCACATTTTCTATGTGGTGGTTTTAGTAAAGAAGAAACAGAAAATGCACTCATAGATTTAGGATTTTTAGGCATTCATAATATTCTGGCATTGCGTGGTGATGCACGAAAATTAGAAAAGAAATTTGTTCCTGAACCGGACGGACATCCATTTGCTTTGGATTTGGTGCAGCAAATCAATGACATGAACTGCGGTAAATATCTCGACAATGATTTAATCAATCCTGTGAAAACAGATTTTTGTATTGGTGTGGCAGGTTATCCCGAAAAACATTTTGAAGCAGCCAACTATGAACAGGATTTACAATATTTGAAACAAAAAATTGATGCAGGCGGCGATTATGTTGTTACACAAATGTTTTTTGATAATAATGCGTATTTCAAATTTGTAGAAGACTGCAAAAAAATTGGAATTAACGTTCCAATAATTCCCGGAATAAAACCTATCACCAAACTCGGACAACTTAACAGTATTCCGTCTGCATTTTTTATCAACTTGCCTGAAGAATTGGTGAAAGAAGCAAAAAAATGCAAAGACGATGCTGAAGTCAAAGAACTGGGTATTGAATGGTGCATTAACCAAAGCAAAGAATTGGTGAAATTTGGCGTTCCTTGTCTGCATTACTACACCATGGGTGATGTGAAAACAATTTCCAGAATTTGTAAAGAGTTGGTTTAGAGAGCGAAAAAAGTTCTTCAAAAACTTAACAATATTCTTCTTCATTTTTAGTTGATTCATGCTTATATTCAATAAACATGAACACCAAATCACTTCACCAAAAAGGCAGAGGCGCGCAAAGCAATTTTACCAATCGTTATTCAAAAATGAATTACGATGATAAAGAGTTTTACGAAGATGACGAAGTCCAAAATATTCAAACAAAATACATTGAAGTTTTTCCAAAAACCATTTTGAATATTGTAAAAAGTCAGGATATTCCTTTAGATTATTCAATGAATCCATATCAGGGTTGTGAACATGGCTGCAGTTATTGCTATGCACGCAACACGCATCCCTATTGGAATTACAATGCCGGGTTGGATTTCGAACGAGTGATTTTAGTAAAGAAGAACGCACCTGAATTATTGCGGAAAGAACTTCAAAAAAAGAATTGGAAAGTTTCACCCATCATGTTTTCCGGAAATACAGACTGCTATCAACCAATAGAAAAGAAGTTAGAAATAACACGCAACATGCTGAAAGTTTTATTGGATTTTAAACATCCTGTTGGTGTGATTACAAAAAACAGTTTAATTCAGCGGGATATAGATATTATACGGGAAATGGCCTCGATGAATCTGGTGAATGTAGTTATCAGTATTACAACGCTGAACGAAGATTTAAGACGTAAAATGGAACCGCGCACTGCATCTGTACAAAAACGGTTACAAACGGTTGAAGCCCTTGCAAAAGCAGGTATTCCTGTGATGGTAAATATTGCGCCAATTATTCCCGGTTTAAATGATGTAGATATTTTTGCTGTTGCAAAAGCTGTTGCTGAACATGGTGCACTCAATATAAATTATACTATTCTTCGTTTACCCGGCGAAGTAGAACAGGTATTTACAAACTGGCTGGAAGAATCTTTTCCTTTAAAGAAAGATAAAGTATTACATCAGTTAGCAAGTATTCACGGTGGTTCTATACAAGATCAAAAAATGGGAAGGCGCATGCGTGGTGAAGGTGCCCTTGCGGAATCTATCAAACAACAAATACAATTAGCTCGGAATAAATTCAACTTAAATAAAAAATTACCCGCACTCAATTGTGATATTTTTGATGCAAGAATTAACGGACAATTTTCATTGTTTTAATAAAAAAGCGCATCAAGTAATGCGCTTCTCTTTTCATAGTTTTTTAGTTTTGTAAAAGTTTTATGGTGTTTGTAAGGTAAATTTATATTCAGAGTAATATTTTATTACAATAAAATGTGTAAACGGTAGCTTTCAATTAGAATTCGGTATTTTTGTATGAAATTATCGAGTATGGAATCAAATGAATTTATGCAGCGAGCAATTGAATTATCAAAAATGGGCATGCAAGGTGACAAAGGTGGTCCTTTTGGTTGTGTGATTGTAAAAGACGGAAAAATTGTTGGTGAAGGCCATAATCAGGTAACATCCACTAATGATCCGACAGCACATGCAGAAGTAGTAGCGATTAGAAATGCGTGTAAAAACCTACATACTTTTCAGTTAGATGGTTGTGAAATTTATACATCTTGCGAGCCTTGTCCGATGTGCTTAGGTGCCATTTACTGGGCGCGACCAACAAAAATATTTTATGCAAATACACGTGAAGATGCAAAAAATATTGGCTTTGACGATTCTTTTATTTATGATGAAATTCCTTTAGAAATAAAAGACAGAAAAATCCCTATGATTCCATTGGGCAGAAATGAAGCAATCATTGCATTTAAAGAATGGCAACAAAAAACAGATAGAACGGAATATTGATTATTCTCTGAAGTTTAGCTTTGGTAAACTCCAGCTGTATTTGGTGGCGAGCAACCTGAATGCAAAAATAAATAATACAGATAGTATAAAATTAAGTTGTTCTTCTACCTGGAAATAATGTAGCATTGCAAACAGCGCAGAACCTAACAGGCATGGTGTTGCATACATCTCCTTTCTGAAGATTAAGGGAATTTCATTTAGTAAGGTATCACGGATAACCCCGCCAAATATTCCTGAAATCATACCGAGTATAACTGCTGCTAATAAGTTTACTTCAAAAGCAATACTTTTTTGAATCCCTAATACCACATAAATTGCCATTCCAACGGTATCAAAAATACTTAGTGTGCGTGACAGCCGGATAATGTATCTTCTGAAAATCAATGTAAAAAGAACACCCGCAAAAACAGCCAGTAAATAATTGATATCACTAATCCATGCCACCGGATAGGCTCCAAGCGTTACATCACGAATGGTGCCGCCACCAATGGCTGTAATGAAACCCGTAAAGAAAACACTGAAAATATCGTGGTGGTGTTTTTTGTCTGAAGCCGCTAATGCTCCCGAGATTGTAAACACAAATGTACCTGCAATATCAATTGAATAAATAAGCGACATATTGTAAAGATAGTAACTATGCGTCTATGTGTTTCAAAAAATATTTAATTCAATTTCCAAATGGCAAAATTTAGCACAGTAGCAAAACTTACCCAACACAAATATGGAATCAACAGGTATGCAGCAGTTTTTGAAATCGGATAAAATGTAAGGATAGAAAGCAAAATAAATAACCACATCAACATAATTTCTATTAAAGCAAAACCAAGTTGATGAAAACTGAAAAATATAATTGACCAGAAAAAATTTAAAATCAATTGTACCAGAAAAAACAGTAT
>DAORIK010000027.1:4663-17960 GCA_035438465.1 Chitinophagales bacterium | reverse complement strand
AATGTAGTCATTAATTGTTTATTCAAATACCAGCAGTAAGCGTTTGCCTTTATACAAGCTTAACTTTCTATCTTTAATTTCAAATCTGTCTGCATTTTGTAAAAGAGATAAATAAAGTTCTTCATACTTCATGTTTTCACAATACATTTTTGTACTGCCAACTGCCATTACCTGCAACGTTGTAACAAAATTAGAACTGAATCCACCAAAAAATGTGTTGCATGGAGCCTTACCCGTTATTTTATTGGTGGTGCTGTTAAATTCAAGCCATAATGCATTATCATCGATAATAAAACTGCTGGTGTCTGTTTCTTGAATTTTTTTTAAATACCATTTGTTGTCTAAAACTGTTTTCGGTTGTTCAGGCGCAGGAGCGGATATTTTTTTTGCATCAAAAATTAATTCTTTTTTCAAAACACTTATGAGGGTGTAAATTGGCGCTGCTTCTTTAATCATTGGGTTGGCAACATGTCGTTCGCTTACCTGAATTGTTTGTCGATAACCTTCTTCAAAAGTAAAACCATCAATACCTTGATAAAATACTTCAAATTCTTTGTCACCTTCTTTTTTTATTAATAAACATTTTGCATCGGGATTCCCTTCGCATTTCGCTTTTTCTTCATTTACAACTAATGTTTTTGTCATAGTTACATTCATCCCGCTTAATGGTTTCTTGTTGTCAATAATCGTATTTGAATAACCTGCAGTTGCTTTCTTTGAAACAACTTTTACTAATGTATATTTTGTTTCGGATTCACCAACCATTAAAGTCATTCTGTCTAAAGCTTCAGCTTTTACCCAGATGGTATAAACAAATCCTTCCTGATAATCCAATCCGTCTATTTTATCATAAAACAAATTGAAATCTTTATCACCTTGCTTCTTTACCAGCAAACATAGCATCGTGGTAGCACCTTCACATTTTGCACGTTGTGCATCAATTGTCCAAACCTGCACATCCCTGGGGATTTTCGAGGTAGCAACGGTTTTCTTCACAGGCGATTTTTTGGCAGAAGTTTTTCCTTTTTGTGCAAAAGAAAAACAAGAAACCGCCATTAACAACAGGAACAAATGTTTTTTCATAAGGTGTTATTTTAATATTATAAATGATACGCAGAAAATATCATACCAAAATTACAATTAACTTGGGTAAGATAGTTACATAATTATAAGAAATGCAAAATCTCAGAATACATCATCTGCAACATGTGCCTTTTGAAAGCATTGGCATGATAAAAGATTGGATGCATGAACATCGTGTACAGCACACGGCAACGCATTTGTATAACGATGAAGCATTACCGGATATAAAAGATGTTGATTGCTTGATTGTTATGGGTGGTCCGATGAGTGTGAATGATGATGAAGAAATCAAGTGGCTGAAAGCAGAAAAAGAATTCATAAAGAAGGCAATAGCAGCAGATAAAACAGTGATAGGCATTTGTCTGGGCGCACAACTGATTGCAAATGTAATGGGCGCAAAAGTATATAAAAACAAAGAGAAAGAAATCGGATTTTTTCCTGTTGGGCAAACCGTTATTGCGAACGAGGTGAAGCAATCTGTTGAACACTTCGTCATTTCGAGCGCAGCGAGAAATCTCGCTACAAATATTACAGAATTATTCGATAATCAAACCGTATTTCACTGGCATGGCGAAACCTTTGATTTGCCTGAAAATGCTACCCTGATTGCTTCATCGGAAGCGTGCATAAATCAGGCTTTTTTGTATAAAGAAAATGTGCTGGGCTTGCAGTTTCATCTGGAAATGGACGAATCGGCAATTGAAAGAATAATAGAAAACTGCAGAGCAGAATTAGTGGAATCTAAATTCATTCAATCAGAAGAAACGATACGACAGGAAATGAAAAAGCACGTTGCTGAAATAAGAAAATTGTTATTTGAGTTGTTGGATGGTTTTCTGTAAACGTTGCGTTCTTTGGGACTTTGTGAGAAATTTACGCTTCATCTTTCAATCCATCCCACCCAAGCGAAATAATATCGTGATAGTTGCCGCCTTTCGTAAATAATTTCACACCCAGATTTTCATCCAGCATTTCACCAATAATGCTTATATCAGGATGTGCATTCACACGGTTTTTGTCGCTTGGCAGAATGGTGAACAACAATTCGTAATCTTCACCTCCGCTTAATGCGCAGTTAATCGGGTCTATACCAAACTCCAGTGCTTTATCATACGTTTCATTTGCAATTGGTACAGCATCTTCATTTAACTGACAACCAACATTACTTTGTTTGCAAATGTGCAGAATTTCAGAGCTTAATCCATCAGAAATATCAATCATTGAGGTTGGAATAATATTTTCTGCGGCAAAAAATTCGATGATATCTTTGCGGGCTTCCGGTTTTAGTTGTCTGCCAACTATATAATCATTGCCTGCCAGTTCAATACTTGCTTCCGGAGCATTTAAGAAAACCTGCTTTTCGCGTTGTAATACGGTCAATCCCATATAGGCAGCGCCAAGATCACCGGAAACACATAATAAATCTCCTTCTTTTGCTGAATTTCTTCGTACTATCTTTTCTTTATTTTGTTCGCCAATCGCTACTACATTTATCACCAAACCTTTTGGTGAAGCGGTAGTATCACCACCCACTAAATCCACATTATACTTCGTGCAGGCAAGTTGTATTCCTTCGTAAATTTCTTCAATAGCTTCTACAGAAAAACGATTGGAAATAGCCAGCGACACCAGAATTTGTTTTGGAATCGCGTTCATTGCATACACATCAGACAGGTTGACAATGACACTTTTATAGCCTAAATGTTTCAATGGTGTATATACTAAATCAAAATGGATGCCTTCAATTAGAATGTCAGTAGTGACTACCTGTGCTGTGGAAGGTTGAATAATAGCTGCGTCATCACCGACACCTTTTACAGAAGATATGTTTTTTAATTGAATATTTTTGGTTAATCTGTCAATTAATCCAAATTCACCTAAAGAAGAGATTTCTGTTCGTTTTGCCTTTTCCATACTACAAAGATACGAATAGTGCATAACGTTTTGAACTTTTTAAGAAGTTCCGTCTATGATTAAGAATAATTTCATAGCTTTATTCCTATGTTTTTTGGAAATAACGATAAAGATAAAACCGACGATAAGAATTTTGTAAGATATAAGTTTAAAAGCTTGCTTACCTACGGTTCTGATGAATGGATGGCGAATTCATCTAAAAAATACAGAACGGTTTTTGATAAAGATGAAACAACTTATATCCGTGCGGAATTTGCTTTTTATAATAAATTGTTTGATGAAGAAGACTGGAAATGTAAGGTTACTTTAAAAGCATTTGATATTACCAATAACAAGAGAGAAGAATTGTGCAGTCTGGATAAAGACGTAGAAGTATCAAAATTTGAGAATGTTATTTATGTTCGGGATGGCTGGGGAAATAAAGAAGCCGGGGCATTCTGGACCAAAGGAAATTATAGCTGGGAAGCATATATTGATGGGAAACTGGTTGGAACACAGCCATTCTACATTAATGAAATAGGCTTGGTAACTGCAGATAAAAACCCATACTTTTCTGTTGAATACATAAAACTGTATAACGGCAATGCAGAAGGATGGAAACAGGAAGCGAAAGACAGAGTTTATTATCAAACTATTTCGCGACAAGACACTAAATATCTTTGGGCAGAAATAAAAATTACTAATCTTACAGATAAAGACTGGAATTACGAGTTATTTCTGAATTATTATGATGATGCAGGACAGCATAAAGCTATCATTACACGTAACGGCAGAATAGAAAGCGGAAAAAAAGACTGGACCTACACATTTGATATTGGCTGGGGAACCGATGACGGTGGCTCCTGGAAAGATGATAAATACACTATAGAACTTGTATTTATGGATGCACTAGTTGCTGCTGCCACTTTTTACTGTGGCTCAACATTTATTGAAGGCGATTTGGAAATGATAGAAGGCACGGTGGTTCCAGGAGTGGCAAGTGCTAAAAATGCCAATGATGTTTCTGAAAAATTAGATTCAAAAACACTGGAAGAATTATTAGCTGAGTTAGATAAATTAATTGGATTGCAAAATGTAAAAAAGCATATACGCGACCAGATTACACTTATCAATTTTAATAAACTGCGCAAAGAGCAAGGCGTAGAAGACAATTCAGGTTTTTCACTGCATAGTGTGGCTATTGGAAATCCCGGTACCGGAAAAACAACGGTCATGCGTTTGCTCGGAAAAATTTATCATAAACTGGGCTTGCTTTCCAAAGGGCATGTTTTAGAAGTAGACAGAGTGGACCTCGTAGGTGAGTATATAGGGCAAACAGCACCTAAAACACAAAAACAAATTGATGAAGCACGTGGCGGTATTTTGTTTATAGATGAAGCCTATTCTTTAGCGCGCAGCGGTGAGGATAGCAGAGACTATGGAAAAGAAGTAATAGAGATATTGATAAAAGAAATGAGCGATGGACCGGGAGATATTGCCATCTTTGTGGCCGGATACCCGAAAGAAATGAATGCGTTTATTGAGTCTAATCCCGGTTTAAAATCTCGCTTTTCACAATATTTTATGTTTGATGATTATTTGCCGGACGAGTTGTATGATATTGGTTTAAGCATTGCTGACAGATTGAAATTGCAAATAGATGACGAAGCAAAAAAAACGCTGAAATTAGAACTGACAGATGCTTTCAGAAACAGAGATAAAAATTTTGGCAACGCACGTTTTGTAGAAGGTGTTGTCAATAAATCAAAAATGCTGATGGCATTGCGCCTGATGAATGTTCCTGATCAAAAAGCATTGTCAAAAGAACAATTATCAACTATTTCTAAAGAAGATATTGTAAAAGTTTTTGCAGATTCAAAACGTAAGCAATTAAAATTAGAAATTAATGAGAGCGAATTAAAAGAAGCACTCGAAGAATTGCATGAATTAATAGGCATGCAAAATGTAAAAACAGAAATTGACGAACTGGTTCGTTTGATAAGGTATTACAACGACATTGGTAAAGATGTGTTGAATAAATTTTCACTGCATACTATTTTTACAGGAAATCCGGGCACAGGAAAAACAACTGTTGCACGTATTTTAGGTAAAGTATTTAAAGCACTCGGTATATTAGAACGAGGTCATACTGTAGAAACTGACCGCGAAGGTTTAATCGCAGGCTATGTAGGACAAACCGCTATAAAAACAGCAGGCAAAATTGATGAAGCGATGGGCGGTGTTTTATTTATTGACGAAGCGTATGCACTCACAGAAGGAAAAGGCTCTCAATACGATTTCGGCGCAGAAGCTATAAGCACGATTCTTAAACGTATGGAAGATAACAGAGGAAAATTTCTGGTTTTTGTTGCAGGCTATCCTGATAACATGAATGAATTTTTAACTGCCAATCCCGGTTTAAGTTCACGCTTCGATAAGAAAATGCATTTTGAAGATTATACAGCAGAAGAAATGATGCAGATTGCAGATTCTATTTTAAAGCGAGAAGATTTACACATGCAGGAAGATGCAAAAAAACACGTAGAAAACTATTTTGCTGATTTATATAAAAACAGAGATAAGTTTTTTGGTAATGCCCGCACTGTTCGTCAAACTATTGGTGAAGCTGTCAAAAACCAGAACTTACGCATGGCAAATATTCCGGCTGCACAACGAAATACGCAAGATATTCATACAATTATTTTAGAAGATGTGGCAGAATTCGTTTATCAGGGAAATACACTTAGAAGGCAGCTAGGATTTAGGCTTGGCGGGAATTCCTGATGCATAGAAGTATCATAAAAAATGTAAAAAAATCATTCAGGTATATAAAAGGCATGTAATTTGCGTTATGTTAATTGTCAGAATCAGGATTTTCAGATTTGAATTTTATCACAATCCAAAAATCTGCTAATCTAATGAATCCAGATTCTGACAAAAAATAAAAATGAAAAAACAAATCACCATATTATTTTGTATAGCAATTTCATTTTCTTGCTTCGCCACCGATTATTCTCAACAAAAAAATTGGGCTGCTTTGCCAAGTATGCAAGACAATGCTGACTGGACACCCAAAGGATTGCAAAATAAACAAGATAGTGCACAAGCAGATGTGTTCTATATTCATCCAACTACAGATGTTACAGGGTTTAAAGGCAATGCTGATATAGATGATAAAACTATCAATAAACAAACGGATAATTTTCCAATAAAATATCAGGCGAGTGTGTTTAATGAAAGCTGCAAAGTATATGCACCTCGCTACAGACAGGCAGCACTCAATAATTTTTTTTCTAAAAATACAGACCGATCTCAGGAAGCATTTGATATTGCTTATCAGGATGTGAAAGAAGCATTTGAATATTATTTAAAAAATTATAACAACGGACGGCCCATAATTATTGCCGGACACTCACAGGGAAGTAAACATGCACAACGGTTGTTGCGGGAATTTTTTGACGGTAAACCCCTGCAAAAACAATTGGTGGAGGCTTATATCATTGGATTTCCCACGCATGAAAATCAATTCCAGTTTTTAAAGGTTTCAGAATCGGCAGATATTTTCGGCGGTTATATTTCGTATTCTACATTCGGACAAGATTCTAAAATTGCCACGATTGTCCCTGAATATAACAATGCTGTTTCGGTGAATCCTTTGAACTGGACAACAGAAAAAATATTTGTTTCCGGAAATCAAAATAAAGGAAGTTTGTCCGCGAAATCAGGAGCGATTATTCATACGGTATTTGGTGCCAAAAACAATAATGGTATCCTGGAAATTCAAAAACCACAGGAAGGAAATTATGTGACGATGGTGATGAAAAATTATCACTTACATGATTATTCATTGTTTTATATGAATATCAGAGAAAATGTAGCACTTCGAATTAAAAAGTATTTTGAGTATAATAAATAAAAAACTGTGCATTCCGATAGTTCTCGGAATTGTGTGAAAAAAATAAAGATTATGACAAACCAATTCAAAAAAATAGCATTTCTTATCTCGATTCTTTTCTTGATAAACCAACAAACCATGGCACAAACCAACTACGATGCACTTTGGAAATCTGTTAGTAAATTAGAAAACGATGGTAAAACAAAAGATGCACTTACTTCAGTAGAAAGTATTATTGAAAAGGCAAGAAAAGATAAAAACACTTCACAGGCTGTAAAAGCAACCTTGTATAAGTATCGCTATATGATGACGCTGGAAGAAGAATCGGAGTTAAAGATTGTAAATGATTTAAAAACAGAAATCTCCAAATCTTCCGATGCAGATAAAGCTGTATTGTTTAGTGTATTAGGAGAATTATACTGGCAATATTTTGAAGAAAATTCATGGAAGTTTTCTAACAGAACAGAAACGGATGAAAAACAAAGCGATGATTTCCGCACATGGGATTTGAAAACCTTGTTCAAAGAGATTAATGGATGTTATATTGCTTCCTTAAAAAATACAGAACTTTTACAACAAATAAAATTAGATAATCTCACACCTATTCTGGAACAAAAAAAGGGATCAAGAATTTTTCGCCCGACATTATATGATTTACTTGCCAATCGAGCGATAGATTATTTTAACGATGATAAAAGTAACTTGGCTGAGCCTTCCAATGCATTTTCCATAGATGATAAAAAGTATTTTGCAACAGTAAGTGATTTTATAAAAATCAAACTAAACGATAACGACAAAAATTCTCAAGACTACAATGCGCTCAAAATCTACCAGGATTTATTGGAATTTAGACTAAAAGATAAAGTAAATGTAGATGCATTAGCGGATGCAGATTTGAAAAGATTACAGTTTGTAAAAGAACATTATTATAATAAGGATGAGAATGAAACAATCTATTTTGATGCATTACAACGTATAAAAACTGAATATGCAAAATGTAATACAGCAGCAACAATAAACTACAATATTGCAAATTATATTAATCAAAAAGCACAGGATAAAAATGTAATGAATACGTTTAAGGTGAAAGATGCAATTGTAATCTGTGAGGAAACCATTAAAAACTATCCAGAAACAGAAGGAGCAAAAAACTGTGTGGCATTAAAAGTTGAAATAAATCACAAAGAATTGTCAGTTACTACGGAGGAAACAGTTGTACCCAATGAGGCATTTAAGGTGCTGGTGAATTATAAAAATATTGGCAAAGTATATTTTAAAATAGTTCCAATTAGCTACAAGGAAAAAGATAATATCTTTTTATTGAAAAATAAAGAAACACAGGATGATATATTGAAAAGGCTGAATGCCATCAAAGCAACCAAAACATGGAGTCAGTTTATGCCCTACACAGATGATTATCTGGATCATTCTACAGAAATAAAAGTGGACGGTATTAAAGCAGGATTTTATGTATTGCTTGTTTCTACTACTGAAAATTTTCAAACAACAATTGGTAGTAATGCCGTAGCAGTAACCACTTTCTTTTCTTCTCAAATTAGTTTTGTTACAAAAAATAATAATAACAATGAGAATTTTGAGTTGTATATACTGGACAGAAACAACGGACAGCCGTTACAGAACGCCGGCGTGAAATTTTATCGTAACACGTACGATTATACGGCAAGAAAATATGTACGAAAAGAACTGGGAACTGCAACATCTGATGCATACGGGTATGTTTCTAAAAAAATAGAGAAACCAAACAATCAATATTCTTACAATGAAAATTTCTTGTTTGAGGTTTCTTACAAAGATGATTTCCTGCCGAGTGAACAATCCTACTATAAATACTATTATCCGAGAAATGAGACACCATCTTCGCAAAAACAAGTACATTTATTTACAGACAGAAGCATTTATCGTCCCGGACAGATTATCTATTTTAAAGGCATCGCCACCCAGCGCACAGGAGATGATTACAAGATTCTAACAAACGAAAAAGTAACGGTAGTTTTTAAAGATGTTAACTATCAGGAAATAAAATCTCAGGAGTTTACAACCAATGAATTTGGTTCTTTTACGGGCACAGTGAATGCTCCAACTACAGGTTTGCTCGGCAACATGACATTAGAAACCAATTATGGTTCTGTAAATGTGCAAGTAGAGGAATACAAACGACCAAAGTTTGAAGTAACATTTGAACCGATTAAAAAATCCTTCAACTTAAACGATAAAGTAAGTACTACCGGAAAGGCTGTTTCTTATGCAGGTGCTAATATCGACAATGCGGAAGTAAAATATTCCGTTCGCCGTGTCGCGGAATTTCCGGTGTGGTGTTGGTGGGGTTGGCGCAGACCTTGGTTCCCTGCGAGCAATGAAAAAGTTATTGCTAATGGTGTGACAAAAACAGATGGTAACGGAAATTTTACTATTGATTTTACGGCGATTCCCGATTTGACAATTTCAAAAGAATTTAAACCCTACTTTAATTATGAAGTAACGGCTGATGTAGTAGATATTAATGGCGAAACACATTCCGCTACAACAACCATCCGTGTTGGATATCTTGCTATAGAGGCAAATTTGTATGTGGATGAAAATATGGACAATACGAAAGAAAATAAAATCACTGTTTCTGCAAATAATTTAAACGGACAACCGGAACCGACAGATGTTTCAGTAAAGATTTATGATTTAATAGAACCCGCAAATCCTAAAAAAGCACGTTTATGGACGGAGCCAGATAAATTCAGTCTGACTAAAGCAGAACATGATAAGCTATTTCCTTATGAAACCTACGACAAAGAAGATTTAGTAAATAACTGGCAAAAAGGAAGCCTGATAAATGGTTATACTTTTAATACTGGCAAACAAACAGAAATAAATCTTACGCCCAATTCATTACCAAGTGGTGCTTATATAATTGAATTTTTCTGTAAAGATAAAAACGGCAATCCGATAGAATTTAAGAAAACATTTTTATCGACTTCGGCAAATGATAAGACACTAACGCCCAAAACATTTGTATTTTTTAAATTAGACAAAACATCCGCAAAGCCAACAGAAGCGGTGAATTATCAAATCGGAACTTCCATGCAAAATGCGTATGCTGTTATCGAAACAGCATTTAAAGGCAAACTGATTGAAAAGAAAACAGTACAACTGAGTAATGAAATCAAAACATTTTCTATACCGATAAAAGAAGAATATAAGGGCGGCATCGAAATCAGTTATGTTGTTGTGAATAAAAACCGAAGTTATTCAGGAAGCCAATATATTTCAGTTCCATTTGAAGATAAAAGTTTAAAGATAGAATGGATTACCTTCAGAGATAAATTACTGCCCGGACAAAAAGAACAATGGAAATTAAAAATATCAGGAGCAAATAAAGAGAAAGTTGTTAGCGAATTATTAGCCACTATGTATGATGCTTCTTTGGATGCCTTCTTGCCACATAGCCTTAATTTCTACTTGTCGCAATCATATTACAACGGTTATCTCGGCAGTTATAGTGGGGATGATTTCGGAATAAGAAGCAGTAATTTATATGCCTCAAAAGGATGGAATCCATATAAAGAATATGCATCACATGAGTACGACGATTTAAATTTATTCGGATTGAGTTTAGGCGGATATAACAGATATTATTTCAGCCGCAGCGGCTATGGAAGTGCAGGGGCAGTTTATGATATGGCTGCGGCTCCCAAAATGCTGGAAGAAGTAGTTTTATCAAAATCAGAAAGTTCTTCCACAAAACAAAAAGCATCTAACATGCAGGCAATGGAGAAAGATAAGGTAGCAGACTCAGTGGCACCACCTGCACCGCCTGCGGCATTAAAAAAGCCGGAAATAACACCACGTATCAACTTGAATGAAACTGCCTTTTTCTTTCCGCAGTTACAAACAGATGCGGAGGGAAGTGTCATGTTGAATTTTCAGATGCCGGAAGCCTTAACCAAATGGAATTTCTTAGGACTGGCACACACCAAAGATTTGCGTTATCAGTATTTCACTAAATCAATAGTAACACAAAAAGAATTAATGGTAACTCCCAACGCACCGCGCTTTTTACGTGAAGGTGATAAGATTGAATTTACCACAAAAATATCCAACTTATCAGATAAAGATTTGAGTGGCAAAGCAGATTTAGTGTTGTATGATGCGGCAACCATGAAAGAAATTACACCGAAAATTATGGAAGCGGTGCATGGTCAGTTTAATACTATTGGAGAACGCGATTTTAGCGTAGAAAAAGGAAAGAATACAGCAGTGAATTGGATACTTCAGATTCCATCCGGCATTGATGCCATTACATACAAAGTAACTGCACAGGCAGATAATTTCAGTGATGGTGAACAGGCTTCATTAATTGTGCTGCCAAACAGAATGATGGTCACCGAAACCATGCCACTCTGGGTTCGCGGAGAAAGTAAAAAATCATTTACATTCGGAAAATTACTGAACAATAAATCCACCACACTAAAAAATTATAATCTGACATTAGAGATGTCATCGCAGCCGGTATGGTACGCTGTGCAGGCATTGCCATATATGATGGAATATCCATATGAGTGTGCAGAACAATTATTTTCCCGCTATTATGCAAATAGTTTAGCAACCTATATTGCAAATCAAAATCCCAAAATCAAAACCATTTTTGATAAATGGAAAAATACAGATGCCTTACTTTCTAACTTAGAAAAAAATCAGGAATTAAAATCTGTGTTGTTGGAGGAAACACCTTGGGTACGGGATGCACAGAACGAAACTGAACAGAAAAAACGAATTGCCTTATTGTTTGATTTGCAAAAAATGGCAGACGAGCAACAAAAAGCATTTGATAAATTAGTGCAGATGCAAACACCAAATGGCGGCTTCACATGGTTTCCGGGCATGCTGGATAACCGTTATATCACACAACATATTGTTGCAGGGTTTGGGCATCTGGCAAAACTCAATGTGATTGATATAAAAAATAAATCTGCCATTGACGAAATGTTGCGCAAAGCTGTCGCATATTTAGACGACAGGTTGCGAGAAGATCTGGAAGATATCAAAAAATATGACAAGGATTATTTAAAAAATAATCACCTGTACTACAATAATATACATGCGTTATATGCACGTTCGTTTTTTGATTATAAGATTGAAAAGAAAAATCAGGAAGCATATGATTATTTTATTAAACAGGAAAAAGAGAATTGGCTGAACCAGGATTTATACTCGAAAGGTATGATATCACTGACTTTACAGCGCAACAAAGAAAAGCCAACTGCAGATAAAATTATTGTCTCTCTGAAACAAAATGCAATTAACAGTGAAGAATTAGGGATGTACTGGAAAGCAAATGAAACAGGCGGCTGGTATTGGTATCAGGCTCCCGTGGAAACACAAGCTTTGTTGATTGAAGCATTTCACGAAGTGGCAAACGATAATAAATCAGTGGATGAAATGAAAGTTTGGCTGCTGAAGCAAAAACAAACTACTTCCTGGAAATCCACCAAGGCTACAGCTGAAGCTTGCTATGCTTTATTGTTACAGGGAAAAGATTGGATAAAATCGGAGAAGCTTGTTGAAGTGAAAATGAATAATCAGATAATCGACCCTGTTAAGTTAAATGCAACCATAGAGCCGGGCACAGGCTATTATAAAGTAAAATGGTCAGAAGATGCAATCAAACCAGAAATGGCAAAAATTGAGTTGAAAAAGACAGATAAAGGTCCGGCATGGGGCGCAGTGTACTGGCAATATTTTGAAGACCTCGATAAAATAACAGGAGCAACTACATCATTGCAGTTGACTAAAAAATTATTTAAAGAAGAAAGTACGGGTGAAGGTAAAAAATTAATTACCATCACTGATAAAACACCATTGCAAGTTGGAGATATTGTAAAAGTGCGTATTGAATTAAAAACAGACAGAAATTTAGAATATGTACACCTAAAAGATATGCGTGCTGCAGGTTTCGAGCCAATTAATGTTTTATCGCAATACAAGTATCAGGATGGGTTAGGTTATTATGAAAGTACCAAAGATGTTGCCACGCATTTCTTTATGGACTGGATGAATAAAGGTGTATATGTATTTGAATATTCTATGCGTGCTACAATTGCAGGAAATTTCTCCAACGGAATCACATTAATAGAAAGTATGTATGCACCGGAATTCAAATCACATTCAAAAGGAGAACGAGTAACCATAATTAAGAAGTAAGCAAATACTCACTAAAAACTACCGAATACTAAGTATTTTTCATAAATAATTTTCTCTTAACCAAATTTGGTACTAACTTTGACGTTACAAAACAAATAAAACAAATTATATGAAGAAGACACTTTTCCTTTTAACAATCGCAATGCTTTCTCTTGCACAATCATTTGCAAGAGATATTTCAGACAAAAAGAATTTAGTTGGTTTTACTGCCGG
>DAORIK010000027.1:0-4563 GCA_035438465.1 Chitinophagales bacterium | reverse complement strand
AGGCGAGACAGTTTTATTTTGTGCTTAACACTAAAAAAATACTTGTTTCGTATAACATATAACTAATAACTGATAACTTTATCATATGAAAATTGAAATAGAACGGGTAAATAATAAAGTTCATCTCGAAGCGAAGAACGAACAAGGTGTAGTGGTACACATGGATGGTTCGCCGGATATTGGAGGCGAAAATCTTGGCGCAAGGCCAATGCAAATGGTGTTAATGGCATTGGGTGGTTGTACCTCAATGGATATGTTATCAATGCTGGCAAAAATGCGCGAAGAGGTGAAAAGTTATAAAGTGACAGTGGAGGCTGAGCGTGCCACTGAACATCCGATGGTGTTTACTAAAATTCACATTCATTATACATTAGAAGGAAAACTAAAAAAAGAAAATGTAGAAAAAGCAATTAACTTATCGATGGATAAGTATTGCAGTGTAACACATATGCTGAATAAAACAGCAACGATTACACACACCTATGAAATTCACTAACTGTCATCTCGAACGAAGTGAGAGAACTTATACAAGATTCCTCCTACGTTGGAATGACAAAAAAGAGACACATGAAAAAATACAAAAACTTCGCCACCAATGCCATTCGTACACAACACGAACAGGCATTTCGCGAACACAGCGTTCCGTTATATCTTACATCCTCTTTTACATTTGATGATGCGGAACAGGCGCGCGCGTTGTTTGCCGACGAATATGTAGATAATATTTATTCGCGCTTCTCTAATCCGAATGTCAATGAGTTTGTAGATAAGATGTGTGTGCTCGAAGGAACGGAAGATGGGTTTGGTACAGCTACAGGTATGGCTGCGGTATTTGCATCTATTATGACATTTCTGAAAAGCGGAGATCATATTTTAGCATCGTCTGCACTGTTTGCTTCTTCTACCAGAATCATCAAAGAGTATTTACCCAAATGGAATATAGAATACACTTTTTTTGATATCAATAAACCGGAAACCTGGGAAAGTTTGATTCAGCCGAATACGAAAATGTTGTTTGCAGAAACACCTTCCAATCCGGGGTTGGTATTAATTGATTTAGAATTTTTGTGCGCACTTGGTAAGAAACATAATTTACTGGTGAACGTAGATAATTGTTTTGCTACTCCATATTTGCAAACACCTGCACAATATGGTGCTGACATCATCACACATTCAGCAACAAAGTTTATAGATGGACAAGGAAGAGTTTGCGGCGGTATTGTTTTAGGTAATAAAGAAATTATAAAAGAAGTGCGCGCATTTTGCCGCCAGACAGGACCAGCTATGTCACCATTCAACGCATGGGTTTTATCCAAAAGTTTAGAAACGTTACATGTGCGTATGGACAGACATTGTGAAAATGCATTGGCATTAGCGCAATGGCTGGAAACAAATGATGAAATAGAAAAAACAATTTATCCATTCTTACCATCACATCCTCAATACGAACTCGCAAAAAAACAAATGACACAAGGGGGTGGTGTAGTTACATTTATCGTAAAAGGAGGTATCAAACGAGGTCGTAAGTTTTTAGATGCATTGGAAATGTTTTCACATACTGCTAATCTTGGTGATTGCAGAACCATTGCTACACATCCTGCTTCCACTACACATTCTAAGATAGAGGAAAGCGTGCGCGAAGCTGCAGGTATTTTTGGCGGCACGGTACGTGTATCTGTTGGCCTCGAACATATCGACGATATCAAAGCAGATATTCAGCAGGCACTGGAAAAAAGTAAATAAGTTTGCAGCAACTAAAATCAAATTCAATAGTAGTATATGCGGCATTATTTGCATGCATGTCTATTCCATTTGTTTATTATGATTATTTCGGATTGTTGTGTGCACCACCTGTAGGTACGCATATTTGGAGGCAAACCGATAGTCTTTCTTTTACCTGGTGTTACTGGAAAAACGGACTCGATTTTTTTCACCCGCAAATATTAAACAGAAGTTTTGGCAACGGATATGCAGTTAGTGAATTTCCCGTATTACAATATATCATTGCGATATTGTATTCAGTTTTTGGATTTCACTGGTGGATTTCAAAAGCCGTGTATCTATTTATTTATTTTTCCGGATTGGCAGCACTATTTAAAATTGCGAATTTTTACATAAAAAAAATATTCTGGTCTTTTTTTATTTCTCTGCTGTTTTTTACAGCGCCCTCACTGGTGTTTTATAGCAATTCCTGCATTCCGGACCCTGCTGCATTATCTTTCTCATTTATCGGGTTATCTTTGTTTCTGTCTTATCAGGAAAAGGATAAAAAATATTTCTACTGGCTCAGTATGTTGTTTTTTTGTCTGGCCGGTTTAATGAAAATAACTTACCTCTTGTTGTTTTTTAGTGCTTTCTCAGCATGGTTTCTTTTGCCTTCTTCAGATATGCCATCACGAATAACATTTCTTAAAAAACATGCAGGTTACATACTAATCATTATAGCAGTCAATCTGCTTTGGTATGTTTGGTCAGATAATTATAACCGGTTAAACGATCACATTTATTTCTTAAATAAGATAAATCCTGTTTGGAATGAAAGCACACAAAAAGGATATATTTTCAAACGAACCATAACAGAATGGGCGCTTCGTTTCTTTTCAGCACCAACAAATTATTTGTTTTTGTTTTCTCTATTACTGGTGCCATTTGGATGGAAAAAAGGGAGTAAGTTTTTGTCGTTGAGCACACTCTTGTTATTATTTGGTAGTGTTGCTTATTATTTATTATGGTATTTGCAGTTTCTGGTACACGATTATTACACGATTCTTTTTTATGCCTTGTATTTGTTTGCCTTTTTGAATATGTTGATATTGGCAGATATAAAGTTTCCACAATTTTTGCAGAGCTACACAATAAAGCTTATGGCTATAATTTTATTAGCCTGTAATATGATTCATGTGAAGAGTGATTTGCAAATGCGTTACAAAGAAGCTGATTTATATCCTGCAGATAAATATTTACCCGATAAAGGATTAGTGCCTTATATTCGTTCAATAGGAATTAAAGATACAGACTATGTTGTCGTATCTACTGATGGCAGTCCGCAAATTATATTATGCGCCCTGCAAAACCCGGGGTTTACTGAGTTTTGCATTGGTCAGTATACACCTGAAAAAATTAAAGTCATGAAAAAAAAGGGAGCGAAATATTTAATTTTAATACAAAAAGATATTTATGGAGAACTAACAGTTAATTTAGGAAAACCGCTTGGGTTGTATAAAGAGGTAACTATTTATAAGCTGTAGTACTTTAGAAAAGTTAAATATGCTGCTAAATCAAATACACATAAACAGACAAATTAAATGGCTGCTGTTTATTTCAATATGCATTAAGTTATCCTATTTTTTTACAGCGTTTATATTGGATAGGTCTTCCGTTTTACCGCTAAATATTGTTGCCGATACGGATGGATTTCTTTCCGTTTTTAATAAGAATGATGCGGGATGGTATTTGCGGATTGCGGAGAACGGCTATCCGCACATTAGAAATCAGGAAACCTTAAGAGGATTTGTAGACGGACATCTTGAACAAAACAGCTGGGCATTTTTCCCTTTCTTCCCATTTTTAATTCACATAGTCGCTGAAGTATGTCACTTGTCTGACACTGCTGCAGCATTTATTATTATTTTACTGTTTTCTACATCATGCTTTATTTTATTTTACAAATGCGCACAATTATTTTTGAAAGAGGATGGAAAAGCATGGTATTGTACATTGTTATTTATAGTCTTTCCTTTTAATTACTACTATTCTATGTTTTATACTGAGTCTTTATTTTTTACATTTATGCTCGGATCAATACTGTCTGTTTATTATAAAAAATTATACTGGCTTGCGTTGTTATTGCCTGCGTTAGTTCTTAGTCGTCCAAACGGTATAGTGGTAGCTTTTATCATATTTATTTATTTTTTGTATCAATACCGGAAAAATAAGTCATCATCTCGAACTGTTGCATACGATATAATTAAAGCATCAACCTTGTTTGTTGTGGTGCCGATAACGTTTTTGGGCTATGGGTGGTATCAGTATAGTGTCACCGGTGATTTTTTTGCTTTTAGTACAGCACAATATGGATGGGACAGACAGGATATGTTTCCATTCTTAGCATTATTCAGGAAAGGTGATTTACAAAACCAGTTTAACTCCATTTATGTTTGTGTAATACTGTTTTTATCCATAGTATTCTATAAAAAAATTCCCTTTCCCTTTCAGTTGTTAATATGGTTGACAATTTTACTTCCTTTAGGCAGAGGCTCAATAAACGGTATTCCTCGATACATATCTATATTATTGCCGTTTTATTATATAGCTACTCAATATTTATGGAACTTCAGATTTAAACACTATTTTCTGGCAATATTGTATGTTTTACAATTAGGAAACCTGTGGTTTTGGTTTAAATGCGCTCCTTTCAGTTATTAATTTTTTTTAAAAAAGGATTTTAATTTGAAATAAATGCTTACTTTTGCCAACTCAAAATTTCGGTGCGGTAGCTCAGTCGGTAGAGCAAAGGACTGAAAATCCTTGTGTCGGCGGTTCGATCCCGCCCCACACCACAAA
>DAORIK010000026.1:0-26303 GCA_035438465.1 Chitinophagales bacterium | reverse complement strand
CTAGCCAGTACACATTTTTGGATAGGCACATTAGGTATTATTTTATACGCTATTCCTATGTATTGGGCTGCTTTCCGTTCTTATTTCATGTTTAAAGCTTTTACACCGGAAGGACAATTACAATATCAGTTTATTGATATCGTGCAAACAACCGTTCCTTTTTACATAATGAGAGCGGTGGGAGGAACTGTTTATTTGGGAGGTGTATTACTTATGGTATATAACTTAGTAAAAACAGCTAAAAAAGGAACATTTGCAGAAAGTGAAGAGGCAGAGGCAGCTCCACTGACTAAAACATATGTAACCACAGGTAAAAGATTCTGGCATAGTGTGATTGAAAGAAAACCTATTTTATTATTGGTGATGAGTTTGTTTGTTGTGGCATTGGGTGGTATTTTTGAATTAATACCTACATTCTTAATTAAATCAAATATTCCAACAATAGCAAGTGTAAAACCTTACACGCCACTAGAGTTACAGGGAAGAGATATTTACATACGTGAAGGTTGTTATAACTGCCACTCACAAATGATACGTCCTTTCAGATATGAAGTGATGCGTTACGGAGAGTACTCAAAAGCAGGGGAGTTCGTATATGACCATCCATTCCAGTGGGGAAGTAAAAGAACAGGACCCGATTTGGCAAGAGAAGGTGTAATAGGAGGCAGAATGTATAAAAGCAACAGTTGGCATTTTAGTCATTTATTAGATCCTCAGTCAGTTTCTGAGGGCTCTGTAATGCCTGCTTATCCTTGGTTATTCCGAAGAGATCTGGATATTACATCCACCAATTCAAAAATTCATGCTATGCGAATGCTCGGTGTGCCTTATGAAGCAGGTTACGAAGCAAAAGCAAATGACGATTTGATGGCACAGGCAGATAAAATTGCTGCTAACCTCAAAACTGAGAAAATAAAAATCAGCAGTAAAAAGGAAATTATCGCACTGATTGCTTATTTGCAAAGATTAGGTACAGATATTCAAGGCGAACAAAAATCAGCTTTAAACAAGTAAATTAAGACACATGAAGTTCATAAATTATTTAGAAGGTATCTCGGGAATAAGCATTTATCCGCTTACTTCATTATTGTTATTTGTAACTTTTTTTGTGGTAGCCACCATTTTGGTGATGCGAACAGACAATGGTTTTATAGACCACATGAAGAATATTCCGCTTGAAAAAGACAGTAATGATTAAGGAAAATTTATACGAAGTGTACAATTCAAAAAAAAATAAAATTAATCAGATGAAATATCATGGATGTTTGCATATCAAATGCGAATTAATAGCAGATATTCCATCAGCATCATTAAAAATAATAAAAATATACAGATGAAAGTAAATAGATTAAAACTCATGCTGCTAGTATTGTTAACTACATTTTCAGCTACACTTGGTTACTCTCAGGTTGCTGCAGCCTCATCTGCTTCTGAAAATTCCATTCCGGTATCTGTTAATACAGTTTTATGTATCATTGCACTCGTGCTGTTATTTATAATAGTAATACTTGCTATGACAGTAGGCACCGCAATTGAATTTTTCAAACAAAAGAAAGAAACAGATAATAACGCATCCGTTGTAAAAAATGTAAGCATCTTTCTGGGATTGATTTTGTTATCTCAGGTTGCTTTTTCCCAAACAGCATTTTCTCCGGATCCTGCAGTTACAGCTGCCGAAGCAGCAAAAGCGGCAGCTTCTACCGCTATATGGCAAGGTAAGTTATATTTTTATGGATTTATAGCAGTCATTGTTGCAGAAATTGCCATTATTCTCTTTTTCATAAAAACGTTGAGTTTTCTAACGGGTATCGATAAATTCAGAAAGACACAAGTAAAAAAAGAAAATAATTTGTGGCAAACGATTAACCAGTTTAAACCATTGGAAGAGGAAGATAATATGGATACCGGTCACAACTATGATGGCATCCGGGAATTAGACAACATAACTCCACCTTGGTTTACCATTGGATTTGCAGCAACTATATTATTTGCAATTATTTATTTGTACAGATATGAAGTAGCACATTCAGCACCCTCTCAAATAGAAGAATATGAAACAGCAATGCGGGATGCTAAAGTGATACAGGATTCATTGTTAAAATTGGAAGGCAATAACATAGATGAAAACACCGTTGCAATGCTGGATGCTGCAGGTATTGAATCCGGTCATAAAATTTTTACTGCAAATTGTTCTGCTTGTCATGGAGACAAAGGTCAAGGTGGTGTAGGGCCAAATTTAACAGACGAATATTGGATTCATAGTGGTTCCATAAAAGATATTTTTAAGAGCATTAAATACGGATGGGTTGAAAAAGGAATGAAATCATGGAAAGAGGATTTTTCACCAACACAAATCGCACAACTTTCAAGTTATATAAAATCTCTGAAAGGTAGTAATCCTCCGGGTGCAAAAGAAAAACAGGGAGAATTGTATGTTGAGGCTGCCGTAGCAATGACCGCGGACTCTACCAAGAAAAAATAAAATCACCATGGATTTAGATGAGTTAGAACACGCAGCATCATTCAGAGACAGAGTTAGTACAGTTACCGAAAAAGGAGCGCGAAACTGGGTTTATGCTTTAAAACCACACGGAAAATTTTATAACTACAGAAATTTACTAACCGCTTTATATTTATTACTTTTTTTCAGCATTCCGTTTATAAAAGTAAACGGAATGCCATTTGTGATGTTCAATGTTCTGGAAGGAAAATTTATCCTCTTCAGTAAAATTTTCTGGCCTCAGGATTTTTATATTTTTGCTATTGCGATGATAACCTTTATCATCTTCATCGTTTTATTTACAGTGATATATGGCAGATTATTTTGCGGATGGGTTTGTCCGCAAACTATTTTTATGGAAATGGTATTCCGCCCGATAGAGTGGCTGATTGAAGGCGGTCCCGGTGAACAGAAACAACTGAACAACGGCCCTTGGAATGCAAATAGAATAGGTAAAAAAATACTTAAACATTCTATTTTTTTCGCAATTTCTTTTTTAATAGCCAATACTTTCTTATCCTATATTTTAGGAGTTGACAGAATTATAAAAATTATAGAAGAGCCATTATCCGAACATCTTGCCTTGTTTTTCGGGCTCATCTTTTTCACATTTGCTTTTTACGGTGTTTTTGCATTCGTACGAGAAATAGTATGCACTACGATTTGTCCTTACGGTCGTTTGCAAGGTGTAATGTTTGATAAAGATACCATGCTGGTTGCGTATGATTATAAACGCGGAGAACAACGAGGTAAATTTAAAAAGAATGAACAAAGAGAATTAGGGGATTGTATTGACTGCCATCAGTGTGTAAATGTTTGCCCGACAGGAATTGATATACGCAATGGTACACAATTAGATTGTGTAGGATGTACGGCATGCATAGATGCCTGTGATTTTATGATGGATAAAGTAGGACTGAAAAAAGGCTTAATTCGTTACGCTTCTGAAAATGGTATTGCGGAAGGCAAGAGGTTAACCTTTACGCCAAGAATAAAAGCTTATTCAGTGCTATTACTTATTCTGATGGCAATCCTTACGGTGCTGATGGTTACCAGAAATGATGTAGATACTCATATTACCCGTACAGGCGGACAGCTTTATCAGGAACTGGCTGACAACAAACTTAGTAATTTGTACAATGCAAAAATTATTAATAAAACGAACAAAGAATTTCCTGTAGAACTGAAACTGGAGAATATGAAAGGTGAAATTAAACTTGTTGGTAAGCAGTACATTAATCTCGAAAAAGAAAAACTACACACTGAAACATTCTTTATTATCTTAGATGAAAAGCAAATACACGACAGAACAACAAAATTAAAAGTTGGTGTTTACAGAGATGGTAAAAAGATACAAACCATTAAAACAAGTTTCTTAGGACCGTTTATTTAGTTTTTTTAAAGAACAGCATTATGAATTGGGGATATAAAATATTAGTTGTCTATATAGTATTTATAGCGGTGATGTTAGGCATGGTTTATGTCGCATCTAAACAAACCAACGAAATGCAGGATAAAGATTATTATTCAAAAGAACTCGCATATCAGTCAGTAATTGATGGTAAAAATAACCTGAATGCATTGACTGATAAATTAAACATTACCAATACAACGGAAGCTGTCACCCTGAAGTTGCCGGGAGGTGCTGTTGATGATATCACAGAGGGAAGTATTTATTTTTTATGTCCGTCTGACGAAAAAAGTGATGTGCGTGAAAAGTTAGCAGTAGATGCAAATGGCATACAGAGTATTCCGGCATCAAAATTTAGGAAAGGTTTATACACAGTACAAATCAGCTGGAAAAGTAAAGGAAAAATATATTACAACGAACAAAGATTTCAGGTAGAATAGATGATTGCACAACTCCTCATAACGGGTTTTACTATTGGCATAGTTGGAAGTTTCCACTGTGTGGGTATGTGCGGACCTATCGCGCTGGCACTGCCTGTTGCAGATGCAGGGAAATGGAAGCGTTTGTTGTTTATTTCTTTGTACAACATTGGAAGAGTAACTGCCTATGCATTTCTGGGAATGTTATTCGGCTTTTTAGGAAACCAGTTTTTTATAGGTGGTTACCAGCAAATATTATCCATTACGCTAGGTGTCTTGATTTTGTTTTTTCTGCTTTTCTCAAAATATCTGGACACCAACAAAACATTTATAAATACCTATACCATTTACCTTAAACAATTATTAGGCAGACTGTTGCGCAGCGAAAAGCAATTTTATACGTATCTGTTTATTGGATTCTTAAATGGATTTTTGCCGTGTGGTTTGGTGTATGTTGCCATAGCAGGAGCGGTGGCAACCGGAAGTGTATTGCACAGTGCCTTATTTATGGCGGCATTTGGTTTTGGTACTTTTCCCGTTATGTTTACAGTAACAGTATTAGGAAAATTTATTTCGCTGCAATGGCGCAATCAGATGCGGAAGGCAGTTCCTGTTTTTATTGGAGCAATGGCAGTATTATTAATTCTACGCGGTCTAAATTTAGGTATTCCCTATATCAGTCCTGAAATGAAAGCAACACCCACCGGCACACATAGTTGCTGCCACAAGGAATAAATAATGAAATTTCATTTGTATAAAATCACGAGCCTTTCATAAGACTCGTGATTATAATTCGTTTGAAGAAGTTTATTTTTTAGCAGCAGCAGGATAATGCATGCTGTATTCATCAAAAACAGTTATTTTACCGTTTTCAATTTTTGCTTCATTTATTAACTGAATAGAGTCAGCAACACCTTTGGCATCTGTCCAGCTTTGTTTGTACCAAACTGTTGCCCATTCTGACTTTTTATCTTCAGAAATCACAGACTCCCAGTCCTGCATTTCCACTTTCAAATCTTTGTATTGCGTGTAAGTTCCATTTAAAAAACTTGCAATACTATCATTTGACAATTTAGCGTGATAATAATCAACACTCATGACAACGGAGTCTGCAAAGTAGGTAACACACTCTTCAACATTTTTTGTTTCCCAGGCTTTTATCATTTTGAGCAAAATAACCGCATTTTGAGGATCACCTGTTTGCCAGTTGTTCCACCCTTTTTCAAGTGTGTACGGAAAATCAGCGGTACCCGATGAAGTTGTAGCTGCATCGGTGTTTGTTGTTTCTTTAGTTTTGCAGGCTACTGCTAAAAGCAAAATAACTGCATACAAGATTGTCTTTTTCATGTTATTGGTTTAATGATGAATGAAATATTAAATGAACAATTGATGTCATAAGTTAAATGTAGTACTTATAATCGAAACTGATATATTATCATTTTTCTTCCGGACAAATAATTTATACATTATTTCTTCTTTTTGAGCTTCTCCTCATTCACCTTTACTCTGTATTTTACAATCTTGCTGATTAAGGTTAATGGTAATGGTTTGTCTAAAGGAAACTGTATAGTTCCTTTGGAGGTAGTGTATGTTGTTAATTTAGATTTAAACACTGTAATTGCCTCTGCACCCGGATAAAAACCAATATGCTGTTTATAACCTGCAAAATATACCAATACACCGTTTAGCTTGTATGCCGGCATACAATAGCTGATAGTTTCTTCCGCACCCGGCACAGCTTTTCGTATTGTTTCCCGCAGCTGTAATAATAATGCCCTGTTTGCAGGTGGTTGCAAAGCAATATAATCATCCGTATTTTTACAAATCGTCTCCTTATTATTCTTCATATTCAAAAACAAAGTCCACAGGTCCTGCGAAATAATCCGTTATGACACCTGCAGTATCCGGAAAATTTTGAACAACAGGATAGGTAGCATAATAATCATAAGAATAATATTGTATAGTCAACGGACCACTTACAAAAGGCATAAAGTCAACGTTCGGGTCGTTATAATAGCGACTATAATCATTTGCCAGCACACTGATAAAATAATTCCTGTTGGCTGTAATATCCACCGGAGTAATAGTTTTATACACAAAAATACCGGGTGTACTTTGTGTAACATTATACTGATTGATAAGTGATTTAGTTACTGCATCCCAGACAGATACTTTGTATGTTTCATTGGAAGGCAAAGCTATTCCTACCTGTGTTATTTTTCCTGCTTTAGAAGACTTAAACCCAAACCCGAAATCGTAATAGGTGACATTATCTATTTGGTCACTCTGTTTTGGTACTGTTCCACCATTGATAAAAGAGGAAATTGGCTGTACGGTGAATGTTTTAGTTCCTTTGCCGCAACCTCCTGTAAAGATTACAACAACAACAATGCAAATAAATTTTCTGAACATAACTATTTCTTTTATGGAAAGTTACAATTTTTTGCAAATATGCACAGATAAATAAGTTGCTTTTTTCAGAAGGCTAAAGTGAGAATTATTCAGCAGTAAGATTTGACTGTTTTGAAACAACTAAGTAAGCAATATATAATACCACCATTATTGAATCCGCAATTACTGCAGTTCCCGCTCCAAATCCCAAAAATGATTTTTCTGATGTCAGCACAAGTGTAATAAATATAATTTTACTGATTCCTGCAATTATTAAAGCAAATCTTCTTACGGATTCATCAAAGGTTCCATAAATGAGCATAATTCCCATAAGACCAATTAATGCTCCCCAGTTTCGTACAATAATATCTGCCAAAGGACCGTCAAGTGTTTCACCGAAATTAGAAATCAAGGAAGCGTCGGGAGCAATAAGTCCCAGAAACATGGTACAGGTTAATAAACCAGAGACCAGCATTATCCATTTGAAGTTACGTATGAAAAAACGCATTTGCTGAAATTTTTATAATTAAACTTACCACTAATTTTCAAATTAAACTACAATGTTAGTGCCTATTTCAGACTTTATGTTGTTTCCAGTCTTTATAGATGTAAACGCCCCAGAATAGTTCAATAAGTTGCAAGGTGCCATATCCGAGTGTTTGCGGCCAGTCGAAATAATCATAGCCAAGTTGTACCCTCACATATACCATAGTAAATAAACTAATCGGAATTAAGCCGCACAAGCGCAACCACTTTGGAAAAATACCGCACCAGAACATAAAAGCGAGCGCCGGAATCATGGGCATTACAATAGTCATGCCTCTGTCTATGTTTATGGCAGACCTGCTCAGTGCCCCTAATGAGATGCCATGTGCAATACCTAATAAAATAAAACCTGAGGCTGCTACCTGTTCATTTCGTAAACCAATGTATCGGCCTGCCATGACCGCACCTGAAATAGCAAACGCATTTCCTATCTGATAGAGCAGTATTTGCTTCAGCGAACTTTCAACACAACAAAATCCGCATATGCTAAACACCAGATTAAATGTGCAGGCAATAAGCACAAAATAGACAAGGCTCTTAATTTCAAAATCACTTTTAGTCATACGAGTAATTTATAGTTATTAAAGGTTTGTGTACTTAGCAATTGAATGATTTTTGAAAAACTTCAGCAGTAAATGAAGCTAATTTATAAATAAAAGTTCATTGTTTATTTTATTGATTTGACTTTATTGGCATCAGTTTGCAGTGCTAAAGCGAAGTAAACCCGAATAAAATTTTTGCTTTTTACTTCTTCTATAAGTTCTATTGACTTTAATATTTTTTCATTTATGTTTAGTTGATGTATTTTAAAATTTCCGCTTACGATGTATATACCCATAACATTGTAGTAGCTAATTCAAATATACATTCTTTAGTATTGAAAATATGTTTGTTTTTTTTACCCCAAAAACTCCAGATTTCGTTTCAATCCTTCATACTTTGTTCTTTTCACAGCAGAATACCGGAAGAGTTCGTTAAACACTTCTTCCGTAATTTCTTTCCATTCTTTTCTGTTCATGGAGAGCATTTTTTTATTTGGTGTGAATTTAGCTTCATTATGTTTTTTGGAAAAACGGTTCCACGGACATACATCCTGGCATATATCACATCCAAACATCCAGTCATCAAACTTATCTTTATATTGCATTGGTATTGCATCTTTCAACTCTATCGTAAAATAGGAAATACATTTACTGCCGTCCACAACTTTATTTTCTACAATTGCATTTGTAGGACAGGCATCTATACAGGCGGTGCAGGTGCCGCAATGGTCAGTAGCAAAAGCAATATCGTATTCAAGCTCAATATCTACAATCAGTTCCGCTAAGAAAAAAAATGAGCCTTGCTGTTTTGTAATTAGCAATGAATGTTTGCCTATCCAGCCAATGCCTGCTTTGTTTGCCCATACACGCTCCAAAACAGGAGCGGAGTCCACAAAACATCTGCCATTAATTTCACCCATCTCTTGCTGCATCTTTTTGAGCAATAAAAATAGTTTGTCTTTTACTACATGATGATAGTCTTCACCAAAAGCATATTTGGAAATCTTCGGTGCATCTTCGTGTTGCTTTTCTTCTGTAAAATAATTGTAGGTAAGTGAAATAACAGATTTTGCCCCCGGAACTAATATTCGCGGGTCTAATCGCATATCAAAATGATTTTCCATGTAATGCATTTCGCCTTGATAGCTTCGTTTCAGCCATGCTTCGAGTTTGGGTGCTTCTTCTTCTAAAAATTCAGCTTTCGCAATACCGCAATGGGTGAAACCAAGTTCGGTGGCCCATTGTTTTATCAGTGTTGATGGTTTTTGACTATTGACCATTGACAAATGTCTATTGACTACTTTACCATACTATTCCAATCTTTCCAATGGTTTTACGGCTTTCCATATCATCGTGCGCCTGGTAAATATCTTTGGCGGCATACATCTGTCCTACATGCGGATCTATCTTTCCTTCATGCAATAATTGTATCACACTTTCCATGCAGTATTTCAGCGTATCAGGTTTGTAATCAGCGATGCGAAGCATATTTACACCAATCATACTGCGGCTCTCCATCAATAATTGTGCCGGATGGTAAATACCAAATGCGGCTCCCATTTTCGCTTTAGAAAAAATATTACCTGCATCTGTCATAGATGATGCCCCATAGCCAACAATTCGTCCGCCACGGTTTAATATCTTATAACTCTTTCTGAAATTAGTGGCACCTAAACTATCAAATGCGACATCAATAGGTTCTTTAATCACTTCTGAAAAATCTTCTTTTGTGTAATTGATGGCAACCGTTGCACCTTGTTTTCTGCAATAGTCGAGTTTGCTTTCACTGCCGGCCGTAGCATATATTTTTGCGTTTTTCAATTTACACAGTTGTATTAAAGCGGTACCAACTCCACCTGCACCGGCATGAATTAATACTGTTTCATTGGGTAAAACATTGGTGGCAACTGCACAGGCATAATAGGCGGTGCTGTATTGTGTAGCTAATGCCAGCGCTTTACCAACATCCATGCTTTCACTAATTTTTGCAATGGCATTTTCTTTTTGAATAACGTACTGGCTATAACCGCCAAAACGCGTGAATACTAATACGCGGTCGCCTTTTTGCACAGTTTTTATGTCTTTCCCAACTTTATCTACACGCCCAACGGCTTCGTAACCAATCACAGCTGGCAGTGGCGGACAGTCCTGATATTGTCCTAAACGTGCTACAACATCGGCGAAGTTAATACCGGATGCTTCTACGATTACACCTACTTCGTCGTCTTTAGGCTCCGTAATTTGTATATCTCTGAATTCAAATGCTTCTTTTGGTTTTCCGTTTTTTACAAGATAAATTGCCTGCATAATAATAAAAATTTGAATGGTTAATGATGAATATTTGATTTATAATTTAATTCTTGATTTTAAAGATTTGCTTAATTAGAGAAATTGTATATGTATTTATAATTACTAGAAGTTGCAATAATTTGTAATGGAGAATATTCAATATAATTATACTGATGTGGAAGCGAAGGAATAGAATCATTGAGATCACCAAAGTAATCATATCTGTCTAAAAGATGAGTGGATACTATACCAATATTACAAACTGTATTTTTAGAGAATCCATATAAAATGTAAGAGGTGATAAAGTATTCAGTATCATCTACGCCATTCTTGTACTTGAAAGTAGGATGGTAATAGAATTTTAATTTATAATCAAATAATCTTACATCTCCATCGTTGTAAGTATGCAACTCAGATAATTCATCATTTTCATAGAAAAAGAAAAGTGTCTTTTTAATCAATAAATTAGATATAAGATATTCAAAATGCATTGAATCAGGATAATTATTATTGCTTCTAAAAAAAATCATTTTACCATTGTCATTTGTATTAAGGTCTAAGGCAGTAATACTGTCAACAAGATTTGTTCCAGAATGTAAATAAAAATTATATTTATGTTTTTGATTAAGGAATTTATAATGTTCTTCTATTTCATTAAAAGAATAAAATATACTGTCATATCCATCTAATGGAGAGTTTGTGCTGTTTAATTTTAGAATTGAACTGGTATAACGATTTAAACTATCATATAAATAATATTGAAAAATTGTATCGCTACCAGGACCAATTGTTATATATAACTTTGAACGTATTTGTGATTTATGTTTATTTATATCTGTGGATTTTTTGCAACTAATAATTGCAAAAAAAATAAAAACTGATATAATAAATCTGTTCATATTAAGCAGAGATGTTTATAAAAATACTAACTTTATAGCACGAAAAATAATATTTTGACTTTTAAATTATACTTACCAGTTTATACGTGATTTTGTTTGATACATTATTCCGCATAAATTGTATAGTGATTTTTCTGCCGATGCGTTTATTCAATAAAAGCAGTGCGTCTTCCAGATAGATGTCCGCGCATTTGTATTTGTCGATTTTAATAATTTCATCGCCTTTCTGTAGTCCTGCCAGCAAAGGAGGTGAGTCGCCTGCAATGCTTTTTACAATAAAACCGCCTTTTGTAGTTTTGTTTTCCAGTAAAATAATGTTGGATATATTAAAGTCAAAAACCTCATTCATGCTGCGTGTAGGTTTTAAATACACGGCTTTTTCGGGATACGCAAAATGCATATCAAAGCGACTGAGAATATCGTTTCCGATATTTCCGTCTAGCGTATTTTCATCAAGTTCTTTAAAGGTAATGGGTGTTTCATTAAAAGCGGCAACTACATTATTCAGTTTGAACGTGTCAATAAAAATTCTCTTGATTCGGCTGATTTTTGAAAACATAGAACCCGAGAGTCCTTCACCGATTTCCGCGTTCACGTATTTTTCGATATTCAAATCGGAAGGTTCTTTGTTTTTTATAATGACAGGAATATTCGCGCCTGTATCAAACAGTAATTCGGATGAATACATTTCACCTGATTCATTCATTAGCACACAGGATACATATCCTTTACTTTTTCGGATTTCGACAGGAATTTTGGTAAATCCGGACTTTAATTTCTTTACCGGTTTTTTTTCAGAAATTTCCACCCACCGTTTTTTATAATTTATGTGCACATAATATTTTTCAAAGATTTCAGCACCAAAAATACCATCTACTTTTGTGCCCAGGTAATTATCGAGATTGAGTGAGTCTTTGCTTAAAATGAAAACAGGAATGTGCTCACCTCTCAGTCCGCCAATTTCAAGTTTCCCGTTTTCCATTTTCATCGTTTCAATGGAATCTTTGTAGCCCAAGCCGAAAAAAAATACTTTTTGTTTGTATGGTATATCAAAAGAATCAATCCACGCCGGATGAATTACGATAGTACTTTTGCAACCGGAATCGAAAATAAATTTCAGCGTTTTACTGTTGTTGATTTTTACATCCACCAGCAAAATATTGTTAAATACTTTAAATGGAAATGTTGTTTTTGATTTCCCCGATTCTATATAATAATTTTTGGTTTGTGCAGGTGAAAAGTACACGAATAACAAAAGCAGCAGAAAGGATATAAATTTCTTCACTAAATAAATTTAAAATAAATTTGCGAACTAACCTTACTTTTGCAGCATGAACTATCTTTCTGTTAATAACCTGTCAAAATACTATGGCGATAAACTCTTATTTGAAAACATTACTTTCTTTATTGATAAAGGACAAAAGGTAGCACTGATTGCAAAAAACGGAACCGGAAAATCTTCTCTCATAAAAATTTTACAGGGATTAGAGCCACCTGAAGCCGGAGATTATAAATTTCATAAGGATATAAAAGCAGGTTTTTTAATACAGGAGCCTGATTTTGATGATAACAAAACTGTTTATCAAACAATTATGCATGCGGAAAATCCGGTGCTTATGGCAAGTTTGGAATATGAACATGCATTGGACGGTATCGGTGATTTGCAAAATGCCATGAATAAAATGGATGAGCTGGAAGCGTGGGATTACGAACAGCAAATGAAACTGATTTTGTCAAAATTTCTGATTTTTGATTTAGACCAGAAAGTAGGTACGATGTCTGGTGGTCAAAAGAAACGGCTGGCATTGGCCATTTTGTTATTAGAACAACCCGATATTTTTATTCTGGATGAGCCGACCAACCATCTGGATATGGATATGATAGAATGGCTGGAAGAATATTTGTCGAAGAACAACATTACGTTGTTAATGATTACACACGACCGGTATTTCCTCGAAAATATTTGTAATGAGATTTTGGAATTAGACAATGGAATTTTATATAAACATAAAGGCAATTATTCAAAATATTTAGAGAATAAAGAACTGCGAGAAGAAAATCAGCGGGTGAATGTGGAACGTGCACAAAATACATTCCGAAAAGAACTGGAGTGGATGCGCCGACAGCCTAAAGCCCGTACAACAAAAGCACAATCAAGAGTAGATAATTTTGAAAATGTAAAGGCTGCAGCGACTGCAAAAGTAGAAGATAAGAAAGTAGAAATAGAAGTGAAAATGCAACGATTGGGCGGAAAGATTTTAGAGTTACACAATATCAGTAAAAAGTATGGAGACAGAATTTTGTTGGACAAGTTCTCGCATAAGTTTCAGCGGGGCGAACGTGTTGGTATTGTTGGGAGAAATGGTTGTGGAAAATCTACTTTATTGAATATTATAACCGGTGATGAGACTTTTGATTCCGGCAATACAGTATTAGGCGAGACAGTAGTATTTGGATATTACAACCAAAAGGGGATACAACTGAAAGCTGATAAAAAAGTGATTGATGTGATTAAAGATATTGCTGAGTTTTTGCCGGTAGGGAAAGGCACTATTTCAGCATCACAACTACTGGAGCGGTTTTTATTTACACCGTCACAGCAATACAATATGGTTTCAACATTAAGTGGTGGTGAACGAAGACGACTTTATTTATTAACGATTCTGATGAAGAATCCTAATTTTTTAATCTTAGATGAACCGACAAATGATTTAGATATATTGACGTTACAGGTTTTAGAAGATTTCCTGCTGGATTTCAAAGGTTGTCTCGTAATTGTTAGCCACGACAGATATTTCTTAGATAAGCTGACAGAGCATTTATTTGTATTTGAAGGAAATGGTAAAGTGCGCGATTTTATCGGAAATTACAATGAATACAGAATGCAGTTAAAGGAAGAGCAACGGGAAGCTTCCCGTGCTGAAAAAAATCTGTCGGGTGCAAACACATTCAATACTGCTTCTGCCAAAAGAAAACTATCGTTTAAAGAACAAACGGAGTTCAAGCAGTTAGAGAAAGATATTGATTTACTGAATAAAGAAAAAACTGTGCTGACTGAAAAATTATCAGGCGGAAGCACTGACCATAACGAAATACAAAAAACCGCACAACGGATAGAAGAAATTATTATTGCTTTAGATAAGAAAGAATTGCGATGGCTGGAGTTGAGTGAGTTTATTTAATTGATTAATTAATGCAGTCTGCTCAATAAGTAAGCATCAAAATTTCCTGTTTTAATTTTTTTAAATCCATACTTCTCCGGAGATGCAATCCAGTTTTTTAAAAGCGTGTCTTTTTCTGTGAATCTCGAATAAAGTAATGTAGGCGTTACATATATAATGTCTGTATTTGAACTGTCAATATAACGGCTGACAACAGTGGAGTGTGAAGTGAAAAAATCAACGCTGTTGGTATTAAAGTTCGAAGGCAAGGCAGAATTAATATTGCCTTCCAAATCAAATACTTTTAATTGTTTTTCTTTGAAGTTTTCTTTTAAATATCTAACAGTAGTTACATTACAGAGTGATTTCTTCTCCCGTAATAAATCGAAATAATCAAAGCTGTCTGATGATGGTTTGGCAAAAAACAGTAAAACAGTTATTACTCCAAGCAGTCTGAAATTTGTTTCTGTTTTTACAAATGATTGAATAAACAACACAAAAAGAATTAAGAAAAATGGAATTTGAAGTAAAACGTAATGGGCACGTGGATAAGCAATTATGGATGAAACAAGTGTAGGTATGCAAAATATGAAAAGTATTTTTTGTAATCCGTTTGCAGTTTGAAAAGACGATTTTATATTTCCTAAAGACGGTTTTGTAAAGCTGCTGAATTTAGAAATTACTAAAAAAGACAAACTTACAAGTAGTATTGAATGTATGTTCAGGTATTTATGAAACAAAGGAAAAATGAAAGAAACTATAATTTTTAGGATAGCTGTTGCGTATGTAATAATATTCGTAAAGATATGGTGCAGAAATATTTTAACCATCTCGCCCTTTGAAATATTCATAAAATTATCCTGCAAATAAAATACCCAGTCAATCCAGAAAGGTTTAAATTTTAAATGATTCCAGTTGCAGTAATTGTAAGCAAAGTGCTGCCCGAATGTAATCAGCATTCGTCCGTTACCACCCGCATTTACAGGGTTTCCTATCAGTTTCACGATTCCAAATAGTATAGCAACGACAAAAATATATGCCGTAATATATTTTATAGAATATTGTTTTCTGTAAACAATAAAATGCAAAATAGTATATGCGGTAAATAACAGGTAGGCTAAATAAAATTCAGGACGTATATAACTGCATAGAATCATGCCACATAGTATGATAATAAATTTTACATAAATATTCCGTGCATAACGTGCAATAATCATATGTACTAAAAAAACGATTAAGCACCAGTGCGATACTTTTGGCCAAACCGGAAGATTCATAAAAGAATACATAAATAAAATGCTGACACAAAATGACAACACAGGATTTATATTATTTACCATTAAAAAGATAAACAGTACTAAGGGCAGTAGTGTAGAAAGAATTTTTATATTCAGATAATACAATTCAATTTTATCCTGTGTAAAATAGGATAACAATTTGTACCAAAAATTGTAAAACGGTCCCCAATCAAGTGACGGAGAATGCCATAATTTCAGGCCTTTTTCCATATACAAGGTTTCATCCCAGAACAGGATATCGGAGAAACGGCTTACATCATAAGTGGTGTAAATTCCTAGTATAATGATTATCAAACTGCCGGTTAATAAGAATCGGTCAGTTAATTTAACAGTGATATCAGTTTCCTTAAAAGAAAGAAAGGAGCGTATTTTATCTGTGAAGTAACTGAGCCGCATAGTATAAACTTATAGAACAGAACTAAAGATAATAAAAGTATACGATTATGTACAGACTCTACTGCAACGTAAGAAAAAATGTATTAAACTGTTTCTGCCGCTTCTTGTTCTTCAGGGGTTAAAAACTCTTCACTCCTGTAGTATAAATAAATTAAGAAAATACTGGCTGTGTTAATCAGGTGCCACAATGCATGTCCCTGAAAAATACTGGTTGGTGAGCATAATTTATTAGTAATATCAAGCACCCAAACAGATGCTGCAATCAGAAAAGTAATTAAGGACGCTTTCAGTAAACTGATAATGGAAACTGAATTTCTGATTTTTGCAATTAAAATAAAGTTTGTTATAAAGAATACTATAATGAGTGCAGGAAATAAAATATTGATAGGTAATTTCCACAGGAAAAAGAAGAATAACAGTTGAAAGATTATTGCAGCAACGATAAAAAATTTATTGGAAACATACAGCTTGCCTCTGTATTTTATTTGTGGAAATATTTTAAATAAGGTATAGGAAATAAATCCGATTAATAAAAAATACATACCGGTTTGGTCTAATTTCTGAAAAAAATAAGTCAATGTAGCATGATACATAAAACTACCGAAACCCATATATAATGCTGAAAAACCTATTAAATAGGAGAAACCGGGAAATTTTGCCAGCAGATTATTTACGTTATGACGGTGTTCATATTTATGGTCATTCTTAGCAATGCCTATAAATATCAATCCAATAATGATATAACCAAGGTTAGACCAGGTATTGGAAGGTTGAACAATCAATTGATCAAATCTGTTTAACTCACAGAAATGTGTGGCATTGCCTAATGCCTGTCTCCAAGTTTGCCAGGGATCAACATATTGATTGAGTTTATACAAAACGAATAAACCTGCAGCCACAATCAGCGTTCCGAAAAAAGGCCATGAAAACACGCGGGCACGGTGATTATGTAAGCTAAAATCTTCTCTGAATTTGTCAAAATCTAATAAAGGCATTTCGAAAGTTTTTTTGCTAAAATACCTATTAGTTTATATTTCTTCCGCTAACGTCATGTTAAAGAAGTGATAAAAAACTTACGCATTAAACATTTGCTGATTGTTGCAAATATTGCAGATGCTAAGAATATAAATATTGAAAGTTGTTTTATAAATATGTTATCGATAAATCATGTAGTTTTTCTATGCTTATCGGAACTCGGATAGTATAAAAGAAATAAACCTAAAACTACAATATCAAAATTGTAAATTCTCATGATGTAATAAGTCGTTACTGCAAACACAATTAAAAGCATAAATAAAATAGTGTCATATTTCCGTGTGAAAAAACCAACCATAAAAACAGCTTGTGTGCAAAACAATAGAATGTAAGATGTGGCAGCGAGTTTTGGATGTGCAATTAATTTTTGAGCAATTCTGTATGAAATATGTTCCGGATTCAGTATCGCTAAATCACTGTGCTGATTAATTAAAACATTCACAAAATTTTCAGGAGAAAAAAGCAAGCCATTGGTGAATTTGTGTAGAGCGGATGAAAGCATTATAAAAAGTAAAAAATACCGGCTGAACTCAACAACTAAATTCATGTGCTTGTCTTTTTTAAAACAAAAGGGCAGTAAAGCAATAAATACGGCGCTCATACTTTTGGAATGCGAACAGGAATAAGATTCTATGGTAATTCTTTGGATAAAAAAGAAGAGCATTAATAAAGTGCAATACAGGAATCTTGATTTATCTGAGATAAAACAGGTTAAGGAAAAGATAATAACTCCGGCATCAATGAGCAGGCATGCCCAGTAATGTTGTATTACAAAATGGGGGAAACCTGTGCAATGACTTAACCAGAATGTATAATCCATTTCCGGTCCTTTCATAGGCTGTCCGCAAGTGAATATAAGAAATGTGCCGCTATTAAATCTGTAAACTAATAATAGTATAAAGTATCCAAACAAGATTCTGGCAAAAGTATTTCTGTTAGTGATATGTAATTTTATGAGTGCTTTCACATTTCTACTTTTAATACACTCCAGCTGTTATGAATATCTATAAATTTAGTTCCTTGAAGCTTGTACTGCGCATCTCTTATTTCTACAGATTTAATCTTCTTTTTTAAAATTGTTTCCATGTAACGATGCAGCCACATCGGATAGTTTTTTGATTCCTCCGGATGATTATTAATTTTATAAGCAACAAAAGAGTATATTCTTTCTGGGAAAAGGCGTGTGCGTTCTTTTACAACTGCATCCATAGGATCATTATAATTATTCATTCGCTGCCAATTATACATTTTATAGGTATGTAGTATCGTAGCTTCCTGCCAGATTGGAATATTTGTTACATCCAGCCGCTTACCATCAATAAAAACTTCAGTTTGTGTAAGAGTATCAGGTAAAGTCTCCGTTCGTGAATACATATCCCATACAAACCAGGGAAACGAGTGCACTCGTTTTTGATTAAAATAACCTTGAAAAAAAATGAAGAGCATGACGAAAACAAACAAAATTTTATTTTGACGAAACAGTCTTACCAAATACAAATTTTGCAGCTTATCCATTTTGTCAAAATACAGCTTTAAAATAATGATAGCATATCATCAGGACTAAAATAATCTTTATACCGCTAGTCAACAGAAATCCGATAAAGGAGCCAATTCCTGATTTTATGGCCAATGAAAATTCCTGACCATCTATCAACTCACCAATCATAGCACCTAAAAATGGACAAATAATAATTGAGATTCCACCAAACGGTGCAAAAATAATACCCACAACTATACCGATGAAACAACCTCTGATACCTGCTTTTGTGCCGCCAAACTTTTTGGTACTCCATACAGGAATAAAATTGTCTATAATTAGAACGATTACAATGAAAACGCCGTATGTTATCAGTAACCATAAAGGTATTTCATCTTGCTTATCTAAGCCCAAACGGGCAATTAATAAAGCGATATATGCAATTGGCGGACCAGGCAATGGTGGTAATACACAGCTCACCAGCCCGATAACGAGCAATATAATTCCTATGGTGATGATAATGCCTGGTTCCATTTTTTTAATTGTTGAATAAATAATTATTCATCGTCAATTGTTAACTGTTAATTGCTTTAATTCATTTCCTTCAATAATAATTTTATAGCCGTTTTGTTTTGCCATATAAAAAATCAAATCGAACATATCTTTCTTTTGTTCTTCCGCTTGCTTTATCAACTCTGTACTCAATGCTTTTTCTTTGATTTTTTCTTTACCCAAACTGTTTAACTTTGATAATTCTGCTTCACTGAAATTTGTAAACAAACCAGTGCTGAGATTTTCAAACTTAATATCAGTATCTATGGAAAGTATTTCAGGAGCCGGCATCTGTTGGATAACAATCGTTTTATCTTTTTCATTTGAAGATATTTTTAAATTTTCCAGATTATATCCAATGGAAACTTTTGCATTCACCCGAATCAGCGCATCTTTTCTAAATCCCGGAAAATCGATATAATCAAAATCTTTATAGTTCATCAATTCAGAAAAATTTCCTTCTACTGTTACTAATTTCAGTACTTTTTGAATTCTTTGCACCACAATGGTGCTGTCTACTTTAGAAGTATCTTTTTTTGAAAAAATATTGCTGATAAATAATTTTACAGAAAGAATTGACACTAAAATAATTAATACAGCTATTAATATATTTTTTCCTTTTGAACTCATTTCTTCAAATCTACTTAAAAAATGCTAAATACAATAGTAGTATTAATACAATATAACATCTGAATTCTATAATTATCGGATTTGAAATCATAAATCATTATGTATCTTTACAGCATGAGTAAACCTGTAATTTTAGTAACGAATGACGATGGAATTATCTCACCCGGCATCCGCGCATTAGTGGAAGCAGTGGCTAAATTCGGAGATGTTACTGTTGTAGCTCCCGACAGCCCGCAATCGGGCATGGGACATGCTATTACCATTCACGATCCGTTGCGTTTGCAAAAAGTTGATGTCTTTAATGATTTAGGAATTCCTTCTTACCAGTGTTCAGGCACTCCGGTAGATTGTGTAAAAATTGCGATTGATAAAATATTGCACCGCAAACCGGACTTATGTGTTTCCGGAATTAATCATGGTTCTAATGCGTCTATCAATGTCATATATTCAGGAACTATGTCTGCAGCTATGGAAGCTGCTATCGACGGTATTCCCGCCATCGGTTTTTCATTACTGGATTTTTCTTTTGACGCTGATTTTTCTGCAGCACAAGTATATGTAGAAAGAATTGTGCGCAATATGCTCAATTCCGGTTTAACAAAAGACGCCTTGTTAAATGTGAATTTCCCCAAACTGCCATTAAGCGAAATTAAAGGCATGAAAATATGCAGACAAGCCAATGCAAAATGGGAAGAGGAGTTTGATGAACGCCGTGACCCGAATGGAAAAAATTATTACTGGCTTACCGGAAAATTTGTAAATCATGATCAGGGCGAAGATACAGATGTGTGGGCTTTGGAAAATGGTTATGTTTCTATAGTACCCGTTCAATTTGATTTAACACATCATCACGCAATTTCTTACATTAATCAAAATTGGAATTTACATGAATAACGAAACGAATCAACAACATTTTTTAGAGAAGATAGACCAGACTTTAATCGGATTTATTATCGGACTCATATTGCCAATGTTCATGTTCATTATTTATTGGAAAATAAAATTCAGCTATTTGCCCTGGAATGAATATGTTTCCGGTGCGAGAGATTTTGCAGTTTTACCTTCATTTATTAAAGTTTGTGTTTTTATCAATCTACCGTTTTTCTTTTTATTTAATTTGATGAAGAAATTCAATTTGTGCAAAGGAATTTTCATCGCTTCTATACTGTATATTTTAGCGATGTTCGCAATAAAATATCTACTGTAATTATCTAATTATTGAAATACTACATCATAGCAGGGGAGGCTTCCGGTGATTTGCACGGTAGTAATTTAGTCAAACATCTTTCTTTGTTAGACGAAAAGGCTGTATTTAAAGGCGTAGGTGGAGATAAACTAAGAAATGCAAATGTAGATATTTTGTTTGGATTAGAACGATTGGCTTTCATGGGGTTTTATGAAGTACTGAAAAACCTGAGAACAATTCGCCGAAATTTTAAAGAAGTACAACATACTATTTTACAATTTCAACCGGATATTGTTATTCTCATAGATTATCCCGGATTTAATCTGAGAATGGCAAAGTGGTGCAAGCAAAATGGTTTCAAAGTCGCTTATTATATTTCTCCTAAAATCTGGGCATGGAATGTAAGAAGAGTAGAAATAATTAAAATGAATGTCGATTTGGTCTTATGTATTTTACCTTTTGAAGAATCTTTTTACCATAAGCATAATTACAATAAAGCATTCTATGTCGGGAATCCATTGTTAGATGTGATTCATAGCCATTCTGAACTAGTTGAGGAATCTGTTCAAAAAAATACAAAAGATATTATAGCACTCTTACCGGGCAGCAGAAAGCAAGAATTAAAAACGCTACTACCCTTTATGCTCGAAACTGTAAATAAATTTCCAAACGAAAATTTTATTATTACAGGAATTTCAAGATTAGCAGAATTATATCCAGTAATTTATCCCCAAAATGTTTCTATTGTTTTTGATAAAACATATGAAGTGTTGGGAAAAGCAAAAGCAGCTGTTGTGTGTAGTGGAACTGCTACTTTAGAAACCGCGATTTTAAATGTACCACAAGTTGTAATTTATAAAACATCCTGGCTTAACTATCAAATTGGAAAAAGACTGGCAAAAGTAAATTTTATTTCTTTACCAAACCTGATAGCTAATAAAAAGAATGTAGAAGAGCTTATACAGCAAGATTGTAATGCAGAAAAAATATCCGCTGAACTAAACAAACTATTAAGTACATCCGCAGAAAAGTTTTATGATTCATTGGTAGAAAAGATAGGGGAGAAAGGTGCTTCAGAAAGAGCTGCTAAATTAATTATACAAACATTAAGTTCTAAAGAATATTGATATTACATCAGGATTAGAATCAGGACAAATTTGTATATTTGTAATTATGACGCACGAACAAAAATTACAAGTACTGGAACAAAAGAAACAGGAAGCATTATTAGGTGGCGGACAGAAACGTATTGATGATCAGCATAAAAAAGGAAAATTAACCGCCCGCGAACGTATAGAATTACTGTTAGATGCAGGTAGTTTTGAAGAACTTGGTATGCTCGTTACACATCGTGCTACTGACTTTGGTATCGACAAAGAAAACTATTTAGGAGATGGTGTTGTTACAGGGTTTGGCACTGTTCATGGCCGTTTAGTATATGTTTTTTCTCAGGATTTTACTGTTTTTGGCGGCTCACTTTCAGAGACACATGCTGAAAAAATTTGTAAGATTATGGATCTTGCTGCAAAAACAGGCGCTCCTGTAATCGGGTTAAATGATTCAGGAGGTGCACGTATTCAGGAGGGAGTGGTTTCACTTGGTGGATATGCAGATATTTTTCACCGCAATGTACAATTTTCCGGTGTGGTACCTCAGATATCCGCAATTATGGGCCCATGCGCCGGAGGTGCGGTATATTCACCTGCAATGACAGATTTTACGCTAATGGTAGAAAATACTTCTTATATGTTTGTGACTGGCCCGAATGTTGTGAAAACAGTTACACATGAAGAAGTAACTTCAGAAGAATTAGGCGGTGCGATTACTCATGCTACTAAAAGTGGTGTTACTCATTTTACTGCAAAAAATGAAGTGGAATGTATTAACCAGGTAAAACAATTATTGAGTTATCTTCCTCAAAATTGCGAAGAGGCAGCACCGAATTATCCGTATATAACAAACGGCTCTGAAATAAGAGAAACTTTAAAAACAATTTTACCACTAAACCCAAATCAACCATATGATATCAGAGATGTGATTGAACATACAACAGATGAGAATTCTTTTTTTGAAGTGCATAAATCATTTGCGGAGAATTTAGTGGTCGGTTTTGCTAGGATAGCAGGAAGAAGTATAGGTATTGTAGCGAACCAACCTGCATATTTAGCGGGTGTTTTAGATATTAATTCTTCGAGAAAAGGAGCGAGGTTTACCCGTTTTTGTGATGCATTCAATATTCCATTGTTAGTATTTGTAGATGTTCCGGGATTTTTGCCGGGAACTGATCAGGAATGGCATGGCATTATTGTAAATGGAGCCAAATTGTTATATGCACTTAGTGAGGCAACAGTTCCCAAAGTGACAGTGATTACACGTAAAGCCTATGGCGGTGCATACGATGTAATGAATTCAAAACATATAGGTGCAGATATGAATTTTGCGTGGCCAACTGCTGAAATTGCCGTAATGGGACCTAAAGGGGCTGCTGAAATTATCTTCAAAAATGAGATAAAACAAGCTTCCAATCCTGAAGAGAAATTACAGGAAAAAGTAGATGAATATACAGATACATTTGCAAATCCGTATAAAGCTGCCGCAAGAGGTTTCATTGATGAAGTGATTAAACCTGAAGAAACAAGGATTAAGCTTATAAAAGCATTCAGAATGCTTGAAAATAAAGTAGTGAATTCACCTAAGAAAAAACACGGAAATATTCCTTTGTAATATTTGTGTTTTTTAATTTAATTAATTCACATAAAATTCATAATTTTGGTGTAAATCCACTTTATGAAAAAAATATTCTATCTTTTTTGTTTTTCCGTTGTAATCACAGCCTGTATTCCGACAGGAACAGAACCAACTATTAAGCAAAACGATCTTAGTTTAAATCTTACCAAGATTGCTATTACTTCCTGCTGTTATCAAACAGGAAATTTATCTATTTACAGAGCCATACAAGCGCAAAATCCTCAGCTTTGTATAGCTATGGGTGATAATGTGTATGCTGATAATATTATCAGTAATCCTGATTATCCGGCATGGATTCAGGCACAGTATGACTTGTTAAAAAATAACTATGACTACAAAAATTTCCGTGCGGCAGTACCAACTATTGCTACTTGGGATGACCATGATTACGGTTTAAATAATGCTGGTAAAGAGTTTCCTTATAAGTTACAGTCTAAAGATAAATTTATGCAGTTCTGGCAAATACCGTCCACACACGACATCAGAACGCATGATGGAGTTTATACATCTTATATGTACGGAGATGCCAGTCACAGAGTACAGATTATTATGTTAGATTGCAGAAATTTCTTAGATGTAATAGGACCTGAGCCTATAACTCCGACAACAGACCCGACGAAAACTATTTTAGGTGCAACGCAATGGGCCTGGTTAAAGACTGAATTGGAAAAACCGGCAACTGTCAGAATTGTAGTTTCCAGTTCTCAAATGTGTATTGAAAAAAACGGATGGGAAGGCTGGCCAAATTATCCGCTGGAGCAGCAAAAATTTTTCCAGACTGTTAAAGATGCGAATGCAGAAGGTGTATTTGTTGTAAGTGGTGATGTTCATTATTCAGAATTCAGCAAGCGTTCTCCAGCCGGTCAATATCCAATTTATGATTTTACTTCAAGCGGGTTGACGCATACAGAAGCAGCAGCGGCTCCAAATGCTTATAGAATCGGAAACGCTTACAGAGCCTTAAGCTTTGGTATCATTAATATTGACTGGAATGCAACGCCTGTTAAAATTACACTGGATATACGTGATAATGCAGGAAATGTTGCACAGCAGCAGGTAATTTCTTTAGATGAGTTAAAATTCTAATATCTTAATCAGATTGTTATAAAAGCCGGTACCTTCGTACCGGTTTTTTTATTTACAAATATATTCTATCTTTGTGTTCGCAAAAATTGTATGATAATTAGGTAGTTAGATTATATACAATGGATCTTTTAACACAATAATAAGTTCAAATTTTTATAACCCTTAATTATTTAATTTTAAAAACACACAAATGAAGAAATATTCTATCGACCAGCAAGCTGAAGATTTTTTATTCAAATACTTGAATAATGCATCCCCAACCGGGTTTGAAGCGGAAGGACAGAAAATCTGGTTGAATTATGTGAAACCATATTTAGATGAATATCATGTTGACCATTATGGAACTGTATATGGAGTTATCAATCCGGAGGCAGAATTTAAAGTGGTAATTGAAGCACATGCCGATGAAATTTCCTGGTTTGTTAGTTATATCGGAGAAGACGGACTGATAAATGTTATACGCAATGGTGGTTCAGACCACATGATTGCTCCTTCAAAACGTGTAAACATTCATACCAAAAAAGGAATAGTAAGAGGAATTTTCGGATGGCCTGCCATTCATTTACGTGATACGTCAAAAGACACAACACCATCTATCAAAAATATTACCATAGATGTGGGTGCAAAAGATAAAAAAGAAGTGGAATCAATGGGAATTCATGTGGGCTGTGTGATTACTTATGAAGATGAACTCATGATGCTGAATAAGAAATACTACACTGGAAGAGCCCTGGACAATCGTGTTGGTGGATTTATGATTGCTGAAGTTGCCCGTTTAGTAAAAGAATCTAAGACAAAGTTACCTTTCGGTTTATATATCTGCAACTCTGTGCAGGAAGAAGTGGGGTTGCGTGGTGCTGAGATGATCGTAAATAAAATAAAGCCGAATATTGCTATTATTACGGATGTTTGTCATGATACGACAACACCAATGATTGATAAAAAAGAGCATGGCGACTTTAAATGCGGAAAAGGACCGGTGGTTACCTATGCGCCTGCAGTACATAATATTGTTCGTGATTTAATAATTGATACAGCAGAAAAAGAAAAAATTGCGATTCAGCGCGATGCTGCAAGCCGTGTAACTGGAACAGACACAGATGCATTTGCTTATAACGGCGGTGGCGTACCAAGCGCGTTAATTTCATTGCCTTTAAAGTATATGCATACTACCGTAGAAACGGTTGCAAAATCTGATGTGGAAGGAGTTATAAAACTGATTTTTGAAACACTGAAGAAAATAAATCCTAAAATGCGTTTGAAGTATTTAAGTTAACGCAACATTCAGAAATAAAATAAATTGTATATTCAATCCGTAAGCACTTGCTTACGGATTTTTTTATGTTGCGTTTTTTAAAAATACTAATAGAGACGAACTTGTTTATTGCCATCGCGGCAGTTTGTTTTATGTGGGCAAATATGTTTTTCTTAGATATTTATATGGAGAATTTTTGGTACTTATCAGCACAAATCTTTTTTTCTACATGGTTTGTATACCAAATCAGCAGATGGATTTATTATAAAAAAGGGGAGTATGCCAATAAAGAGGAATTAGTCGTACAATGGTTCGAAAAATATCCGACTTTAAACAAAATCACTATTTATGGTTCCGGAATTTTAGCTATTTTTTTTACAATTTTCTTACAACCTCAAACTATACTTATTCTATGTATTATTGGTATCGTTTCTGTTTTATATCCAATTCCTATACTAATACCATTCGGCATAAAAACACGC
>DAORIK010000025.1:9153-26514 GCA_035438465.1 Chitinophagales bacterium | reverse complement strand
CTTCACGAATTTGTGAAACACTCCCAGCTGCCGATTCTATCAGTGAAGTTTCCAGTGTTTGTATAGAATCTATTACTAACAACTGCGGTTGTACATGCTCTATTTGCTGCATAATCGACTCAACAGAAGTTTCAGTATACACAAAAATTTCATTATTCGTTTGCTTAATTCTGTCGGCACGCATTTTTAACTGCTGCTCGCTTTCTTCGCCTGAAACATATAATGTTTTTAAGCCTTTTGTTTGCAGCACCACTTGTAACAGTAAAGTTGATTTTCCAATTCCCGGTTCGCCGCCAATTAAAATCAAAGAGCCATGAACAATGCCGCCACCCAACACCCGGTTCAGTTCTGTATCTGACGTAATAATACGCTGACGGTTTTCATTAGAGATTTCCTGCAATAATTGTGGTTTTGTTTTGGTCAGTACAGGCTTATTGGCAGAAGGTTTTGTTTCTACAATTTCTTCTACAAATGTATTCCATTCACCACAATTATTGCATTTTCCCATCCATTTTGGTGAGTTGGTGCCACAATTCTGACAAATAAATATGGTCTTGGTTTTAGACATTTGTGTAAAGATAAGCATGTAAATTGGTAAATAGAAAACGGATATTTGTATGAATCGATTTTTTATGAAGAAATATCTTATCTCCATACTGGCAGTGCTCTTATTTTCTAACTGTGTAACACAAAAGGAATACGATAAGGCCTTGAATGATTATCTGAATGAAGCTGTTAAAAATAAATTCTTGAATGCAAGTCTTGATTCTTTAAAAGAAGATTGCACTACAAGAAATACAAATCTGTCCACTCAGATTGAAAGATTAAAAAGCGATTCTACTGCTTTAGCAGATTTAATAGAATCGATGAAAAAAGAATTGGATGAGCAAAGTGCACTCTTTGCCAAATCTCAGCAGGAATATCTGCAAAAATTAAAGGCTGCCGGTGATAAAGACCAGAAAACAAATGCAGATTTATTGCAGATGCAACTGGACTTGGAAAAACAAAAAATTGCCTTACAGCAAAAAGAAGCTGATTTAAAAAAAGCGAATGCCGACTTGCTGGCACGTGAAGCAAAAATTATTGAACTCAATAAATTATTGACGGAGCAAAAATCAAAAGCGGATGCCTTGCGTGACGCGATTAAAAAAGCACTGACCGATTTTTCTGCCGGTGAATTAAGTGTATACACGAAAGATGGCAAAGTTTATGTTTCTATGTCTGATAAATTATTATTCAAATCCGGTTCAACTATTGTAGAAAGTAAAGGTGTGGACGCTCTGGGAAAACTATCGGATGTTATCAAAAAGAATCCGGATATACAGGTAAATATAGAAGGACATACCGACAATGTACCTTATGGCAATGGCAGTGGACCAATAAAAGACAACTGGGATTTAAGTTTAATGCGTTCCAGCAGTGTATTGCATATACTAACGGATAAATACAAAGTAAATTCACTTCAGGTGCTTGCATCCGGCCGTGGTGAGTTCTTCCCAAAAGAATCAAATAGCACACCTGAAGGAAGGGCTGCAAACAGAAGAACAGAAATCATTTTAGCTCCAAAAGTAGATAAGTTGCTGAACTTACTTGGTGAGTAAAGGGAGTTAGCAAAAAGGCAAAAGCCATGTAATTTACACTCTTTGCCTTATACCTGGTATCTTATGCCTATCATAAAATTAATATTTCATTGATATTTAAAGCTTTATTTTTGCAATGGCAAAATGGGCAATATAACAGATAGTAATGAAAAAAAAGAGATGGGCTTTTTCGATCATATCGAAGCCCTGCGCTGGCATATCATGCGTTCAGCCATTGCAATAGTTGCCGGTGCGCTCATTGCATTTACCCAGAAAAAATTCATGTTTGATTATTTATTATTCGGACCAACAAGAGCAGATTTCCCTACTAATAAATTATTTTGCTGGTTAGATGCACATTCTGCTTTTTTTCAGGGTCTTTGTATTCAGGATGCCAAATTTGTTTTTATCAATACGGATATCACGGGGCAGTTTATGTTACATCTTCAGATGGCAATGTATGTAGGTGCGGTGGCTGCATTTCCATATATTTTCTGGGAACTGTGGCGGTTTGTAAAACCGGCATTACACGAACGCGAAATCAGAAATACGCGTGGGATTGTGTTTATTACTTCTTTATTGTTTACGATTGGCTGTTTATTCGGCTATTTTATAATCGCACCGTTTTCCATTAATTTTTTAATTCAATATCAGGCAACATCTATCGTACAAAATATGATAGACATAAACAGTTACATCGGCTTATTAATTACGATGACCATTCCTACCGGTATTTTATTTGAACTTCCAATGCTGGTTTTTTTGCTGACGAAATTAGGAATACTGACACCACAGTTTATGCGCAATGGAAGAAAAATTTCATATGTAGTAATTTTGATAGTTGTTGCCATTATTACTCCGCAAGGTGATATTACCAGCTTACTGCTTATTTCCACTCCTATTTTTATTTTATATGAATTAAGTATCGGAATCTCCAACAGAGTATACAAACAACAAGTAAAAATGGATGAAAATTAAGAGAGATTTTTTCTTTCTTCCCAAACTCCTTTAACAATTAACAATTGAGCTATGATATACGTAGCCATAATAATTATTCTTGCTAAATCAAATGGTTTGTAGAATAAATTAATGGCAATACAGGAATCTGAAAAGACAAATAAAAGCGCTCCGCAAAAGATAAGATAAAAAGAATTGCTGCTTACCAGATTTTTACGGTTAAACGCAGCCATCATCATACAGGTAATAACAATTCCATAAATAGTTACGGGTATTTTCATAGTACCTAATGTCGGAAACAATAACTTCAGGAATAAAAATATAAATAAAAGAAACGGCAACACCAGATAAGGTTTCTCAATTATCACGGTTACTTTTGTTTTGGGATTTACCTCTTTTATAAAATGGATGATATAATTAAGATGTCCGATTAAAAAAGACACCAGTCCGCTTATAAATAATATTTTTGCATTTGCAGAAGATTCATCTCTGGGAAACATCAGAAAAATGTCTCCCCACCAGGAGAAAAATAGTGCCAGATAAATAAATTTATACGATTTTATATCTTTTGATTGCTGATAAAAATAAAATGCCAGTAACGGCATCAACATCACTTTTGAAATATACATCAGCATTCTACTTTCTGCGTTTTCAGCAAAAATGGTGACCGCACCGCTTATTAAATATAAAATCAGATAAATCATGTAATAAATTTACAAAAAATAGTGTTCTGATTACGTACTACTAAATACTAAGTACTATTTTTACAATATGAATGTACTAATTATAGGTGGTGGCAATATGGGCAGAAGTTTTGCCGAAAGTTTTTTAAATGCCAAAATCCTCACACACAAACAACTGACAGTTATAGAAAAAGATCATGCGCAAATCATGGAATTAAACCGCATGAAACTCGGACAAGTGTATAACGAATTTGGCGATTTTATCTTAGACAAAGATTTAATCATTCTTGCTGTAAAACCACAGGATGCCTATTCCATGTATCCAAAGCTAAAACCATTTATACGGGAAAAACACATTATCCTGACAATAATGGCAGGTGTAAAAATCAAAGAAGTGGAACAACAACTAGGCACCAATAAAGTTATTCGCTCTATGCCTAATTTATCTTGTCAGGTTGGTTTAGGTGTCACAGGCTTTATGGTATCCGAAACCATACCGCAAAGTGATATTGATTTTGTACGCAAACTTTTAGAAACCACAGGAATTTCTATACAATTATATGATGAAGACAAACTGAATGCTATTACGGCTGTTTCAGGCTCAGGGCCTGCGTATATCTTTTATTTTATGGATGCCATGATACAAAAAACCATGGAATATGGTTTCACGTTAACCGAAGCATCAAAAATTGTAGAGCAAACATTTCTGGGTGCTGTAGAACTTTATAAAGTGAATGATTTATCCTGTAAAGAATGGATAGATAAAGTTGCCTCTAAAGGTGGTACCACAGAGGCTGCTTTAAAACATTTCGGAAATTCATCAGTAAGTTATAATATACAAAAAGGTATGGATGATGCTCTGCAACGCAGTCGCGACCTGAGTAAGAATTAATCTGATAACTTCCGGAAACTGTTGATATTTTATGCGGCAAACAATAGTATATCCTATTCGATAAAAGCTATATTTGTTAAAACACAGAGCATTTATGGAAAGATTTACAGGACTTATTGGCATTGTGGTAATATTAGCAATTGCCTATCTATTCTCCAACAACAAAAAAGCAATCAACTACAGATTAGTATTCAGTGGTCTGGGGTTACAGCTTGCGCTTGCTTTGTTAATACTAAAAGTTCCTCCTGTAAAATCATTCTTTCAGACTTTAGGTGAAGGCATGAAAGCCATTGAAGGTTATGCACAGCAAGGTGCTGCTTTTGTATATGGCGGCATTATGACGGATACCCATTCTCCTCAGGGAGCCGCAGGCGCATTGCCTTACGGAGCACCCGGGACTTTTGTTTTTGCATTCAGTATTCCTGCTACCATTATATTAGTTTGTGTATTAGTTGCCATTTTATATCATTTAGGAATTATGCAGCGGGTTGTTGCTGCTATTGCTAGGGTAATGAATTTTGTGATGCGTGTTTCCGGCGCAGAAGCCTTAAGTAATGTTGCCAGTGCATTCGTTGGACAAGTGGAAGCACAGGTAATGATTCGCCCGTATTTAGCCGGCATGACGAATAGTGAACTACTGGCTTCAATGGCTGGCAGTATGGCTTGTATAGCCGGCGGAATTCTTATTGTGTATGTCAGTATGGGTGTTCCCGCAGAATATTTAATAGCAGCAAGTTTAATGGCTGCACCTGCTGCACTAGTCATTTCTAAAATTGTTTTTCCGGAAACAGAAGAATCACAAACAAAAGGTAAAGTGAGTGTTGAGATAAAAAGCCAATACACCAATATTATTGATGCTATATCACATGGCGCAAGTGATGGTATGAAAATTTCTATTAACGTAATCGCGATGCTGATTGGCTTTATTGCACTGATGGCACTGATTAATGCATTATTAGGAATGATATATCCTGGTTTTGGTTTAAATGTAATCTTTGGATATTTGTTTTATCCATTAGCCTGGGTAATGGGCGTTCCTCATGCTGAGGTAATGCAGGTGGCCACCATGATGGGACAAAAATTAACCATTAACGAGTTTGTTGCATATACAAATTTAATAGCAGCAAAGGCAACCATGTCCCCAAAAGCATTGGCCATTGCAAGTTTTGCCTTATGTGGTTTCGCCAATTTCAGTTCTGTTGGAATTCAGATTGGTGGTATAGGCGAGTTGGCTCCAAGCCGTCGTGCTGACTTAGCTAAATTAGGCTTAAAAGCGTTATTATGTGGGACATTGGCATCGTATCTTTCAGCTACAATTGCAGGAATATTAATGTAGTTTTATTTTTGATGATATTTATTCATAAAATTTACAATCATCTGAGTAAATACTTTGTCTTTATATAGTCCGCTCCCGCAAGCGATAGAACCAAAAGAGAGTATTGCGTTCTTCTTATTTTCAATAATTGTAATTTCACCACCTCCGTTATCTGGATTGGTACCTTTAGCCAGTAAGACTGTATTTTGGGGAGAATTAAAGTTTATCTTATCCATTTCATCACCACTCAAACCTCGGTTATCAATTCCATATTTACCGAATTCTTCTTCATTCTTTACAACACAATTTTTATATATCCAATGTGATGCATTTTTAACTTTGTAAGGACAATATGTTTCATATCCGGCATCCGTAAACGCATTACCCCAATATTTTGCTTCATCAGAATATGCAGTACGCCAGTTTCCTGCCGGGATTAGTGTATTATCTAAAAATGTTCCGTCTTTTCTGCATTCAATAGTCTTATAATCGTCAGATAATTGAATCTTATAATATGCCTGATTTCCGCCTAATGAAATAATATTTTTTTGTAGAGAAAATTCTGCCAGCGCGTTGAACATTTTTGAAGAAAAATATTCGCAATGTTGTGCAAAAACTACCGTACTTATATTTTTAAAAAGTTCAGGATAGGCTTCGAGATAATAATCCGGATAGACATTGCATCCATAATTTTCATAAAAGAATCTATAAATATTATTAAAAATAAACAAGTCATGTCCAACTAGTAATGAATCAAATAGACAAGAAACTAATGGACGTTGGGTTGAAATATGATATACGCAGCTATCATCTTTGGTATTAACGTAAAAACATTTACCGTTATAGTAATTATATGCATGCCACGTGGTTATCGGCGCCAATACTATCAATTTAGAAACAGTTTTACAGTTAATGATAACAGGAATATTAAATACAGTAGATTTGTCTTTTAACTGAATATTATAAACTCCGGGAGATAAACTGTCTGTTGCTAACCTAAAAGAATTTTTATCTTTAACGGTAATGAAATTTATTTTCTGAAATTTATAATTGTCAATTGCTTTTAAAATTTGTATCGATTTAAGTTGCGATGCGTTTTGCAATTGTACCGTTATATTTTCACCCTGTGTATAAACAATCTTTTCTGTAAAACCGGTTAGCTTATGCTCAAATGTTTCCCGTGGGCTTGTCTTTACACTAGGATTTTTAAACAATGCAGCATCCAATTTTATTTGAGAAAAAACAACAGCTAAACTTGCATTCTTTATACGTCGTTTTAATTCTTTCTTATATTGATTTCTTGAAACGGCATTTTTTTCAAAAACTTTATCAAGAATTTTTTCATCTAATAAATCAATATAATTTGTCTCATTTGCATTTTTTGTATAAAATGCTAATTCATTCAGTATTTCATAAGTTAAAGGACTGAAGGCAAAATCCGGTAAGCTATCATTAAACGGAAACCTATTAAATTCGGTAATCTGTAAGCTATCAGCGTAGCTTGTGTCACTCACCCAATTATATGTGTATATTTTTAGTTTCCCATCTTTAATGGTATCCGGTGTTTTTATTAAAAGATTTATATAGTACCAATCTTTCTGGTTGTCAGTAAAAATTGGAAAGTGCGAACCGGTCCAGCTGCTCCAGCTTGGTTCCGCAGCAAGATTAACTGTATATTTTTTTGATTTTACTTTTATTCTGAGGTGATAATAGGAAGATGAATGTACATTCATCTCCATTGTAAAACCAAAACTGTGTTTATCTGATAATTGAATTACATTATGGTCATTATATTTTACCTTATAACCTAAATCTATTACTTTATAATCATCATTAACAACATTACTATCTGTTGAAGTGACAAGGAAGTCATTTATTATTTTTCTATTTGCATTATCACAACCGAGTGTACAAAATATAACTAATATGAATAGACTTATATAACGCATATCTTTAAATTTCAACCATATATTCCCCTTTTACTTTTTGGTCGCTGTACAAATAATAAAACAAGATACTTATTAAAAGTATATACATAACCGCTACTAATTTAGGATTAAATATGAATCCATTCATGTAGGTTTCATTGTGTAAATTCAAATACCAGCATATTCTTTCTATATTTAAGAAATAAGCTACAGAACACAATATAAATGGCAAAAACCGCTTAGAAAGAAATGCGTAAGTAGCTAACAATATTACCGCGGAATGCATGTATCGTTCATGCATTTGTGTATTGAAAAAATAAAAATTCAGTGTTACTAATGCAGAAGTCAGAAAAATATTCTGTAACGGGAATAAAATATTTTCATGTTTTACATGCTTTGCAAACAGAAATTTCATTAATGGAAGTATTGCAACGAAAGTTGTCATTGAAAAACAAACAAACCCTATTTGTTTGTAGCTTAAAAAGCCAAATTTAGTAGTATCAGAAAGTAATTCCATTCCTGAAATGGAAACATTTGGCAATAATAATGACCACATATTAAAAGCACACATCGTCGGATATGGATAATGACCGACAGAATCAGTAATTACATGGAATACCTGATTTGTTGTACCTTTAAGAATAAAAGGCAACAATATCAAAGATTGTATGGTAATGGCGAAAATAATAATCAGCATTATTTTCCTTATTCCATCTTTTGATATTAATTGAGGTAACAATAATAAACTTACTACCGGTATAAAAACTACTGCCTGTAACTTAAAGTTTAATGCTAGCAATAAGAGCAGGCTGCTTATTACTGCTTTCCGTTCAATTGCAGCAATAAGAGATGCGAAACCAAAGAACGTATAAATGGCATCCACCTGTGCCCACATTACCGTATCATATATATAGGCAACATTGAATAATAAGAACAGGAAGTAAAAAACTTTTTTTAATTCATCTTTCACAAACCATACAGCTGCAAATGCACCTAGCATATCAAATACGAATGTATAATACTTAATCGTGTACAAATTATCCTGAATATCTGTAAGATTGCCTTGTATTTTCGTATGAAAATATAAAAAGTAAAGATAGGCCGGCATATAATTACAGTTGCTTTCATATACTTTAGCGAATCCCTGATTATATATTTGATTAGACCAGGTCAGCCAATATGTCATATCTCCCTGATGTCCCCATTTCCACATCATCGATACATATGCCAGATAGAGCATTCCTGCCAATATCAACCAGTATTTTTTAATCTCCGACATTTTAATTATTCCTAAATATAAAAAATCAATTGTCAAAATCATAAAAGGTTCTCTATTACTTACATCAATTCAATGAATTATCTTTGCAATATATGCAGCAAGAAACTCCATTACAACTCATTATAAAAAACCTGCCGAAAAACCCCGGCGTATATCGTTATTATGATAAGGATGGGAAGTTATTATATATTGGAAAAGCAAAAAACTTAAAGAACAGAGTCTCTTCCTATTTTGTCAACAAAGATCATTCCTTTCGTATTCAGTTAATGGTACGAAATATTCATAATATCGAATATTCAATTGTTCCTACAGAAAAGGATGCCTTATTATTAGAAAATGCGCTGATAAAAGAATTTCAGCCAAAGTATAATATCAATTTAAAAGACGACAAATCCTATCCCTATATAAAAATTGTAAACGAGCAATTTCCACGCGTTTATTTTACAAGAAAATATGAAGATGACGGTGCAGAATATTTTGGTCCTTATACCTCTGTGAATCATGTGCGTTCCATTCTGGAACTTATAAAAAAACTGTATCCGATTCGTAGTTGTTCGCTGCCTTTAAATGAAAAAAATATAAAGGCGAAAAAGTTTAAAGTTTGCCTCGAGTATCATATCGGTAATTGTCTGGGTCCATGTGCAGGATTTCAATCTAAAGAAAACTATGATAATAACATCGAACAGATACGAAAAATTGTGAAAGGCAGACTACATGAATTGCGTGGTATTTTAAAACAGCAGATGCAGGAATATGCTGAAAAATTAGAGTTTGAAAAAGCGGAAATTATCAAAATAAAATTACAGTCACTAAAAGAATACATAACTGATTCTACCGTTGTAAATCCGGGGTTAGGAAATTTTCATGTATTTGGATTTACGGAAGATGAAAAGAAAGCATATATAAACTATCTGTACGTCTATGAAGGTACTATCATAAAGACCAAAGCTATTACCTTGCAAAAAAACTTAGAAGAAAGTAAAGAAGAATTGATGCAGTTTGCAATAGTAGATACAATAGGAAATATTGCAGAAAAAGCTGATGTATTATTACCTTTTGATGTAATCATAGAAAGTGATCTCCTTCAAACTTCTGTTCCGAAAATAGGCGACAAAAAACATATTGTAGAACTTGCACAACGTAATGCACTCTTTCAAAAACAGAAAGGAAAAGAAAAAATAAAGCAGGATAACACCACGCGCGTCTTAGAACTGATGAAGACTGAATTAAAGTTGAATGAATTGCCTGTACATATTGAATGTTTTGATAATTCCAATTTTCAGGGAGCGCAGGCGGTTTCTGCCTGTGTGGTTTTTAAAAATGCAAAACCGAGCAAGAAAGATTACCGGCACTTTAATGTAAAAACTGTTACCGGAGCCAATGATTTTGACACCATGAAAGAAATTGTGTATCGAAGGTACCACAGAATGATTTTGGAAGGACAATCCCTGCCTAATCTTATTGTAATTGACGGCGGTAAAGGACAACTCAGTGCAGCAATGGAAAGTATTTACAATTTAAAACTGGAGCATCAGGTACAGGTAATCTCTATTGCAAAGCGCTTAGAGGAAATTTATTATCCAAACGATCCGTTTCCATTGCATATCAACAGAAAATCTGAAACTCTTAAAGTAATACAACAAATCAGAAATGAAGCTCACCGTTTTGGAATCACTTTTCATAGAAGTAAAAGAGACAAGCATACACTAAAAACAGAGTTAAATGAAATAAAAGGTATAGGTGAAAAGATAGCGTCTAAATTACTACAGGAATTCGGCTCTGTAAAAGCAATTGAAAAAGCAGATATAGCCGAGCTGGAAAAAGCAATTGGAAAGGCAAAGGCCTCTGTCGTCTTTAATTTCTTTAAAACAAAAAACGGATAGCGATGCTATCCGTTTTTATATAATATAAGGAAATTTTAATATTCCCAAAGATCGTGTTCAAAATTGAACAGTTCTTGTTTTTTAGCTTCAGATTCATACAAAATATCAATACCTGATTTATAATCTTTGATACGGAAATCCTGTACATTATCTACTTTATAGATATAGCTTCCGAATAAACGTAATGCATACACCTGATCCCAGTTCAGACGCACACCATTAGGAAATGGATTGTATGCCTGAGAATTTACCAGTGTCTGACGTAAACTTGGGAAATAAATCCAGAATACCGGAACCTCACCACGGAAATCACCTGTTGTAGGATCGTAGTTATCATACAAAGGACAAATACCCATAATACGCACTTCCATTGTTGAAGTTTGTTTGTTGAAGAACCAAACTTCTTTCAATCTTAATTTATTTACGTTATTCCAGTTTACTTCTTTTGTGATTACCTGTAAAGTCTGAACACCTGTGCCCGGGTCAGTAACATAGATAGAATCCACACCTCCACCGGCAACATTCAATGCTTCTTTTGGGTCAATTGGAGTGGAAAAATCATCATCCATACCACTGTACACCTGACATTTACCGCTTTGTACTGCATCCAGTATTACCTGAATAAAAGGTGCTTTAGGCCATTTAAAATGCAAATTAATTTTTTCTCTAAGGTCAATTACACGCCAAACGTTTTTCCACCAGAAAACATCTGCTTCACGAATTGGCTCGTATGACATTGCAACACGTTTACCTGTAATTTCCTGAACCCATGGCAATTTCTGAACCTCTGTTTTCAGGTTGCTTGAGTCAACTACTGAAGCTGTGGCAGCAGCAGTAGGTAAACTTGCACCTGTAGTAGTTGCAGTCCCAGAACCAGTAGTTACTGGAGTTTGCTCCGCAGGTGTACTAACAGGTGTACTAACAGGTGTACTAACAGGTGTATTGCCTGTTACCACTGTACTATCTTGAGCGGATAAAGAGTAAGAGGCGAACAAAAAAGCCGTTATCGCTACTAACCCTACATTATTAAATTGCATTTTCATATCTATATTCTTATTAATCAATTTTGAAAGCAACACCCGGGATTTTACGCGATAAACCATCCGGTCCTTTCACTTTTATCTCCTCTATATAAAAGATATCACCTGGTTTTGCTTTTGCAATAAACGCTTTTTGAGCAGCACTAAAATAAGGTCCTGTTGCTGATGCAATACCCGGATCCTGCAATTTAGGCTGATAGAACATATTAAAACTTAAAACCTCGAATTTTGCATCAAAGTCAAAATTTTCTAATTCAGCAACCACACCTTGTTGTGCTTTCCATATACCCGCATTGATTCTTCCTCCCGGCATACCTGAAACTTTCGCAACAGGGTTAGGTATCATTTTCACACGAAAAGGAAATGAACCGTAGTTTTTACCATTAGCTGTTACGGTAACATTCGTTGTTCCCTGAGTGGTAACACGAACTTCATATTTACCTCCACTTCCGGTAATAGAACCTGATGACATACCAACCTGTAATTTAGAATTCGCTACGCCGGCAGCAGAAACCTGTACAGGGTTCGGAACACCTATGTAAAACACGTTCATCTTAGTTGGAGATACAGTAGCAAACGGAGCAGCAACTGTATATTTAAACGGAGGTAAAGGATAGTTATCTACTTTTCCTGTTCTGTCGTTTCTCAATGAGATACTACCTCTTAAATCATATTCACCAACACCGGGTGAAGATGAGTAGTGAGCAACACCTTTATCATCCGGTTTAAGGGAAGCACCATTCACATTCACAGAAACGTTACTATTTTTAGAACTGGTTGCAGCTAAAAATACATTCGCTTCAAATTTTTCACCTTGTAATATATATGCAGAAGGTGAAGTTATTTGTGCTGAGAAAGCATCAAATACAATCTCTTGAGGTTCCAATTCTTTAGCATCTCCAATCTTTTGATAGAAATAGGAAACCAATTGTCCTTCTGAAGCTTTTGTATCAGCTAACACTTTTGTTAACATTGTATACGATGCTACCGGAGGCATTTGGAAGAAATAATCTCTGGCCCAATCACCACCTTTTTTCTGAGGAGTTGTATTTAACGGAATTCTTTCTTTCATCACTTCTAACTCTTTTGGATCTACCATAGCTAAAGTGCTGTTTTTGAATTCCTCAATCTTTTTCTTCAGTTCATACCCTTTTTTCTTTTCTTCAATAAAATAACGAGTAGATGCATCCAGGTCATCCTGACGTTTCATAATAGCACCCTCTTCTCCGGGACCACCTGCTTCATCTGTAATTCCTTTTTGCAATTCGGAAATGTAGCTTTGAAGGTCTTTGGATAATGCCATTACTTTATCTGCTTTTTGTTGAAATTCAACAATTTGCATATTAGCAGGTTCTTTTGCTTTTTTAACAGCAAAAGCATTATAGCTTGTTTGAGTATTTATATCTAATAATTTATTAGAACTTTCTAAACTTTTATTGATAGTTCTAAATGCGTTCAGGATTTCAGATGATACGTTTAATGCAAGTAGTGCGGTTAACACGAGGTACATTAAGTTAATCATCTGCTGCCTGTTTTCCTTAGGAATAGACATATTTTATAATTTTTTTTTGGTTAAAAAATATAATACAGATGATTACGATTATGAACGCATTGCAGAAAGCATATTTCCGTAAATACCGTTTAATTTTTCTAAGTTACCTGCTAAGCCACCCATTTGAGTTTTGAATTTCTCAGTATCCGCTAAAGAACCTTCTAAACTTGTCATAGCTGTACTTAAGTTACCAATGAATTTGTTCATTGTTTTCAAATGAGTGTTAGTGTCTTGTAATTCCATTTCATACACCGCATTTAATGCCGCTAAGTTTTTAGTAGCGCTTTGCACCTGAGAATGATATTGAGAAGCATCACCGGAAGCAGCTGCTAATTTACTCATACCTTCTGCAGCACTAGAAAATGATTCTTTAACACCCGTTAATGATGTAGCTGCAGCTTTTGCAGCACCTGCAAAATCATTAGATGCAACAGTAGCATCTGCAAGATTTCCTAATTTACCTACATTTTCTGCAAAATTTTTGAGATTATCTCCAAATCTGTTTACCAAATTCTGATCTACTTTTGCTGCTTCTAACATTTTATCCATTTCAGCTGAAATTGATTTTTTATTAGAACCTGCCATTGCTGCAGAAGCTGCAGAAGCATCACTATCATAAACATCTAAACCCGGATAATATTTTTCCCAGTAGTAATCCGGCTCCGGTGGAATTAAACCTGAAATTGTAAAGATAACTGCCTCTGTTAAAAGACCAACAGTTAACATGAAATTTGCAAAAGATAAGTGCAAGATTTTAGCCCAAGCACCAACAATTACTACTGCAGCACCCACACCGAATAGTAAGTTTTTTAGAGTTTTAAATGATTTGGTTTTAAAATACGGAGTTGCCATAAACTTTTTAATTTATTTGGTTAGTTATTAATGAGTTAACGTTAATTATTAAAATTTATTTTGAATTATTTGCCAAAATCGTTCATCGAACGTCCCATAAATGGTAATAAACATCTAAATCCAATATACGATTTTGCAGAATCCTGATATTCATATGATTTAGTACCACATTGTAAGAAGTATGCAATATCTTTCCACGATCCACCTCTGATTACTTTACGTTTCATTACGTTTGGTTCATCTTCTTTTGCATCGTATCTGAAATCCGGTTGTTTATCATGAATAAATGCGTTTGCATCATCTTCATAAGCTGTAGATGTCCATTCTGCCACATTCCCTGCCATATTATATAAACCATAGTCATTAGGCCAGTAAGATTTTGCATTTACAGTGTAAAAACCACCATCTTCAGGATAATTACCACGACCAGGTTTAAAGTTTGCTAATAAGCATCCTTTTGTATTTCTAACATAAGGACCGCCCCAAGGATAAGGTGATAAGTTTCTGCCTCCACGAGCTGCATATTCCCACTCATACTCTGTTGGTAAACGGAACTGGTCTAAAGGTGCTTCTTTTTGCATAGTTCTGTAATCATTCCATTTTAGTGTTCTCCATGCACAAAAAGCATTACACTGATCCCAGGTAACACCAACTACCGGATAATCGTCATAAGCAGGGTGTGTGAAATAAGAACGAGTCATTGGTTCATTGTAAGAATAAACAAAGTCTCTAATCCAAACCATTTCATCAGGATAGATAGAAATCTTCTTTTTTTCCATAAATGCACTTCTTGGTTTAACATCTTTATCCGTTGGTCTTTGCTGTGCGGCTTCTTTCCATTTGAACCATGTGTAAGCATATTCTAATTTACGCGGATCTATATCTTTTTTACCATTGATACGGTCTGCTTCTGAATAGAATAAAGGGTCTAACTGAGAACCTTCTTCCGTTACGCTGGTACCTGTCTGCCAATCCATATCGATAGGCATATCCCAGTTGATGGACTGCTTTCCGTTGTCCCCTTCTTTCAAATGGTCACCACCTAACATCTGATGTGCTATAGAATCTCGTACATACTCAACAAATTGACGGTATTCGTTGTTAGTTATTTCAGTTTCATCCATGTAAAAACCAACAATTGATAATTGTTTCATTTTTGTATTGAATGCGTAATTGACATCCTGATCTGAGGGGCCGGCATGAAAAACACCTGATGGCACATATATCATGCCGTATGGTAACAGGTTGTTATCCCATTTCGGACGATCCTGAGCACCAATTAGTTGTCCATCAGTACCGTTACCGCCTTTACAGCTTGCTAAGAATATAGCAATTACTGCAATTAACGAAAATTTTAACTTATTCATCTTAGTTGTTTACGTTTTTTTCCTAAAATAAGATGTAAAAATAGTAAAAAAATACGTTTACTTGTACATCTGTGTTAGCATTTTGTCTAAAATATTAATAATCTATTTACAAAAACCTTGGATTGTTGATAATTTTTGGGTTCTTATATAATTTACTATTCGGTAATAAATAGTTCAATGTTATTTCATGTGAGCCCTTATTTACGTTATTTAACCTATTTAAAGATACATCATAACTGTAAATTATGCAAATATTTTTCAACGGTCCAATGCTTATAATGGGTGATAACGATTCAAATGATTTTTTATTGTATCCTTTTACATTTACCCCGAGACTGACATAATCTTTGTACCCTGCCATAAAGCTAAAATCGGTTTGGAATTCTTTAAAGTCAGTATTGAATACAAGAGATGGTCTTATATTGAAGTTTTTTCCGGCTTTAATTTTACTTGAAACATAGGTTTGGAACACCCCTCCATATTTCAGTTTCAATATTTCTGACTCGCCTTTAAACTTATCTTTTGCATTTATGAGATTGTTATAGGCTATGCCAACTTCAATGTATTTATGAATAAATGAAATCCCGAATGCAAGATTTGGACGGATGCTTCTCTGCATCTGATTTGACAAAAAGTCGTCAATTAAATTATTGCCATTCCCCTGAGGCGTTATCAATTTACTTCCGTCCAGTTTTGAAATGGTCAGACCGGCATTTAGTCCGATGGCAATTTTAAACTTCTTTTTTACATCCTGAATAAATGCATATCCAGCATTTAGAGAAGAAATATTATAAGCCCCCAGCATATCATTAGAAACTGCAAGTCCTACCCCGCCATGAATCTGAGGCAATCTCGCATCTGCGAAAACATTAATAGTTCTTGGCTGTCCGTCTAATTTTGCCCACTGGTGCCGATAATTGGCACCAAAATTAATTCCATCTTTGCTTCCGTAAAATGCAGGATTTGTTACCTGCGGGTTGAACATATAATGAGATGTTGCGGGTTGTATTTGGGCTAAGGAAACAACTGTTGCCATGCTAAAAATAATACAAACGGCTTTTTTTACAAAAACAGACATATTGTAAAAGTAGGAAAGAAAAACCATTTTTTAAAAGTAAAATAGAAAAGTTCGTGACAGACTTAACGATTTATGTCATTTGAACTATTTACCCTTTTTATTTGCCTCTGTAATATACTTTTTGATGGCGTCTACCAAAGATGGATTTTCAGGTGTGGGCGCAAAAACATTTATGTTCAGTTTATGTGCTTTTACTGCCTCTGCTGTGGAATTTCCAAAGATAGCCAAACGTGTTTCATCCTGGCTGAACTTAGGAAAATTAGTATATAATGAATCTATAGCAGACGGATTAAAGAAAACCAACATATCATATTTTACATCACTCAAATCTGATAAATCACTGGCAACTGTTTTATAAATCACAGCTTCACTGTATGGAATATTATATTTCAACAAGGCTTCAGCCAGTGCTTTGTCACGCACATCTGAACATGGCAACAGGAATTTACCATCTTCTTTATGCTTCAAAATGACTTCCATTAATTTTGGTAATCTGCCGTCACCATAAAAAACTTTACGTTTTCTGTATTGAATAAATTTCTGCAAGTACAGAGCAATCGCCTCATTATTACAAAAATACTTACTGTCTTCACTGATTTTTACACGCAGTTCTTCGCAAATACGGAAGTATTGTTCGATAGCGATCCTGCTGGTGAAAATGACACAGGAATATTGTTCTATATAAATTTTTTGTTTTCTAAAATCGGCTGCTTTAATTCCTTCCACATGCGTGAATGGTCGCCAATCCAATTTAATTTTAAATTGCTGTGCTAAATCTATGTAGGGTGATTTTCCTAAATCCGGTTTGGGTTGTGAAATCAATATAGATTTTACAGGTTTTAATACTGCGGAAGTTACAATGGTAGGCAATGGTTTTGATTCGATTACCACCTTTTTTTCTGCTCTTGCTACAGGTTTAGTTGTAACATTTTCACTTTTTTTATCCGGCACTGCT
>DAORIK010000025.1:2134-9053 GCA_035438465.1 Chitinophagales bacterium | reverse complement strand
TTTTTTTCAACTGTTTTACTCTTTTTGATGGCTTCAGGTTTTACTTTTGCAGCTGTCTTTGTTGCTGCTTTTCCTGACGTTACCCGTGCAGGTTTTGCGGGTTTTACACTTTTCTTAATGGATGTCTTAACTGCGGAAGTCTTTTTAGCCGTTGCATTTTTTTCTACCACTTTTTTAGCCATTTGTTCCGGTTTTTTATTGTACTATATTATTCAAAACATATCTTGCCAATAGTAGCACAGGGATTATTTTGAAAGCGCAAATATAAAGAAAAAAATGAAGCTTGTAGGGAATACGGATATTGCCCATAAGTTGATAACTTCTTACAATGTTGAAAACAGTGTATCCGCCAAAAATGAACAGCATCAACAGAATCATGAAATCAGGAGAAACGTGACCGTTGTAAATATATATCAATAGAAATAGTAAAAGAACAACACAGAGCAGTAATTCGGCAAAAAGATTCTGAAGAAAGAATGCCTTAAATGTTTCTTGTGTGTCAATTATCCAGTTGAATATAAACTCCACCATATTCTTTAATGTAAAAAACAAACCTAACAACAAACAAATATCCAAAAAACGGGCAAAGCTAAAAGCCGAAAAATCTTCATTTCGAAAAATAATCACACCACAGTACAACATTAATGACAGGATAATTATTTTTATAGTGTAGACAAATAATATGGCGAAAAGTGAATCGTATTTTTTTGTTTTGAAAAAGATAAAGAACTTTTTAATACTCAGCATACCTTCGAGAATTGAGTAAAACAGATCTTCAAAAACCAGCCGGAGTATCAACAAGAATAATAAAATCGTTAATGAAATAAATAAAAACACGTTACTTTTAGCCGGATGCTTTTGATTTTGTATCAGCATTTGCCGGGTTGACTCGTTGTTTATATCCAAATGAGTTAGCATATTGTTCCATCTGGCGGAATCTATTTTATTTTTTAAAACAGAATCTCTGAATATCGGATTTATCGCACCCACCTCATCATTTGATACAGCGGTTAAAGAATTTGCAAGAAACAGTAAGAAAAATATATGCTTACTAAAAAGTTGCCACATATCCGAAGTGCAGTTTAGAATTCCTGAAATCAACGCTTTTATCTTTTTGCTGTCCGAGTGCATAAGTGAGCCCAAAAATACCAATTTTAGTTTCAAATGTGATACCTGCTCCGAAACCAAATGGGAAATCCTGAAAAGTAGTGCTGTTAAATTTCCGGTGAATATATGCTGCATCCATAAATACAAAGAAATAGGAATTGCGCATAATCATCATTCTATACTCCAACGTAGTGACATTATAAGTACTTGCAAAAATTGATTGCTCATCAAAACCTCTTAACAACCTGCTCCCTCCGATTCTAAGCAATTCGTTTCTTAATAAATTCTGATTAAAAACAGAACCGCCGTTCAATCCAAATTTCAGAATGTGTCGCTGTTTTTTCCCCAGAGGCAAATAATAATTTCCCATCCAGAAAATATCGCCCTTTATAGACTTTCGTTTGATACTGTCGTACAAACTTTCATAATTAAAGCTGGAGAAATCGTCCTGTAAAGTTGTAATCTGATTATTCGGTTTTATTTTTTTCGTTCCAATAGAGCCGGTAAGTTTTAACTCATATCCTTTTTGCGGGCTAAATAAATAATCCAAATTTTCATAATAGGCTTGTACACCATATTGATTATAGGTCGCATCAAGATTATTCGGTAATTTCTTATTAAGCTTTGCAAATGTAGTATCTGCAGCGAGTACAATTGTTTGAAAATACTTATAAAATCCTTTGATATAATTATTGGAACTGGTGATATATGGTATCCCAAGCTGCCAAGCTAAATCAAGTGAAGAAGAGTCCCGTTTTTCGAGGTTAAAGGTAAAATTAACACCAATAGGTGCGTTTAATAAATAAGGATAATTGAAACGAACATCCAGCAATTGTGATTGTCGCTGCAGTTTACGCCATTCCAGATAAATTTCCTCACCGCGCTTGAAAGAATTTTGCAGATGTACACGCACTTCACCTGTAATCAAAATTTTTCCTCTGTTGCTGCCGGGCAAAAAACCGATTAAAAAATCGAAAGAGTTGACTTTCCGTTTATCCAGATATAAATGAATATCCGCTTTATTATCTCTGAATAAAATATTGCTTGGCTGGCGGACAATGGCATACGGTAATTTTTGCAGCAGCTTATCAATATCTTTTATGCGTGATTCATTGTAGGGTTGCTTACTTTTTATCAGCACGTAATTTTGTATAAACCCTTTTGTCAGCTTTGAGGAACCGTGATTAATAAAACTATCTATCAAAATTAATTTTCCTTTGTCAATATTATAGGAGAAACTCAATGAGCTGTCATTTAATTGTATACTATCAGAACTTACTTTTGCAAAAGGGTATCCGCTATTTTCAAAATTAGTAATCAATGCTTCTTTAGTAATATCTGATTCATAAACATTATTGCCGACTGTTGTCTTTTTCTTTTTTTTCTTCGAGAATTCTACTGTTGAATTCTTTATCGCATACTTTTTCCCTGTATGCAGGTTTGCAAAAACAGAATCGTGTTGTTGTCTGATGCTGTCAAAAGATGCTTCCAGATAGCCTTGCTGAACTAGTTTTTGTTGTGTACTTTTTAAATATTGTTCTGCTTCTGTTGTATTTTTAAAAGTTTGCTTTTGTTTCACTTTTACAGATGTATTGTCTTTTTGTAAAAACAAACGAATATTTTGTGCGCATATATTTTGCGTAACAAAGATGAAAAACAATATATAGTAATTTTTAATTTTCAATGGAATTCCGAGTCTAATTCTTCAAAGTTATAATTTAAACACATAGACACATAGTATTTGTTTTCTTTTTTATTGAAGAATTACATAGAAAAGCTTCGCTTTTATAGCCAATACCGGCTTGCCTATGTAAAAATTTATTTTCTATCCATTTCATTTTTTATTTTATCGTCTATCTCTCTCTATGTGTTTAAAATTAAATAAGTTAGTACCTTGCGGCAGAATGGCAGGCATTTATTTACATATTCCTTTTTGCAAACAAGCTTGCACCTACTGCAATTTTCATTTTTCCACTTTACTGAAAAATAAAGACGATGTTTTAAAAGCGATGCTGAAAGAAATTCAACTGCAAAAAGATTTCTTTTTGAATAAAACGACAATCGAAACTATTTATTTCGGCGGTGGCACACCAAGCCTGCTTTCTGCAAAAGAAATCAATGAATTGTTGAACGAAATAGGCAAGTATTTCACGGTTATTTCAACGCCTGAAATTACACTTGAAGCCAATCCTGATGATTTGTCTGCTGAGTATTTATTGTCTCTGAAAAAAGAAACAGCAATCAACCGGTTTAGTATTGGCGTACAATCTTTCTTTGAAGAAGATTTGCGTTATATGAACAGGGCGCACAATGCACAGGAAGCCATTAACTGTATTCAGCATACGCAAGAGATTGGTTTTGATAATTTATCGGTAGATTTAATTTATGGCTTACCGACAATGAGCAATGAACGCTGGAAAAAAAATCTGCAAACAGTTTTTGATTTAGAAGTACCACATATCTCCTGCTATGCACTAACGATAGAAGAGAAAACTGCACTGGCATCTTTGATAAAAAAGAAAAAATCACCCGAACCAAGCGATGAATTAATGGTACAGCAATTTTCTATTTTGTCAGATAAAATGGATAAACATGATTACATACATTATGAGATTTCAAATTTTTGCAAACAATCTCATTTTGCAAAACACAATACTAATTACTGGAAAGGTATTCCCTATTTAGGCATTGGTGCGTCGGCGCATTCGTATGATGGTGTGAGGCGTTACTGGAATGTGGCAAACAATGCGCAGTATGCTAAAAAGATAAGGAACAATGAATTGGGAAACGAAAGTGAAATCTTATCTGAAACCGATGCGTATAATGAATATGTCATGACGAGTATCCGTACTATTTTCGGAACAGATAAAAACAAAATACAAAGCAAATTTGGTGAAGAATTTCTTAAGCATTTTCTATTGGAAATTTCTCCATTTATTGCAAATGGTTGGATTATAGAAACAAATGGAATTTATACATTAACGAATTCAGGAAAATTATTTTGCGATTATATTACAGAAAATTTATTCTTCACAATTGATGGCTAAAAGTACAAATTCAATAAACAATAAATAATTAGCTAATAACTATTCACTAATTACTAATAACTTAAATGTATGAAAGGACCAAAAGAATTATACTTTAATATTTTTAACGAACTGATTCCGTTTAATAAATATATTGGTTTGGAGCTGGCAGAACTTGAAGATGGTTTTGCTAAAGCCCTCATAAAATTTAAACCTGAATTAGTTGGCGACCGCAGAATAATGGCTGTGCATGGTGGCGTTATTTCCGCTTCTATGGATGCGGTGGGCGGTATTGCAGGCATTACTTCTTTGACTTCAATTGAAGATAAAATTGTAACGGTGGATATGCGAGTAGATTATATACGCTCTGCACGTAATACTGATTTGATTATTGAGGCAAGGATAGTACGAAGCGGCAATAAAATTATCACCACGAATATGCAAGTCTTTGCTGCCAACGACAACACTTTGGTTGCTGAAGGCAGAGGTGTGTATCATGTAAGCAGAAAGAAAAATGAATAATGAAAATCATTAATATCTTTTATTGAATAGTTAATTATTAGCTTGTATAACATCAACTAATTAACCAAATAAGTACTTCATGAACTTAAAAGAAATACTGCTCTATCCCTTTGAAAACTGGATAAGACCGATTGCTCTTATGTATGCTGGATTACCCATTTTTATATTGGGTGCATTAGCTGGCATAGGTCTTCTTCAGCTTATTGGCGGTGGAATCTTGTTTCTCGGATATTTCTTATCGCTTATTTCCATTTTCTATTTTTTATATAAAAAAGAGTGGTGGAAAGCATTCTACACTTTAGTGTTTATCCTGACGACAATTTTAATTTTTGGCTTGATGGCAGGGTGAGTTTTAACCTCGCAGGTTGGCGTAGCATTAGCCAAGTTAACCTGCGAGATTAAAACTCAATAACAATCCACATCCACCACTACTCTTATTTGTTTAAAAGATTGAAACTGATATAATCCGTTTATTGCTTGTTGGATATCATTCTTTACGCGGTTCAACTCTTTATAGCTTCGCGGAATTTTCACCAGAATATCACGTAAATAATAATTGTTTATTTTCTGGATAATTGGTGCGTTTGGACCAACTACCCAGCCGCTGTATTTGGAGTGTAAATATTCTGAAACTTTATTCGCTGCTTCAATCGTGGTTTTAATATCTTTATGTTTTATCGTCAATTGTATCAATCGCGAAAATGGCGGATATTGAAATTGTTTTCTTTCTTCTAACTGTGTCTGATAAAATTCTTCATAATTATTTTCCAGAATAAAATTAGCAATAACGTGATGCACATTTCCTATTTGTATCATCACCTTACCTTGCTTTTCTCGTCTACCTGCTCTCCCGCTTACTTGTAATAATAATTGATAGGCACGTTCCATTGCACGGAAATCCGGATAATATAACAATGCATCTGCATTCAGCACTCCTACCAAACTTACGTTAGTAAAATCCAGTCCTTTCGTCACCATCTGCGTTCCTACTAAAATATCAAATTCACCGTCTTCAAACGCTTCAATAATTTTATGATGTCCATATTTGGTTTTTACAGTATCATAATCCATGCGTGCAATCTTTGCAGATGGGAAAATAATTTTCAAATCTTCTTCAATACGTTCTGTTCCCAAACCACGCTGCTGCACCTCGTGGGAACCACAGGCACCACACTCTTTTATTACCGACTGAGTGAATCCACAGTAATGACAACGCAAATCGTTGGTGTATTTGTGATAGGTTAAACTGACATCGCAGTTTTTGCACTGCGGGATCCAGTTACAATTTCCACATGCCAGATAAGGTGCGTAACCCCTTCGGTTCTGGAATAAAATCACCTGTTCGTTCTTATCTAAAGTTGATTGAATTTCATCGCGCAATAAATACGTAATGCCTGTAACGATTTCCTTCTTTTTATTTGCATCCGTTAAACTGATGAATTCAATTTCCGGTGTCTTCACATCACCATAACGTGATATCAATTTTACCAACCCATATTTTCCTGCTTTCGCATTTGCATAGCTTTCAATGCTTGGCGTAGCGGAACCGAGCAATACTTTTGCATCGTGCTGCTTTGCCAGATAAATAGCTGCATCGCGGCACTGATAGCGCGGTGCAGGGTCGTATTGTTTATAGGAAGCATCATGTTCTTCATCAATTATTACCAACCCAATAGTAGAAAACGGCAAGAAAACAGATGAACGAGCACCAAGAATTATTTTTACTTCGTTCTTTAGTACTTTACTCCATGTTTCTACACGTTCTGCATTGTTGAACTTGGAATGATAGACTGCGATGCTACCGAGTATTTTTTCCAGTCGTTGAACAAGCTGCGCGGTCAATGCAATTTCAGGCAACAGATACAGAACCTGCTTCCCTTTTGCAACCTGTTCTTTAATTAAATCAATATACAATAAAGTTTTTCCGCTGGAAGTAATGCCATGCAGCAACACTACATCTTTATCTTTAAAATGATTTTTTATTTCTGCTAATGCAGTAGTTTGTTCGTTTGATAATTCATAATTAGTTAGTTCTTCAATTTCATTTGCTGAAATTCTATCGACTATCTTTTCTTGTAAAACAAAAATTTCTTTCTTAACTAATGATTTTAAAACGTCACCCGTAACACCAGCCTTCTTCAGCAATTCGGAACGTTTGACTAATTTATCTTTCTTCGATAATTCTAAATAGGCTAACAATAAATTTTCCTGTTTTGGATATTTAGCGACTATGTCAAAAACTTCTTTCAGTCTTGATTCTTGGT
>DAORIK010000025.1:0-2034 GCA_035438465.1 Chitinophagales bacterium | reverse complement strand
GTTTTCTTTTGCAATATATCAGTGATATCTTTCAGCGTAATTTGTTCCTGATGATTCAAGGCTTCTGCAATCATGTATTCATCATCCGGCAAGTCTAGGATATCCGTTTCATTTTCCGGATTTCTGACAAAGAAAGTTTCAGAATCCAATTTAAAATAGGCTGGCAAAGCTGCCTGCATAACATCACCCATTGTGCACATATAATAAGAGGCTATCCATTGCCAGAAATTCAGTTGTTTTTCTGTTACTATCGGCTGTTCATCTATTACAGATAAAATCTCTTTAGGTACATAATCAGTGGGTGCATCTTTTGTAACAAAGTAAATAATAGCAGTGTATAATTTTTGTCTGCCAAACTGTACTTCAACGCGTGTACCTGTTTGTATTTGCGCTTCCAGATGTTCCGGCACCGCATACGTATACAACTTTGGTAATGCCAGCGGTAAAATAACTTGTACAAAGTAGTTGTATGTATGAAAAGTTTCCACGATTTTTACACCACAATGATACTAAAAATGAATACAAAAGACGATATCAAAAATGCTTTGACAAAAGTTTTTGAGGAATTGAATGCATATATTAAAAATGTAGATGACACAACCTTCCAAAAAAGCATCAATGGCAAGTGGAGTATTGCAGGAAATATTGATCATTTAACAATTTCCAATAATATAACGGCATTGAGTATGCACCTGCCGAAAGTGCTGCTGAAACAATTATATAAGACCAACAACCGTGCAAACTGGAATTACGATGAAGTGGTTTGGAAATATCATCAGAAGTTAAATGCCGGTGCAAAGGCCAGTTTGCCGTTTCAGCCAAAAATTAGTTTTGTCCCTGCGCGCCGTCTGGTGATATATTTTTGGGAAAATTCATGCAATACTTTATTAAAAGCAATAGATAGTTGGTCAGAAGAAGATTTAGACACTTATTTAGTCCCACATCCGTTGATTGGAAAAATAACACTGCGTGAATTATTATTTTTTACTGTGTATCATGTTGGTCATCATTTGAATACTATAAAAAACATACATTAGTCTTTTCAAATGGCAAAACCACCTAAACAACAAAAAGTAAATCCTGCGCGTGTGGTTGCAAAACCCGCACCAGCAAGTACTGTTACTTTGTTTAATTTTGATAAATGGTTTCCTTACATCATTGCCCTTTTGGGGTTTTTATTGTATGCCAATACCCTTATGAATTCTTACGTATTAGATGATGATACAGTAATGGCAAAGAATACTATTGTAACTAAAGGTATCCGTGCATTTCCTGAAATTTTAACGACTGCATACAGTAAAGGTGGCATGCATGTAGAAGATAATATGTACCGTCCGTTATCACTGATTATGTTTGCAGCAGAATGGCAAATAGCTCCCAATACACCATTTATAAGTCATTTAATGAATGTGCTGTTGTATATGCTTACAGGCTACCTTTTATATAAGCTACTTAGAAGATGGTTACAAAAGAAACATCCGATTGTAATAACTGCCATTACTTTATTTTTTATTGCACATCCCTTACACACGGAAGTAGTAGCAAACATAAAGAGTCGTGATGAGATACTGGCATTTTTATTTTCTATTTTATCTTTAAATGCATTCTTCCTTTTTGCGACAGTACAAGTCGGAATTAAAACAAAACACTTACTATCCGGCATTTTATTTTTTTTCCTGGCTTTGCTTTCTAAAGAAAGTGCTATTACAATTTTTGTTGTTATTCCTTTGTCTGTGTATTTTTTTACGGAGAAAACATCAAAACAAAAATATGCCTATATCATTGGTGGATTATCCTTAGCTGTTATTATTTACTTTATCATTCGATTCGTACTTATCGGAAATATTACATTAAACTCTAACACCAGTATAGATGCTTTTCACAATTCCTTAGCAGGTATCGATAATAAATTTACCAGATTCTGTAATGCACTTGTATTGGTTGCATATTATATCCGGTTATTCCTGTTTCCACATCCATTGAGTTATGATTATTCTTTTAATTCTTTCCCTACTGTTTCTATTCTGAGCTATC
>DAORIK010000024.1:0-27532 GCA_035438465.1 Chitinophagales bacterium | reverse complement strand
ATATGCGAAACGAAATAATCTGCCGGTGTTTATTGTTGGTCATATTACAAAAGAAGGCACTATTGCCGGTCCTACATTACTGGAACACATGGTGGACACTGTATTACAGTTTGAAGGTGACCGGAATTATAATTACAGGATTTTGCGCACGCAAAAAAATCGTTTTGGCTCTACAGCAGAACTCGGTATTTATGAAATGCGCGGTGATGGTATGCGTGCAGTTACAAATCCTTCTGAATTGCTGATTACACAACGTGATGAGCAGGTGAGTGGTGTAGCAATTGCAGTGACGATGGAAGGCATGCGAGCACTGTTGGTAGAAGTGCAGGCGTTGGTTTCACCTGCAGTATATGGCACACCGCAACGAAGTTCTACCGGATATGATTTGCGAAGACTTGGGATGATTTTAGCCGTCTTGGATAAACGCTGTGGTTTTCGTTTCGGTACAAAAGATGTTTTTCTGAATATTGCCGGCGGTTTACGGGTGGAAGACCCTGCGGTGGATTTGGCGGTTGTAGCAGCGTTATTGTCTTCATATGATGATGTAGCAATCAATAATAAATTTTCCTTTAGTGGTGAAGTGGGTTTGAGTGGTGAAATACGTGCAGTAAATAAGGTAGAGCAACGTATTGCCGAGGCAAGCAAATTAGGATACGAAAAAATCTTCATTTCCAAATACAACCAGAAAGTGAAAAGCGATGAGGCTGAAATTAATTTAGTAAAGACAGTGGCGGAATTTTATAAGCGATTGTTTTTATAAGCTAATTTGTACTATTATTGGTTTTATTAAGATGCAAATAAACCAATCTTGAAATGTCAGCAATAATTGTTTCCAATTTTTTATTATCCTCACCTTTAGTCATAATACACAGAATATAGGGTTGATTGGGCTTGTATATGATCCCACAATCATGTAACTGCTTTAGTTTGCTATCTGCATAAAATCGCTCTCCAAATTTATGGGATACACTAACATTATCAGGCACTCCTGCAACTATGCCATCCCTGAATGTTGTCTGAGATAATAATGTTAAAGCTTTTTCTGACATTTCTTTATTTAAGAAAGTTGCGTTGTAAAGTACTCTGAAGAATGATGCATAATCTTTTACAGAAAGAAAATCTGTTGTAAGTAAAGTATCGTACTTCGCAATATCAATACCTAATTCATTAAATATTTCATAGTAACTCTTACTGGTTAGATTCTTCATTAGCATGTCTTTTGCTATATTACTGGAATGAATAATCATTGCTGAAAGTAATTCGTCAATCGAATAGCTATTTCCTTGGATTAGTTGAAATCCATCCCGTATTCCTTCATTAAAATAACTTGAATTTTTAGTACAGGTCACTTTTTTTTCTAAAAATAAAGTATCAGATTGAGCCTGATATAATACTGCAAATAAATAAGGTACTTTTAGTAAACTGGCAGGGGAGTATATGTCGTCCTCTTTGATACCTATCCAGGGACCATTATTTAAATCTCTGTAGTACACAGCCACAGATTTTGCTAAATTACCTGATATAGCCTTTTTAATATATTCATTTAGCTTTAATTGTAATTGTTTGTTGCTGTTTAAACTTGAAGATTTCAGATCATAACAGTCTAATAATGGATTAATAAATTTATAATTACCATATCTCAATTCTTTTAAATTGTAATTATTCTTAGTTGTTTTTGATGATTGAGCATTAAGTGTATAACCTAGGTATAAATTAAATAAAACGAATAACAAATAAATATTTTTCATAAAACTGGATTAAGTTTTTTGTGGTATAAAGGTAGACTTGAAATAAAATATTAATTACGGCTACAACAAAATTAGTGTTTATTACAGAATATTTTTGTTAAGAAAAATATAAAATAGTACTTTTAATATATGATAACTTTGTTAAAAGAATACACCAATGATTTTTATCGTTTGTTTTATCCGCAGCTTTGTGGAGCCTGCGATGTTCCATTGGCAAAAGGTGAAGAGCATTTGTGTTTTAATTGCAGACTGGAGTTGCCGTTTACCAATTTTGAAACCATCAAAGATAATCCTGTAGAAAAAATATTTTACGGAAGGGTAGATATAAACTTTGCTACATCTTTGTTGTATTTTTCTAAAGGGGAGAAAGTGCAGAACATTATGCACAATATTAAATATAACGAACAAAAAGAGTTGGCAGTTTTTATGGGTAGAATTTTTGGTGAGCGCTTGCAAAATAATTCATACCTAAAAGACGTTACTACTATAATACCGGTGCCTTTGCATCCTCAAAAACAGCATCTGCGTGGCTACAATCAGAGTTCGTTATTTGCGGAAGGAATCAATGAAATCATGAATGTGGAATTGTCAATAGATATTTTAAGAAGAGATATTCATACGGAAACACAGACAAAAAAAACAAGAATTGAACGTTGGGAAAATGTAGAAAATGCATTTGTTATTAAAAAACCTAATACACTGGAACATAAACATATTTTATTAATTGATGATGTGCTGACGACAGGTGCTACCCTTGAAGCCTGTGCGCAAACGCTTATGAAAAATAACAATTGCAAAGTAAGTATTGCTACTGTTGCATTTGCAATTTGATAAAAGTTATTCGTTAATTGTAATTAGAAATAGATTATCTTTGACAATATTTAGCATGATTACCGTTAAATCTCAGATATTCAAATTAGCTCATTTCAAAATTTTATTTTGCATTGCTTTTTTTTTAACAGCAGGCTCAACTTCCTGTAAAAAAGAACAACTCAATACAGCCTCAGGTATCTCATTGTCTACAGATACGCTGACATTTGATACTTTGTTTACCACCTTAGGCTCAACTACTAAATTTTTTACCATCAGAAATACGCAAAAACAAGCTATCAAAATTTCAAATATAAGATTAGCAGGTGGCGCTGCCTCATCTTATAGAATAAATGTAGATGGTGATGCCGGTACTTCATTTAATGATATTGAGATTCCTGCAAAAGACAGCATTTATGTCTTTGCAGAAGTAACAGTAGATCCAAATGCAGCGAACTTACCATTTATTATAGAAGATTCTATTCAGTTTCTGACAAATGGAATTTTACAACAAGTCCAGTTAAATGCATACGGTCAAAATGCTCATTTTTTCAACGGTGATTCTATCGAAACCAATGCTGTATGGAATGATGATTTGCCATATGTGATTTTGAATTATTTACAGATAAAGCAAAGCGCAACGCTTACTATTAATGCTGGTTGTGATGTTTATTTTGGTGGTAATGCTGCTTTGCTGGTAGAAGGTGGTTTGAATATACAAGGAACTGATACTTCAAACATGGTAACATTTCGTGGGGTACGCTTAGATAAAGATATTGCCGACAGACCATACGATGATTTTCCCGGACAATACGCCGGATTGTTTTTTCTCCGTAATAGTACAGGAAATATAGAATACCTTAAAATGCGTAATTCAGCTTATGGAATTAATGTTGGCAATATCAGAACATCTGATATTCCTGCAGAAAATCTGGCAGCATTACAAGCAATGAACAGCAGCAATGCGCCTGTTGTTACCATTAAAAATTCGAAGATTTATAACCATGCGTTTTATGGCTTATTTGGTTTCCTTGGGAAAATAAATGCAGAAAATACACTGGTTTATAATTGCGGAAAAAATTTAGTTGGTTTGTATGATGGTGGTGATTATAATTTTCTGAATTGTACGTTTTATACAAGAGGAAGTACTTATATTTCTCATTCAAAAGAGCCGGTGTTTTATATGAATAATTATTTTAAGATTGATGAAACTAATTCGATATATCCTGATATTGCATCTGCAAAATTTGATAATTGTATAGTGTACGGAACGTTGGAAGAAGAGATTGTAAAGGATAATGATATAAACAGCCCGGTTGCAATTGATTTAATCTTTGACCACTGTGCAGTAAAAACAAAAGCTGCTTTAAATGCACCTGTTTTTATTACATGTATTAATAATGATCCACAGTTTTCAGACGTTTTCAAAAATAATTATAAACTAAAATCCACCTCACCCTGCAGAAATTTCAGTACAAGTGTTTTCCCGGCAAAGGATATAGACGGATTTACCAGATCAGGAGTCGTAACGGATTGTGGTGCGTATGTTTTTCAATAATACACATTGTTTCATAACATTTTATTTCAAAAGCTGTTATTTACTGTAATTTGTAAGTATGAAATATCAATGAGTGTCGGCACACCAAACGTGAATGAATATTAGATATTCCATGTGCACCATTAAAAAACAATACAGATATACACATGAAAAATAAATTTTTCAAGTACCTGCATTATGCATTTTACAGTTTTCCGGTACAACTGCTGATTCTGCATATTAAAAAGCATTTGTTTGTATTGCTCTTCTGGATTATTTTATTTTTATCCGTATTGCAATTATTTGGTACAAGCTACGGGATTCCGTTGTTATTTCTGGATCCGGAGTATTTAGGAGATGTCAATTTCCTGAGTTTTTTAATTGTAGGTTTTACGATGGGTGGGTTCTTCATGGCATGGAATATGTCATTTTATGTCTTAAATAGTTACCGTTTTGAATTTTTAGCATCACAGGTTAATCCATTTGTTCAGTTCTGTTTAAATAATAGCCTGATTCCATTTTCATTTACTGTAGTCTATATTATACAGCTTGTAAAATTTCAGCATACGGAAACATTATTGCCTGCGGGTATAATTGTGTTAAATGTATTTGCTTTGCTTGCAGGCAATTTGTTAATGGTTGTATTTACAAGTTTGTTTTTTATCTTTTTTAATCAGGATGTTGAAACCTTTTTAAGTAAGTTAAGTGAGAAAGCTAAGGAATCCTTATTGGGAAAAAAGATTAATCTGAATAAACTACAAACTGATGAAAATGATCATACGCAATGGTATGTTGTTACATACTTGCGTTTCCCGTTTAATATAAATTTTGTACGTAAAGCGGATTTTTATGATAAAAAACTAGTGAATAAAGTTTTATTTCAACATCACAGGAATGCCATATTATTTCAGTGTTTGGCAATCACTACGCTTATTGCTTTTGGTAAACTAATGGATTTTAGAGTTTTCAGATTGCCTGCCAGTTCGGCAATATTCTTAGTGTTTTCAGTATTTATTGTTTTCTTTTCTTTTATATCTTATTGGTTTCGGTCGTGGCGTACAATGGTGGTTATCTTTTTCTTTATATTTCTGAATATCCTGACCAAGTATGATTTAGTAGTGTATAAACATAAGCTGTACGGATTAGATTATACTTCAAAGAAGATAGATTACAATAATGAAGCAGTAAATGCATCCGTAAATAAAAATATGGTCAATGCGGATATTGCCTCCACAAAAAAAATACTGAATAACTGGCATCGGAAAATGCTGAATAAATATGGCGAAACAAAACCTAAGCTGATTTTTATAAATACATCCGGCGGTGGCTTGAAGGCTACATACTGGACTTTCCATTTGTTGCAGGAGTTGGAAAAGCATACAGGAAAAAAATTATTTGACCATACTGTATTAATGACAGGTGCATCAGGTGGAATGATTGGTGCAGCATATTTTAGAGAACTGTATTTAAGGCAAAAGGAACATGAGGCAGTAAATTATTTAGATTCCTCTTTTTTAAATAATGTCGGTTTGGATTTGTTGAACGGTATGGCAACATCGATTGCTACCAATGATATTTTTTATCCATGGCAAACATATACTTATAAAGGTTTTAGTTACAAAAAAGACAGAGCCTACATGTTTGATAAAAAACTTAATGAAAACACGAATTACAAACTGGATAAATTAATGGATGCATACAGAAAACCTGAGCAACAGGCGATGATACCAATGATGATATTAGGAGCAACAATTATAAACGATCAGCGATTTTTATTTTTCTCACCACAGCGTATTTCATACCTGATAAAACCTTATATTAAAAACTCAAAAGGTTATGTGGATGATATGTCAACGGATGCTATCGAGTATATGCGTTTTTTTAAAGACAAAGGCGCGCACAATTTAAAGTTTGTAGATGCGTTGAGAACAAATGCTACTTATCCATATATTATGCCTGCGGTATATTTACCAACAAATCCGGAAATAAAAGCCATGGATGCGGGCATTCGTGAAAATTCCGGATTGGCTGTCTCTACCAGATTTTATAGTGTGTTTAAAGACTGGATTGATGCGAATACCAGTGGCGTTATTTTCATTTCATTACGTGTAGATAATAAATTACGTGAATTCGATAATAGTCAAAAAAACACCTACATCAGTGAATTATTAACGCCGATTGGAAGCATTTTTAATAATTTTATTTTATTGCAGGATTATAATTCTGATGTGAGTTTAGCCTATCTTGAAAACTCCAGTATAACTGATATTAATGTACTGAATTTTAATTACGACCAGACTAAAAAACGTAAGAAGGCATCTATGAGCTGGCATTTAACGAATGATGAGAAAAGGGATATTAAAACTGCATTCGCTCAGGAAAATAATCAACGGATGCTGAAGAAGCTGAAGGAATTATTGAAATAATTTTAACGCCTTAATTCCAGCAAAACCACATTTTCAATATGAAAGGTATGCGGAAACATATCTACAGGTTGGCATTTGGTAACCGCATATTTTTCAGAAAATAATAAAACGTCACGTGCCTGTGTTGCAGGATTGCAGCTTACATATACAATTTTTTTTGGCGCAGCCTGCAATAAAACTTCTATTACTTTTTCATGTAATCCTGCGCGTGGTGGATCAACTACAACAATATCAGGTTTAGAGTATTCTTTAATAAAATCTTCTTTCAAAATATCTTCACAAGTACCGGTATGAAAGACGCAATTATCAATTGTATTTAATGCTGCGTTAAAATCTGCATCCACAATTGCATCCGGAATCTGTTCGATGCCAACTACTTTTTTACAATTGTTTGCGATGTATAACGCAATACTGCCGGTACCGCAATACAAATCATATACTAAATCATCTTTTGTAAAATTTCCAAAATCTTTTACAATATCATATAAGCGCTTTGCCTGTCTGCTATTGGTTTGAAAAAAGGATTTAGGACTGATTTTATATCGAACATTTCCAAGTAGTTCTATGATGTGGTTCTTTCCATAAAATGTTACCACTTCCTGGTCATAAATCGTATCATTCTTTTTGGTGTTGATGATATAGTTTAACGAAGTAATGAAAGGAAAGTTGTCTTTTATAAAATTCATCAATAAGTTAACTTTTAGCATATCATTTTCAGCAATACAGAGAGTCACCATCCATTCATCAAGTGTTGTGTTTCGGAAAATTAAATTCCGCAACAAACCTTCGTGAAATTTTAAATTGTAAAATGTATAATTATTTTCAACAGCAAAATTATAAACAGCATTTCTTATACTATTTACTCTTTCATCTTGCAAAAAGCATTCGTTGATATGCAGGACACTTGCAAAGTTCCCAGCCGTGTGAAATCCTAAAGCATTTCTGTCAAAAACTTCGCCACTTTCTATTTGTTCCCGTGTTAGCCAAACTCGGTTTGAGAACGTAAACTCTAACTTATTTCTGTAAAACTCAGTTTGCTCACACCCTAAAATCGATTGCATAGCCGGAATTTCTGTCTTGCCGATTCTGCGAAAAGCATCTTCCACCAATTGTTGTTTAAATTCCAGTTGAGATTTATAATCTACATGCTGCCATTTGCAGCCGCCACAAGTACCAAAATGCTTACAAAAAGAGTCAATCCTTTTTTCTGACGGTTTTATAAGCGTATCAATTTCAGCTAAAGCATAATCTTTCTTCTTTTTAATAATTTTTGCATCAACAATATCACCCGGAATTGCCTTGTCTATAAAAACTACAAAATTATCTATCTTGGCTAAACCCTTTCCTTCTGCTGCTATGGCAGTTACAGACACATTTTCTAAAATTGGATAGGTTGTCTTTTTCTTTCTGCGCATCTGTGGTATTTCTAAAAACTTGTTAAAATTAACTAAATAAAGCAAGCATATAACAGGAAATAGTAAAATGAAGTAAAAATTGAATATTTTTGTTAGTAAACCAAAGAAGCATGCAAAAAAATCTACTCTTACTCGCAATTCTGATTTTTTCTACTTTATTTGTTGCAAACGCTCAAGATGACTTTTTATTTACTATCGGAGATACTAAAGTTCAGAAATCAGAATTTGAGTATATCTACAAAAAGAATAATTTCAACAATAAAGCGGACTATAGCAGAAAATCATTAGAGGATTATTTGAATTTGTACATCAATTTCAGGCTGAAAGTAAAAGAAGCAATTGCTGAAGGGTTGGACAAAAATGAGCGATTTAAAGAGGAACTAAATGTGTATGAAAAACAATTGGCAGACTCTTATGTAGATAAAGATATTCTCGAGAAATTAATCAAACAGGAATACGAACGTTCTAAAACAGATGTAAATGTTAGTCATATTTTCTTCCCAGTTTCCGCAAATGGTGATATGACGGCTGCAGAAACAAAAGCATCGGAAGCTTTAAAGAAAATCAAATCCGGCACAGCCTATGAAGAAGTAGCAAAAATCTCAGAAGATTTAAAAACGGCCAACAAGGGTGGTAAATTAGGCTGGATGAATAGTTATCAGATATCGTTCCCTGAGATTGAAGAAGCCGTTTATAAAATGAAAGTAGGAGAGGTGTCCGGATTGATTAAAACAAGTTTGGGCTATCATATTATAAAGCTAAATGAAACACGTCCGGCACGTCCTAAATTAAAAGTCGCCATTATTAAACGCTTCTTTCCTTTGGGAGACACTACAGCAAAAGGTATAAAAACAACGGAGGATTCTATTCAGGCTGCGTATGCCCAACTCAAAGCAAATGTGCCATTTGAAAAAGTGGTGCAACAATACAGTGAGGATGAACAATCAAAAACAAATAAAGGCGAGCTGGATTGGTTTGGTATCAATACCTATGCAAAAGTATTTGAAGAAACAGCGTATGGATTAAAAGATGGACAGTATTCCATACCTATCAAAACTTCTACTGCATGGTATATTATAAAACGATTAGAGACATCCAAATCATTGTCATTTGAAGAGGCTGCTCCGGTGCTTAAGTCAAAATTACAGAACTTACCGCAATACCAGTATGAATTGGATAAATTTGTTCAGAAGCTATACCCTAAATTTTCAATTAAACAATTCAGCGAAAATACCTCCTCTTTCAAGCAACGCATTTCTGAGTTAGCATCCAATACTCCATTTACATACAGAGATACCATTGCCCCTAAAGACTTATTGCAAATCGGTAATAAAACATTTAATGAAAATGATTTTGGTAAAAAAATTCAGGAAACTTATTACATGATTTACCCAAAGGCAGGTGCAGATAAGAATGACGCATTAATAAAGAATGCACAGCAATTTTTTATTTTAGAATATTATAAGAATAATATTAAAGAAAGCAATCAGGAATATAAAGCACTGATGGATGAGTATAGAAATGGTATCATGATTTTTGCACTCTCTGAGAAAAATATTTGGAATAAAGCATCAGAAGATTCAACAGGTTTACTTACCTATTACAATGAACATGTTCAGGATTTTAACCTGAAAAAGCGTGCAACAGTGAGAGTTATAACTGCAAATACAGCTACACAAGCTAATTCAATCTACAAAATTTTGTTGGCTAATATAGCGATTTCTGATGAAGCATTAACCGATAAAATCAATGCATTAAAAATCACAGGATATAAAATAAACACACAATTACTGGATGAAACAAAAACAAAACTTAATGTTTCAGTTCCAAGTTTGTCTATTCCAAAGTTGGTGGACAACAAGTATCAGATAATACAGGTTTCAGATCCATTGCCGGAAAAAAAGCGTGCTTTTGAAGAATGCCGCGGATATGTGGTAGCCGCTTATCAGGAATATCTGGAAAAGAAATGGATGGATGAATTGAAATTAAAATATCCTGTATCCATAAATAACGCAACGTTTGAGAGTCTGGTAAAGAAATAATAAATGATTGCGATTTTGTCAGGCATTATACACAGCAATGCCTTCTGTATTTAAATAAGTCTTAAAAAACCTTAACTTACTAACAATCATTGGAATTTGATGCAGATTTCATTTTAAACTAACCTGCATTTTTGTACATTTGCAACTTAACTAATACAATGCAAAAACTTATCTTATTTCTCCTATTTATTCTGATTGCCCAAGCCGGCTTTTCAGCTGATACAACAGCTTCTAAGAAAGGCCTTTTGTTAGATAAAGTGGATGCTATCGTCAATGATAAAATAATACTGCGTTCAGATATCGAAAATCAACTTGATCTGCTCAGTTTACGCGGGCCTGATGAGCAAATGAACCGATGTCAGCTGATGAAGCAACTGGTCTATAATAAAATTTTAACGACGCAGGCGCTTCGTGATAGTTTACCGCTTACCAGCGAAGAAGTCGAAGAAGAATTAACGAGAAAAATTAATTACTTTATCAGCGTTGCCGGTTCACAGGAAGCATTTGAAGAATATTATCATAAAACTGTAGAACAGATTAAAGATGACTATCGCGATGATATCAAAGAGCAGATGCTGGCCGCACGAATGAGAAATAAAATATTAGGAGATATTAAAGTAACGCCATCGGAAGTAAAAGGATTCTTTGAAAAATTGTCTAAAGATAGTTTGCCTTATTTTAATGCTACAATTGAATTACAACAAATTGTTATGAAGCCACGTGTGTCTTTTGAACAACAAAAAGCAGCAAGAGACAAAGCACAAGGCATTTTAGACAGAATTAAAAAAGGAGAGAACTTTGAATTGTTAGCCAATTTATATTCGGAAGACATAGGTTCTGCACAACAGGGCGGTTTGCTGGATTGGGCACCGCGTGGTACTTATGTGAAAGAGTTTGAGGGAGCTGCGTTTAAATTAAAACCGGATGAAGTAAGTGATTTAGTAGAGACCCCGTTTGGATATCATATTATACAAATGTTAGAACGTCGTGGAGATATGATATTGGTTCGACATATTCTTACACGTCCACAATCAACCTCTAAAGATGCTGAATATGCACAAAATAAATTAGATTCCGTTCGTTCGGATATTCTGAATGGCAAAATATCTTTTTTTGATGCGGTAAAAGAATATTCACAGGATGCTCAGTCTAAAAATGTAGGTGGCTCCTTATTAAATAATGAAACAGGCGGAACTATACTGGAAGTAAATAAAATTGATCCTAATTTGTATTTGATGGTTGATACTTTGCCTGTTGGTGGAATTACATCACCCATAATGTATCAGGGAGATGACGGTACGCCTGCATTTAGGATTGTAAAACTTATTTCAAAAACAGAACCGCATGTTGCAGATATTAAAATTGATTACGATAAAATGCAGAATGCTGCAAGAGCGGATAAAGAAGAACAAATATTAGAGCGTTGGTTCAGTAAAAATATGAAGAAAACGTATCTGATGATTACGGATGATTATACACAGTGTGAAGAATTGAAAGCTGTGGTTGCAAAATAGAATCTTATGAGTCAATTTACAAATGATGTAGAAGGAATTCAAAGTCTGGCGACTTCCTATCAGCAATTAAAAAAGGAAATCAGCAAAGTAATTGTCGGACAGGACGATGTGGTGAAATACGTGTTGTTGTCTATATTTTGCGACAGCCATAGTTTATTAGTCGGTGTGCCCGGACTGGCAAAAACATTACTCGTAAAAACAGTTTCGGATGCACTCGAACTAAATTTCAAGCGTATTCAATTCACACCGGATTTAATGCCTTCGGACATTATTGGTGCAGAAGTGCTGAATGAAAATAGACAGTTTCATTTCAACAGAGGTCCTATTTTCGCCAATATTGTATTGGCGGATGAGATTAACAGAACACCACCCAAAACACAATCTGCATTATTGGAAGCGATGCAGGAGCGTCAGGTAACGGCAGCCGGACAACAGCATTCACTGGAGTTACCTTTTTTTGTACTCGCTACACAAAACCCGATTGAGCAGGAAGGAACCTATCCCTTGCCGGAAGCACAATTAGATCGTTTTATGTTTAACATCGTATTAGATTACCCGAGCTACGATGAAGAATTGCAGGTGGTAAAAACAACAACGACCGATAGTCCCGCGAGCGTACATAAAATAATTGGTGCGAAAGAAATCATTGCTTACCAGCATTTAATTCGCCGCATGCCAATTGCAGATAATGTAGTAGAATATGCTGTGAAGCTGGCTTCTTCCACACGACCTAATACCGCGAAAGCCGCTAAAATTGTAAATGAGTTTGTTTCCTGGGGAGCAGGGCCGCGTGCTTCACAGGCACTGGTACTGGCTTCCAAAGGACATGCCGCCATTAATGGCAAATATTCCCCGGATATGGAAGATGTACAGGCTGTTGCTTTACCAATTCTTCGTCACCGTATCATCCGTAACTTCAAAGCCGAAGCAGAAGGAATGGGTATAGAAAAGATTATCGGGGAGTTGTTGTAAATGCAGTAGAAGTTAAATGCTACGATTTCTTTAAAAGAATTTCAACGGGTTTTGTTAAATCAAAATCCTTATTAAACAAGATTCCACAAAATTTATTGTCATTAATAGTATAAACAAGATAATAGTAATGATTCATCTCAGCATGTAAAAATGTTATGGAGCTATAACGTTTGTCTTCATTTACCACATTAATTCCAAATTTTATATCATCATGGCTTGTAAATTCAAAAGTTTTATTGTTATTGATGTCAAATAAATTAACTTTTACAAACCAGTTCAAACCAAATTTTTTCAGCATTACATCTTGTAATAAATAAGCATCATTGGAATAGGACGTTTTAATCGTATCAATTGTCTTATCTTCTTCCCTGCTATCCTCAGTAATTTTTATATTGTCTAATTCACTGACAGGAAGCATACTGTTATCTTCTTTTTTTATTTCACTTGCTTTTGTTAAGTACATATCCGAATAGATATCTGATACTCTTATATCGCCAAATTTATTTTGAAAATTGAAATTATCAATTTCAATTTTCAAAGTGTAAAATTTTTTATGTAAAGAATCTCGCAAAGGCAGAAAATATACACTTGTTTTAATGTTACTCTTTTTTTGTTCGTCTACTTTGTAAACCTTGTCAAAATAAAGGTGATTCCAGTTATTTTCAAATAATTTAAAGTATCTTAATTGTACAAATGTACTTGCAATCTCCTTTTTATATTTAAACCTAGTTGAGCTTAAAAGAGTGTTATTTTGCCGGATTTTGCAGTATTGTGTACTGTCAAATAATCCCGATTTAAAACTGTAGTAAAGCAGAGAGTCTAGATTTGTAAATTCTTTGGAAAAATCATCGAGGTCATTTTCTTTAACATGCAGCAGTAAAGATTTTATCTTCTTAATGTTGTTTTCATCAATGGATGCCGCACGGGTAGTAGTGCTCATTAACGACAGAAGAATTGATAAAATAAAAACGCTTGCTTTCATAATTGCCCTAATATCCTAATCATTCAGCTTCAGTACTGCCATAAAGGCTTCCTGCGGAACTTCTACGTTACCCACCTGGCGCATACGTTTCTTCCCTTTCTTTTGTTTTTCCAAGAGTTTACGTTTACGCGAAATATCACCGCCGTAACATTTGGCGGTAACATCTTTACGCATCGCGGAGATCGTTTCGCGGGCAATGATTTTGGCACCAATGGCCGCCTGTATCGCAATCACGAATTGCTGGCGCGGTATCAGTTCTTTTAATTTTTCGCACAGTCGGCTCCCAAAGCTATAGGCTTTACTTCTGTGTATTAACGCAGAAAAAGCATCCACATTATCACCGTTTAATTTGATATCTAATTTCACTAAATCACTTTCTCTGAAATCATGCATGTGATAATCAAAACTTGCATAGCCTTTTGAAATCGATTTTAAATTGTCATAAAAATCAAAAACAATTTCTGCCAATGGCATTTCGAACTGTAATTCAATTTTAGTAGGCGATAAATAAACCTGGTTTTTTAAAATACCGCGTTTGTCCATACACAATTTCATCAGCGCACCTACATATTCTGGCTTGGTAATCAGTTGTGCTTTAATATATGGTTCTTCCACATAATCTATAAAAGTTGGATCCGGTAAATCAGAGGGATTGTTAACCGTTAGTTTTTCACCTTGCTTGGTATAACAAAAATAAGTTACGTTTGGAACCGTAGTGATAATGGTCATATCATACTCACGTTCTAAACGTTCTTGTATAATTTCCAAATGCAATAAACCTAAGAACCCGCAGCGGAAACCGAAGCCTAATGCTAGAGAGGTTTCAGGTTCCCAAACTAAAGAAGCATCATTCAGCTGCAGTTTTTCCAATGAGTCACGCAGCTCTTCAAAGTCATCATTATCTATCGGATAAATACCGGCAAACACCATTGGTTTTACATCTTCAAAACCTTTGATACTATCTGCACAAGGTTTGCTTACGTGTGTAATTGTATCACCCACTTTTATTTCCTTTGAAACTTTTATTCCGGTAATTATGTAGCCGATATCGCCCGCTTTTACTTCACTTTTAGGCTCCGGTGTCATACGCATGATACCTACTTCGTCGGCAAAATATTCTTTACCCGTATTTACAAATTTTACCTTGTCGCCTTTTTTTATTACACCATTTATCACACGGAAATAAGCTATTACACCTCTGAACTGATTAAATACTGAATCAAAAATCAATGCCTGTAGTGGTTCCGTTTCACTTCCTTTGGGTGCAGGAATTCTTTTGATGACTTCGGGTAAAATTAAATCCACACCAAGTCCCGTTTTTCCGCTGGCTTCCAGAATATCTTCATGCTTGCAGCCAATCAAATCCACAATCTGGTCTTTCACTTCTTCCACCATCGCGCCATCCATATCAATCTTATTCACGATAGGAATAATCTCCAACCCATTTTCAATGGCTAGGTATAAATTAGAAATGGTTTGAGCCTGAATTCCCTGCGTAGCATCCACCAGTAAAAGTGCCCCTTCACAAGCAGCTAATGAACGGGAAACTTCATATGAAAAATCAACATGTCCCGGAGTATCAATTAAATTGAAAATGTACTTCTTCCCTTCATACATATAATCCATCTGGATGGCATGGCTTTTAATCGTAATGCCACGCTCGCGTTCCAGATCCATATCGTCCAGTGTTTGTGCCTGTAAATCTCTTTCAGAAACGGTATTCGTTAATTGTAATAAACGATCTGCCAACGTACTTTTTCCGTGGTCAATATGCGCAATGATAGAGAAATTCCTGATATTTTCCATGGCGCAAAAATACGGATATTCAATGGATTCTTGTAATGCTAAATAATTTGTTAATGCAACGGTTTATTGCGGTTTAATGGATTTGTCTAATGGCGGAATTACTGCAGGTGTGATTGGATCTGCAGGAGTTGGAGAAGAAGATGCACTAGGTGTTATTTTTTTCTTTTTGAGTGTGTAAGTAATTCCGAAATGTGGTTGAAATCCTAAATTTCCCTGATAGGAAAATGCGGCATCAAAACTAACACCTTGTTTTAGCATTACACCAATGCCAAGGGTGCCGGTAACAGGGTTTGTTGCTACACCTGCTCTGAAATTAATAAAGTCTTTAAGCGTATATTCCGCGCCTGCCCGAAAAATTAATTTATTCTTTAAATCTTTATCGATTTGTACAGCGATAAAGAATCTTTTTATCGCTTCATACGTAACCCCGAATCGAAACAACGTCGGTACTTTTTCGCCGGTGGCTCTATCGACATAAATCTTTAAGGGATTGTACACATGAAAAGCGATAGATAATTCATCGATTGGTTTCGCAAATGCACCTAACTCAAACGTTACATAATTTTTAGAACCATAACCGCTTATTTTGGTGTTCAGGTAGTCCAACTGCATACCTAAAGACATCCATTTTGCAAGTTTAATGGCGTAAGACAAACCTACTTTTTTTTCATTAAATAAGCTGTAACCAAAATAGTTTACAGAAACACCTATTGTTCCGCCTTTCTTTACTGGCATTGCAAAAATACCTGAGATATTACTTACATTTTGACCAAGAAAGACAGGCGCATAATAAATTCCAAAAGAAGGTCTCTCGAGATAAGCACCGGCTGCCTGATTGTTATAGGCGCCATAAATATTTGCCATACCGATAGAATTCATTCCCATACCTACCTGGCGTGCACCTGATACTTTCAAATCGCCAATTGCAAATACATAATGTGAGTTAACGAGAAACAGCAGCATCAAAAACCAACTATGTCTATACTTTTTTATAGTATGTTTTATTTTAACTGTCAAAATAAAAAATCTTTTGCTTTAATGCAAAGAATCCTTAAAATACAATAATAGTTATGATTAATATTATTTGGCATTATAGTTGATGCTTACGGTTTAACACAATAATGTGGAAAACTTAGCGTATTTAAAGAGGTATAAAATATCACTTTTGTTAAACTAAAGTCAATTGTATTTTACAAATGAAGAAAATAATTATCACAGCTATGTTGTTTTTTTTTCTTGCGGGAAAATTAACGGCATCTTCTATCCTGCATAACGATTATTCCTATTTGCAGGAAATAACTTTTGAATTATATAATGATCAGGTACCTGCTTATAAAGTTCCCGAACAACTAAAGTCTATAGAAGAAACACTAATGTTTGAAATTTTACATGCAACTTGGAAAGATAAACACTGGGTGGCATACACACTAAATAAAGATTTATTGGGAACTTTCAAAGTAGGGCAGCCTGCCTTATTGGATAATGGTGCAAGTAAAAAAATGTTTTTTATAGCGGCTTTTCCTGGCTCTGTTGGTGGTTTGGATATATATACTTCTGAATATTCAAATGGAAAATGGAGTAAACCTAAAAATTTAGGAAAGAGCATAAACACACCCAACAATGAATCCAATCCCGGTTTACTGAATGATCATACATTAACGTATTCATCGGATGGTATTATAAAAAAACTGGATTTAAATACTTTAAAAGTAGTTGATTTGGAAGAAAGTTTTGCGAAGGATACTAAAACAACCGGTGATACTCAAAATACCACACAAAATAAGATTGCAGAAACAAAAAATGAGAACAAGGAAGTTGTTGCAGCCATTGGCGATAATTCAACAGCCACTCCAACCGGTAATGCAACAGATAGTGATTATGGTGCTATAGGTGATAACTCAACGGCAATGCCTGCAAAAATAGGTGAAGGAAGCGGTGCGGTGCAAAACCAGACACGTATATCAACTGATGAAGTTGTAGTTAAGGAAAAAGTTAAAGAGGATGTTTCTAAAAAAATGGAACAAAATAAACCTCAGGTAAATACCGTTGCACCAGCACCACAGAATGTACAACAAAGTGCGAATGTACAATATTTAGGTGCACAGTCGCGTGATGCAATGCTTGCAAAATATAAAACAGCGATTCAGTTGGGTGCATTTTCAGCACCAAAATGGGAGTTGATTGAACCATTGTCTAAATTTGGAAAGATAGTAACCTATAAAAATGATAGTGGAGCGAATGTGGTCTGGATCGTTGGATTTGCAAATCGCGCTGCTGCGGAAAATGTGTTGCCACATATAAAAACTATTGCAGGTTTTGAAAATGCATATGTGACAGGAAAATAATTTTTTAAATTCAGCATTCTGTAAATAAAAAAGGTTGACGAATTCGTCAACCTTTTTTATTAAAATCTTTATTCTTTACTCTTTTATCTTTATTCCAGAATTAAAATAATCCAAATAATTCAGCATCAATTTTCTCTACTACTTTACCAAAATCAGCTTGTTTATCAGCATAATTTAAATCATCCACATTAATAATTAACAAAGGTCCTTCTTTATAATTGTCAATCCAGTTATTGTAATATTGATTTAGTTGTTTCAGATAATCTAAACGAATATTATCTTCATAAGCACGACCACGTCGTTCAATTTGACCGACTAAAGTTCCAAGCGAAGCTTTCAAATAAATCAACAAGTCCGGAGAATTTACTTTTTTGCTGATAGTTCTGAAGAAGCTGATATAATTTTCAAAATCACGTGTACTCATTAAACCCATCTCATGTAAGTTGGGTGCGAAAATATGCGCATCTTCATAAATTGTTCTGTCTTGAATAACAATTTGATTTCCTTCCTGAATTTCCACTACCTGACGTAAACGACTATTTAAGAAATAAATCTGCAGGTTGAATGACCAGCGCGGCATATCCTGATAAAAATCGTTTAGGTAAGGATTATTTTCTACATCTTCAAATCTCGCTTCCCAGTTATAGTGTTGTGCTAATTTTTCTGTTAACGTAGTTTTCCCGGAACCGATATTGCCGGCTACTGCAATATGTTTTAGTTGTTTTTTTTGTTTTGCCACGTGTATGGTTTTTTACTTTTTTTAAGGAGAACTAAACTATACATTTTTTTTGAATGAATACAAAAGCAAGGATTATTTTTTTTAAAAAGTGGATAAGTTTTAAACTTATCATTTTATAAAAGACGTCAGAATATGCGTTTTATACTATTTCCAGATTGGTTTTAGTCCCATAATTTCCTGCACACCGTCCAGTGTTTTGCGTGCACTTTCTCTCGCTTTTTCAGCGCCTTCTTTTGCTATCTTGTTGATATAAGCAGGATTGTTTTCTAATTCTGAGATTTTTTCTCTGAAAGGTTTGGTAAAAAGAGCAATGTCATCTGCTAATTGTTTTTTCAAATCTCCATATCGTATGTTACACTTATTATACTCATCTTCAAAAAACTCAATTGTTTGTTTGGAAGAAACAAGATTTAACAGCATAAACAGATTTTGAATCTCAACAGATTTTTCCTGATTTGGTTCCGTCGGTCCTGTGTCTGTTTTTGCTTTTTTTACTTTACTCCATATTTCAGTTTCATTCTCTCTTAAAAAAATGGCATTACCTTCACTTTCACTTTTTCCCATTTTTCCACTTCCATCCAGGCCCGGAACTTTTACCAGATTTCCACTCATATCAAATGCCTGTGGTTCCGGAAAAAAATCAACACCAAACTGATGATTAAAACGTACTGCAAAATTTCGTGTCATTTCTAAATGCTGTTCCTGGTCTTTTCCAACCGGTACTTTGTGTGCACGATGAATTAAAATATCAGATGCCATTAAAACAGGATAAGTGAGTAATCCGGCATTAATATTTTCGTGGTGTTTTTTTATTTTTTCTTTGAAAGAAGTGCATTTTTCCAATTCACCTTTATATGCCAGCATATTCAGCAATGCATACAATTCTGAAATTTCCGGTACATCACTTTGTACATAAATGGTGCTTTTTTCCGGATCTAATCCGCAGGCAATATATTCTACTAAAGTAGCTCTGACAGATTTTTTCAGTAACTCAGGATCCGGGTGGGTGGTAAGTGCATGTAAATTGGCAATAAAAAAATAAGCTTCATAATCATTTTGCATTTGAATGAAATTCTTTATAGCACCAAAATAATTACCCAAATGCAGGTTTCCGGTGCTGCGAACACCACTTAAAACACGTTCTTTCATGTCACAAAGTTACAATATTGATGTAATTTTCCACCTTACTGTTAAATTACTTCACTTTGTGTAATCTTTATCTGTTAAAAATTTATTTTTTTGGAGATAATTGTTGAAATTTGTTAAACAATCAATATTTTGATTTATGTCAATATATTAATGATAGTATTAATTTATAATTTAATCTATTAAGTTCAAATTATGATAAAATATTTACAAATCACCACATACTTATTACTCTCATTTTTTTGTCTTTCAGCCAGGGCTCAAAACGGCAGAACAATTAATACATTTTCAGAAAAGAAATTAATTTTATCAGAAAAAGTACAAGAAAAAAAATTGCCTGCTCAAATAAACACTTCTGAAAAAAGTGATTTGCCAATAATTAAGAACGAAATTGCAGAAGGTCAAACACAATCAAGAGTGTCAGATTCAGTTCCTTTGAAAAAAGATAATGAAAATAATACGTTAAAAACAGCTGCTACTTTCTCTTCGGATAATAATGTAATTTATACCAAAGAAATTTTGCCGGAAAGTGAAAAAATAAGTTCATCGGAAAAGCAACTTGTAAAAGTAACTCCGTCTTTAAACTACAAGGAAAGAGTTATTAAAGAAGATATTCATCCGGTGCTTTCTACCAACGCAAAAGTTGAGATATCTTCTGGCAAAAGAATTTATTTACAGCAAGAAGCAGATGATTTGCAACAGGAGATAAATCAGAATATAGATAATCCAAATTATGATTTAGCTAAAAAGCAAAAGCAGTTAGAAGAAATAAAAAAAATGTTACAAAATTAATAACCATTCTATGAAGAAATTTTTACAATTTCTGTTTCTGTATTTTCTGATTTTTCTATCTGAGAATCTGCTTGCTCAGTTAAATAATAATTGTTCAAACGCCATTCAGGTTTGTAATAATCAATTGGCTGAACAATTAGATGATGGAGTAGGAATACAGGAGTGTCCGTCGGGCGGATGTGGTTGCATGTTAGCTGGAGAAAAAAATACACGATGGTTCAAAATAGTTATAGCACCAGGTGGTGGCGGAACTTTAGAATTTACAATAAGACCTTACAGTGGTACAGCTGACTACGATTTTTCTTTATGGAATCAAGGGTCGGGCGGTACTTGTCCTACAGGTGGTAGCTACCGTGCACCGGACAGATGTAATTTTGCAGCACCGAAATCTCCAACAGGCATCAGAGGCACAACCAATGGAAACTCAAACACAGCATCCGGTAATTTATTTTCAAATAACATGACAGTTGCAGCAGGTGATGTCTTGTACTTACTGGTTGACAATTATGATGGTACTCAAGAAGGTTTTTATCTGGATTTCTTTGGCGGAGCACCAGGTTCCGGAACGGGAACAACTGCTACATTTTCATGTTCCGGTGTAAATTCTTGTACAACCTGTAATGATGCTGATTGTAAAACTTATTATTTTGCAAGTCCAGATGATTATTCATTTGATGAAACAGCAGCGGCAGGTGCATGCCATTCCAATTTTGGGTATGCTTCTGTAAAAACTGCAACGGTATGTGGTACATTTACGGTACCATCTCCTTATACAACTGTAGAATTTCCAACTAACAGAGGGTATGAAATTATTACAACAAACGGCGCAAATACAACCACCTGTCTTAATTCTGCTAATATAACTTATCAGGTTTGGGATAATTGTGCATCTGCACCACTTGTTCCATCTTCACCAGGTATTTATAATGGCTTAAATAATAGCACTAGTTATAAAGTTTGTAAAACAATTACAGTGACCGGTGCAGATTGCTGGTTAAGCCGTATTTGTTTGCCATATTGGACCGAAGTACAAAATGATGTTATCTGCAATGCAACAAATCTCACAATAGATGCAGCTCCAACATCCGGTACCAATGCAGGTGCCTCTTCTGATTTTGATGCAGGTTGTACAGGATATAATGATGTTTATTATAAATTCACAGCACCTGCTTCTGGAAGAGTGCAGGTAAACGTCGCGCCAAATGCTAGTTCGGATGTAAAAGTAAGTCTGATTGGTCCAATGGCCGGATTAGATGGCGGGGTAAATGATTGTAATTTGACCTGTATGCAATTAGGGGAAAGTAATGTTGTTGCTGGTTGTAATGATAATGCCGGAACAGGTGGCACAGAAAGATTATTTTCATTTGTAATTCCGGGACAAACTTACTATATATGGATTAGCGGTACCTTATTCAGACCGAATGCAACATTTACTGTACAGGTTGTTAATACGATTACGAGTAATGCTATTCCAACACCGGGACCTGATATAGTGGGTGCGCCGGATCCAATTCCCTCTAATGATCAATGTGCGAATGCAACAAATTTGAATTTATGTGTTGCATTAGCAAGTAATAATATTGGTGCAACCGCAGAATGTACAGACCCTGATCCTGAATATGTAGATGCTCTAACACTGGAAAATGACGTTTGGTATAAATGGACAGCACCTGCCAATAATGGAAACAGCGAAGTAACTTTAACAGTAACAGGTGTTTCATGCACTGATGGTGAAGATGGAAGTACAGGTATTCAGTTTGGTATCTTCAGCGGAAGTTGTGCTTCATTGTCGCCAATAAGTCATGGTACTACATCTATTACCTTTAAACCTGTTGCAGGACAAACTTATTATTTTGTAATAGATGGAAATGCAGGTGCTCAATGTAGTTATACTATTCAAGTGAAAAGACCAATTGTTACAGGTTCAACATGCAATACAGCATCTTCATGCGCTGGAAGTGCATTGAATGCAACGATGAGTGTTACCTATTACGGAGCGAATCCGGGTACAAGATGGGCATATTGTAAGTCAAGTACTTTTGGGACTCCATGTAATACTATAAACCTGGATGACCCAAATACATACTTAATTTATAACCCTTCAGTTGGTTTGCCAGATCCTGGATGTACTCCGGCAACGTATACATTTATTGGATATATTCTTGCTGATAACGGTGTGTCAACAATTCCAGGATATCCTTCATACCCTTTGCCACAACCAGCAACAGCTAGTTGTGCTCGTTCAACAGCACCATGTACTTTTAATATCTATCCAAAATTGAGTAACTATGTTACCTATACAGCTGATGGTTGTTCACAGGTAGTTACTGTAAATGCAAGTTGTCCTGCGGCATTAAATGTATCAGGAACCTTGAATCAATCGGTAAGTCCCGGAACAGTGGGCGGTAATTTTGGGGCAGTAACGGTTTCATGGAACGCACCATATAATACCAGCTCTCCGGCAGCATGTAATACCTTAACTATTCAAACACCAATTTATTGTCCTGGTCCAACTTCAGATGCACCGTGCATAGCAAAACCTTTAACAGTAGGTGGCGCAGCGATAGCATCTGATAATATATCGGCAGTATTGACAGCAAATGAACAAATAGCTTGCGGTTCCAGTAATTCATCCGGTTATGGTGTTTGGTTTTCATTTGTAACGCCTCCTTCGGGTAATGCAGATATCTTGTTAACGAATGTGGGTAGTGTAAACGATTTTGATGCACAAATATATTGGGTAAGTAGCAGAAGAGCTTCAGTCTTTGATTGTAATATTGGTCAGTTACAATCTGATGTATGTTCTGCCTGCACTGACTTTAATACAGCTTGTAATTTGATAGATCATGGAGGATTTTGTGCAGATGGAGCGGGAGTAAACGGAAATGAAACTTTGCAGCTCAGAGGACTATTCCCCGGAGAAACAAATTACATAATGATAGATGGATATCAGAGTGGCACCACATCAAGGCGTCAAGGTAATTTCTCCATTCAGGTGGTTGATGCAGGTGGTGGCCCAACAAGACCTGTAAATGATAATTGTACCGGTGCGATTGATATTAGTAATATTGCGTGCGGTAAGATACCTGCAACAAATAAGAACGCAACTTCTCTCTGTAGCGGAGATCCAAGCTTTACACCTGGTTCTACTGAAAACTCTGTATGGTATTATTATATCCCTCCGGTTACTGGAAGTTATACCATCTCATATGCTAATGCAAAAGGATACGATTGTTTGGGGCATATTCAAAATTCATTATTTCCAAATCCTTCTTCTGCTAATGGTGCGGGAATACAGTTTGCATTGTATACAAGTAATACAAATGATTGTAATGGAACCTTTACAGAATTACCAACCAGTGCATTGAGTACCGGTGCAATAAACGGTCAAATAACATTGAACTTAACAGGTGGACAGAAGTATTACATACTTATAGACGGATTTGTTGGTTTTGAATGTGACTTTGAATTTAAAATAAACAGCAATGTATGTTGCTCTGCTGATTTAGGTGCAGTAGAAAAAGGAGATACTATATTATGTTATGGGGAATCAACAACATTAGGGGTAACGGCAAACCCAATAAATTTTGGTGCAAACGCCGAAGATAACCCTGTTATTGGATGGTTGTTTTCACCAACTCAGCCAACCGGCGCGTCCTTGGATCCTTTCGACCCTTCCAATGCTAGTTTGGGTTATTTTCCCGGACAAATCGATATTATTACACCGGGAACTGCATATACCGATACTACAGAAGTTTATGAAGAAAATATTTCGAGGAGTCCTTCAGGTGGTTATGCCAGTACAAGTTTAGGCTATTTTGATACACCAATTTATAAAGATATTAATGTTTCAGGTTTTCCGGCAGGAGCCAATTTGCAAAATGTGAATAATATAAAAGTTTGTGTTTATTTTGGTTTTGAAGATATCGGTTCTCATGATGTAACATTAATTAGTCCCTCAGGTGCCCAAATTGATTTATTCTCCGATGTTTGTAATGAATCCTCCGGTGGTATGAGTGTATGCTTTACAGCTGCAGCACCAACTACTATCGGTTCAACCTGTCTTGCTACAGGTGGCTCACCACAGGCCGGTGCTTTAAACAATGAATTAAAAGGTGATTTTAAACCGGAAGCAAATTTCTCACCGCTGGTTGGAACAGCTTTAAATGGTACCTGGAGTCTGAAGATAGATGATGATGATATCGATGGGGAAGGATTCTGGTTTTTTGGATGGACCATAGATTTACTATATACGCAATCAGCAATTGGGCCGCCTGTTGTCGGTCCTCGTCATGGTGATTTAACTATTATCAATAATGATCCGTTTAAATATGGACCTCAGGAGTTTTGGTTAACACCTGTTACAATGATTGATTATGATCCGGCTGTTGGTTTTACAGGTGATCCTACCTGTTATGATTATGGTCCGCCAACTAAAATAACGTTATTAGAAAAAGTAACGACACCTTTGGTTGCAGCTACCTGTGCAGCACCCGGTGATGGCAGTAATGGGGTATCTTTAACAGTAACATCGCCTACGGGTGGCTTACCGGGTCTCCCGGGAATACCTGCTAACGGAACGTTAAATTTTTCGAATAATACTCCTTTGGTAATTCCTACAGCCAGTACTATGGCTTGGACGAACAGAGATATAAATGTTACAGGCTTTACTGCCGGTGCTACTTTAACGGCTAATACCAATATTACAGTTTGTCTGACTTTCAATCCGGAACATACCTATGCAGATGATTTAGATGTTCAGTTAATCGCACCAAATGGACAAATTTTGCAACTTTTCTCCGCAGCAGGCGGGTCTAACGACTTAAACGGTCAATATTGCTTTGCCATTTCCGGGGCTGTATTGCTCAGTGCTGCAGGTGTTACAGGCGGAAATATCAATACAGGTACCTATGATTGGTCAGGTAATTATAATAATATAAACGGTACCCTGTTAAATGGGTTGTGGCGATTACAAATTCGAGATGTAGTTACTGGTGATGGTGGTACATTGACAGGTTGGACATTATCATTAACTGGTCTGGTGCCGACAGCTTCAACAGCAGCCTATACTGTGATTGGTTCGGGAGCAGCTTCAACTATTTCATTTCCTTCTCCGCCTGTTCAGGAATCAGAAGTTTCTAATCCATTTTCAGTTGCTGATGGGCAGGCGTGGAATGTCCGTTTTGTCGATGGAGCAGGTTGCGAGAGCGAAATTGGAGGTACATATAATCAGCCAAATTTAGGACAGGTAGTAATTGATACAAGTGTATGTGACGGTGGAACAGTTGCTTTCTCAACATCCAATCCAATTCCTCTTTTCTCACAATATAATGTATTGCTTGATTTTGATTCGTATCCACAAGATGTATCCTGGTTTATTTATGATGGAAATAATCAGATTGTTGCTTCTGGTGGAGGCTACGGAGTAACTGTTGGTGCAAATACAACCATCACTCCGGCAACAATAAATCCGAATGATGGCCCATTCAGGTTTGTACTTTATGACGGATATGACGATGGATTTGGCTCAGGTGGTGGCTCAACAAATAATGGTGGTTCATCAACTGTAAACTTTATAAAGATTGTAGAAGTACATGCAGATGGTACAGTAGATACTTTATTCAGTAAGAATTATTCCTATTGTTCTCCAATTTATTGTGTTGGCCCTGCTGCCTCTGTGTTTAGTCAGTTGGATGTAAACCTGGGAACACCAACAGGAACATTTGCTACAGGAGTTGCTGTTACATTAGAAAATAACAGAACCTGTACAGGTACTACGGTTGCGGGAGCAATTACTGTTAATTCGAATGGTTCAGGTACTGTTAATACTACAGCAGCAGGAATTAATCCGGGTTCTTCTTATTCTTTGCAATACTCGTATACCGACCAGTATGGTTGTGTGAAAACAATCTGCGGACCAATAGATGTTTTCCCACCGGTTTCAATTAATCCAACGATAAATTGTGCAACAAACCCACCAACGGTTTCTGTAAATGCATCTTGTCCCGGCTGTAATGCTACCTATATTGCGGAATATTCCTATAATGGCGGGGCTACATGGACAACTGCAACCAGTGCTAATTTTCAGGATATATATACGTTTGCACATGTAAAAAATGTGCTTACAGGAGTTGTTTCTTGTGAAGTGAGCAGTGTTAAACTGGCAGACTGCCCGACTGTGTTGCCAATTGAATTGATTTATATCGTTGCCTCTCCAATAGATAACGAATACATTAAGGTAAGTTGGGCAACAGCATCCGAAACGAATACTCGGGTGTTTGAGGTATTAAGAAGTACCGATGCTATTAACTTTGTCAAAATTGGTGAGGTAAATGCGGCAGGAAATTCGAACACTACAAAAACATATGCATATAATGATCATAATGTGTCAGCCGGTATTATTTACTATTATGTAGTTCGTGAAGTAGATATCGATAGTAAATCTCATTTGACTAATATTGTAAATTCCAGATTGGAAAAAGCTGAATTTGAACTCATTAGTATTTATCCTAACCCTACAGTAGATAATACCACTATTACAATGTACACCAAAGAAGCAAGAGATATAACACTAATGGTGTATAATGATATTGGTGAAATGATGAAAAAAGAGCAAAGAACATTAAAAGAAGGATTGAATGAATGGAATGTTGAAACGGAGAAATGGGCAAAAGGTGTTTATTATTTCATTATCAATAATGGCGATAAGCCTGTTACAAAACAAGTAATCAAATTGAATTAAAATAATTCTTCATATAAAAATGGTACAGACCAAAATAAATTACAGTCTGTACCATTTTTGTTTTTATATTCGTAATGATTTCTAAGAAATAACAACTAATATTCAATGATAGTAGATGATACATTAGTCAATAAACTGGCAAATCTTTCTAAGTTAGAATTTGATGATGTCGGGAAAGAAGCTATCAAAATAGATTTGACGAAGATTTTAAATTTCATGGAAAAATTAAACGAACTCAATACAGATGGTGTTGAACCTTTGATATATATAAATGAAGAGGTGAATGTTTGCAGAGAAGATGAAGTAAGTTATCCGATTACCAAAGCGGAAGCACTGATGAACGCGCCTTTAAAAGATGAAGATTATATCAAAGTGCCAAAGTTTGTAAAAGGAACGAAGTATTGATAAAGGTTAATAGATATAAAAGCTATAAGTTATTAGTCAGTTTATTTTTTCTTTTCAACTTATATCTTATAACAAATAACTTATAACTAAAGAAACATGCCGAATACAGTA
>DAORIK010000023.1:0-28974 GCA_035438465.1 Chitinophagales bacterium | reverse complement strand
TCTGAAATGACGGATAGCCGCGGCCACCGGCCAGGCTGCTGCTTCACCTAAAGGACAAATCGTTTTTCCTTCAATCTTCGACTGAACATCCCACAATAAATCGATATCACTCATGGTTGCTTTTCCATCAATAAATTTCTTCAGTATTTTTTCCATCCAGCCGGTTCCTTCGCGGCAAGGCGAACATTGTCCGCAGCTTTCGTGATGATAGAAACGAGCGAATGTAAACAGATTTTTCACAATGGATGTATCTTCATCCATCGCAATAAATCCGCCGGAACCCAGCATGGTGCCTGTAGCAAAACCACCGTCACTTAAGGATTCGTAGCTCATTAGACGAGGTTCTCCTTTTGCTGTTTTTAAAATTAATTCGGTTGGTAAGATTGGAACGGAAGAACCACCGGCCACAACAGCTTTTAATTTTTTTCCGTTACGGATACCACCGCAATATTCATCACTGTATATAAATTCCTCCACAGGAATACCTAATTCAATTTCATACACACCCGGTTTATTGATATGACCTGAGGCAGAAATTAATTTAGTACCGGTTGATTTACCAATACCAATTTTAGCATATGCTTCTCCGCCGTCATTTACGATGGGAACTACTGCCGCTATCGTTTCTACGTTGTTTACTACTGTCGGGCGTCCCCACAAACCGGCTACTGCCGGGAATGGCGGTTTCAGTCTTGGGTTACCACGTTTTCCTTCTAAAGATTCCAGCAATGCTGTTTCTTCTCCGCAGATATAAGCACCACCACCGGGCTGAACATATAAATCCAGGTCATAGCCGGATCCTAATATATTTTTACCCAACAAACCTGCAGCATATGCTTCTTTAATAGCATTTTGCAAGATTTTGATAATATAAAAATACTCACCACGCACATAGATATAAGAAGTGTTTGCTCCTAATGCGTAACTCGAAACAATCATTCCTTCAATTAATAAATGCGGAATGCGTTCCATTAAATACCTGTCTTTGAATGTACCCGGTTCCGACTCGTCTGCATTGCATACCAGGTGACGCGGAACGCCTTCCGGTTTTGCGAGGAAGCTCCACTTCATGCCGGTAGGGAAACCAGCACCGCCACGACCACGCAAGCCTGATTTTTTTACTTCCTCCACGATATCATCCGGCTTCATGGATTTCAACGCTTTCTCCAATGATTTATAGCCATTGTGTTTGCGATAAACCTCTAATGTGTTTATGCCCGGTATATGGTCGTATGTAAGTAATAATTTGGTTGACATCTTATACGTATCTGCTTCGTTTATTTTCTTTTCTTAAGTCGTCTAAAATTGTATCTATCTTTTCAAAGGTAAGATTCTCATAGTATTTATCTCCAATCTGAAACATAGGTGCCGTACCGCAGGAACCCAAACATTCTACCGTTTTAATCTGAAACATACCATCCGGTGAAATTTGTCCTGTTTCTGCCTGTATCGTTCTTTCCAGATACCGAACAATATCTTCAGAACCATTCATCCAGCAGGAACTCGTCTGACAAACTTCGATTAAATATTTTCCTGTTGGTTTTAAATTAAACATAGAATAGAACGATGCCACTTCATACACTTCTATCGGTTGGATATTTAATATCGAAGCCACATAATCCATAGTTGGTACGCTTAGCCATCCGTCAAATTCTGCCTGTGCCAAATGCAATAAGGGCAACAAAGCAGATTTGCTTTTTTCTTTCGGATATTGATTTAGAATTTCCTGCACTTGTTGTTGTGCGGAATCACTAAATTTTATTTCTGTCGTTTCTGTCATTAATTCAAATTCTTTTAAGTACAACAAGATCCCTTGCTATGCTCGGGATAGACGCTACGCGTCTAACTCTCCTGCAATTACATTCATACTACTCATGGTCAAAATCGCGTCACTCAACATACCGCCGCGTATCATATCCGGATATGCCTGATAATAGATAAAGCACGGTCTGCGGAAATGTAAACGAAAAGGCTGTCTGCCGCCATCGCTGATTAAATAAAATCCTAATTCTCCGTTTCCGCCTTCCACACTGTGATATACTTCGCCTTTCGGAACTGCAGTTTCGCCCATCACAATTTTAAAGTGATAAATCAATGCTTCCATTTTGTTGTATACATCCTGTTTTTCCGGTAAATAAAATTCCGGTAAGTCTGCATGAAAATCGCCGCTTGGCATATTTTTCACCGCTTGTTCAATAATGCGTAAACTTTGCCACATTTCTTCCATGCGTACCATATAACGGTCATAAGTATCTCCATTAGTACCTACCGGAATATCAAACTGAAAATCTTCATAAGAAGAATATGGATTGGCTACACGCACATCGTAATCAACACCTGCTGCACGTAAGTTGGGACCTGTAAAACCATAATCTAAGGCCATATCGACAGAAATGCCACCTACGTTGATGGTTCTGTCCATAAAAATTCTGTTTCTGTCCACTAACTTCTGGAATTCCGATAATCCTTTTGGAAACTCTTTCATAAAGTGATTGAGTTTATCCCATACTTTCGGTGAGAAGTCTCTTTCCAAACCACCGATTCTACCAATGTTGGTAGTTAATCTTGCTCCGCAGATTTCTTCAAAAATCTCATAAATCCATTCGCGATATTGGAACAAATGCAAGAAACCTGTCATCGCGCCGGTATCTACTGCAATCACGGTATCGCAAACAATATGGTCTGCAATACGAGACAATTCCATAATGATGACACGCATATATTGTGCACGTTTTGGAATTTCTGCTCCTATTAATTTTTCTACCGTCATATGCCATCCCATATTATTAATTGGAGATGAACAGTAATTCAAACGGTCTGTAATAGGTGTAATCTGATTGTAAGGACGGTGTTCTGCCAGTTTCTCAAAAGCACGATGAATATATCCGATGGTAGAAACAGAATCCACTATCATTTCTCCATCCATCGTCAGGATATTTTGAAAAATACCATGTGTGGCAGGATGGGTTGGACCTAAATTTAAGGTTGAATATTGTTTTTCGTCGTATGTGGAATTTGTGTTAGTCATCGGTCAATAGTCAATAGTCAATAGTTTTCTGCTTTACATTTTAATATTCTTACATTGTTCTGGATAATGATTAATTATCGTCCGAACATTTTATCATTTTTATCATCGCGCTGCATATCTTCTAATGGATATTCTTTACGCATCGGGAAATAATTCATTTCATCCATATTTAAAATGCGTTTCAAATTGGGATGACCAATAAAATTAAATCCGAAAAAATCGTATTCCTGACGCTCCATCCAGCCGGCTGTTTTCCATAAATCAGTAACGGTTGGCATATCTAAATCTTCTTTGGACATAAAGGTTTTGATACGAATGCGCCAGTTTTTAGGCATGTTGTGTAACTGATACATTAACCCAAACTCTTTATCTGCTGATTGTTCAGGATGGTGTAAGCCACACATGGTTGTAAGAAAGTGAAAGTTTACCTCTTTGTCTTCTTTTAAAAATTTCAATGCATCGTGCACTACATCTTTTTTCAAAATAAATACGGGAAAATCGTAATGCATTTCAGATGCGAGTACCGCATCTCCAAATTTATCCTGAAGTTTGTTCTTTACTATTTCTAACAATTCACTCATTCTTTTCAGTATTTAGTAATTAGTAGGCAGTAGGCAGTTAAAACTGCATGCTGCATACTTATCATTCTATTCCGTATTGTGCTAATAATGCTTTATATTCCGGTGATTCTCTTCTTCTTCTTTCTTCACTTTCCGCTAATTTTTGTATTTGCAAAATACCATCCAATACTTGCTCCGGTCTTGGCGGACAACCCGGAATATATACATCTACAGGTATGATTCTGTCGATTCCCTGCAACACACTATAGGTATCAAAAATTCCTCCGCTGCTGGCACACGCCCCCATAGATAACACCCATTTCGGTTCTGCCATCTGCTCATATACCTGACGAAGAACCGGTCCCATCTTTTTTGAAATTGTTCCCATTACCATTAGTAAATCTGCCTGACGAGGCGAAAAACTCAATCTTTCCGAACCAAATCTTGCCAAATCGTAATGAGAAGCCATGGTAGCCATAAATTCGATACCACAACAAGAGGTGGCGAATGGTAAAGGCCAAAGTGAATTAGCCCGGGCTAATCCTACTACTTTATCTAAAGATGTAGCAAAAAAACCTTGACCTTCCAAACCTTCCGGCTGGTGAATTGGATTGATATCTATAGTTGTTGTAGTTGTTGTACTCATTATTTAAGTATTTAGTAATAAGTAGTTAGTATCTTGTAGGCAGGTAATACTGCATACTCCATGACTGCATACTGCCTACTCTATTATCATTCCCACTTCAACGCACCTTTTTTTATAATGTAGAAAAACCCTACTAAAAAGACACTAATAAAGGAAAACATTTCTATTATGCCTAACAATCCTAATTGCTTAAAGTTGACAGCCCAGGGATACATAAATATCACTTCGACATCAAATAAAACAAAGAGAATAGCTACTAAAAAATATTTGATAGAAAACGGGGTACGCGCATTTCCCTGAACATCAATTCCACACTCAAAAGTTTCTAATTTAACTTTTGATTTGCGTTTTGGCCCCATCCAATGTGTAACGCCCATTACCAACCCTACGAATCCAAGTGCTACGAGGAACATCATCGCAACCGGTAAAAAAACGAATATTTGACTTCCGGAAAGTATCATATTTTTAACAACACGCAAAGATAGTATTAAGTTTCAAAAAAGATAGCTGATTTTTGTCACGAAAAGGCGAATGTTAACATTATTACATATATCGTTTATAATACGCCATACTTTATTTTATGGATTTTGTATTAATAATGCATCTAAATAGTAAAATGCTTATGAAACACTTAATTTTGAAATATGATGGCTTCTGAAACGACTAATGAAAAACAACAACTTGCTTCTGAATTTGTATTAAAAACCTCTGCTAATGTGTTTGTTACAGGTAAAGCCGGTACAGGAAAGACTACTTTTTTACGAACTATCCAACAAAACAGTATAAAAAAGACAGTAGTTGCCGCTCCGACAGGGGTAGCTGCCATCAACGCAGGTGGTATGACACTGCACTCTCTTTTTCAATTGCCATTTAACGCCTTTGTACCTACGAAACAACGTGTTCCGGCAAATTTTACCAATATTAATACCCTTTTTGAAGGATTTAAATTCAGCAAAGCCAAAATTGAATTGCTAAAAGAACTGGAACTGCTGATTATTGATGAAGTGAGTATGCTCCGTTGTGATACACTCGATTGCATTGATACCATTTTACGCACTGTTCGCAAAAACCAGAGCGAAGCTTTTGGAGGGGTGCAGGTTTTATTTATTGGTGATTTATTTCAATTGCCGCCGGTGATAAAAGATGAAGAATGGAGTTTTATGAAAGACTACTATGATTCACCCTTCTTTTTTAATGCGCTCGTTTTAAAAGAGACACATTTTTTAAACATTGAATTTGATAAAATTTATCGTCAGAATGAAGAGAAATTTATCCGCTTGCTGAATAAGGTGCGCAATAATGAAATGAGTGAAGATGATTTTTATTTACTGAACGACAGATATCAACCGGAACTGCTTGGTGATTTAGAAGATTACATTACACTTACCACGCACAATTATAAAGCCGATAAAATTAATCAGGCTCAATTGCAAAAATTAGAAGGTGACATCAATGAATTTCCGGCTGAAATTTCCGGTGATTTTTATGAGAATTCTTATCCGACAGAGTTAAAACTGCAACTGAAACGCGGTGCGCAAATTATGTTTATTAAAAATGACAGCAAACCCGAAAAAAAATACTACAACGGAAAATTAGCAACCGTTAAAAACTTTGCAAACGATGGAATTGTTGTGCAGTTTCTGGATAACGGAGAAGAATATTTACTCGGAAAAGAAACCTGGGAAAACATACGCTATTCGTACAGCACTTCTTCTGATAAAATTGAAGAAGAAAAACTTGGCAGTTTTACGCAATATCCGATACGATTAGCCTGGGCGATTACCATACATAAAAGTCAGGGGCTGACATTTGAAAAAGCCGTAATAGATGCAGGACAAGCATTTGCACCCGGGCAAGTATATGTTGCTTTGAGCCGCTGTACCAATATAAAAGGGCTTTTCCTGATGACGCAGATTACACCAATGGCTATAAAAAGTGATGAACGTATTATAGCGTTTACTGAAAATTATTTAACAAGTGAAGACGATTTGCAGCGACAATTACCTTTTCTGAAAATTGAATTTGCGAAAACACAACTGGTGAAAGCATTCGACTGGAGTAAGATGGTTATTTTACTTGGAGAATTCACAGACTTTGCACAGGAAAAGAATTTACCTGAAAAAGAAACTGCAATTTCCTTCTTACAATCGCTGGAAAAAAAGGCACGGGAGCTGAATCAGACTGCATTTACTTTTTCCGCTCAATTGCAGGAAATTTTAAAGCATATTGACAAAGCTGAAAATCAAACGTTGCTGCAACAGCGGGTGTTGAAATCCATTCATTACTTTGGTGAAAAGTTAGCGAACGAAATTATAAAACCACTGCATGAATATATTGTATCGATACAACATAAGAAAGGCGTGCGTGGCTTTTTGAAAAAAGCAGACGACGTAGAGCAGGCATTGATTGTTAAACTGCGACAAATAGAAAAACTGCAGTTTGGCGATACTGCTTTTTATGAAGGCACTTCTTTCTTTAAAGCAGACCTGCCATTTATTTCTGAAAAAATACAGAAAAAACCGGAAAAAGGTGAATCGCATCGCGAGAGTTTACGCTTGTATAAAGAGGGGAAAAATATAGAAGCCATTGCAAAAGAAAGAAACATGGCGGTGACTACGATAGAAGGACATCTGGCAAGTTTTATTCCGAGTGGTGAAATAGCAATTGCTGATTTTTTGAAAGAAAATGAATTGGCTGAAATAAAGAAAGTAATGGATAAACTAACGACTACGCAACTTGGTCCGCTAAAATCTGCGCTTGGCGATAGATTCAGTTTCGGGCAGTTGAGAATGGCGATGGCGTTTTTGAGTTCTAAACAATAAAGGCTATATATGGAATGGCAAGCTAAAATTGTAAAACACCGTCAAGAAAGCAGGATTGCGGTATATTTTGAAAAGAAAAAGGATTTGATAGAACGGATAAAGAAACTGAATGATGCCAGATGGAGTTATTCGTTAGGCGCCTGGCATCTGCCGTGTACTGAAGAAAACTTAAAACGCTTTAGATTAGAAAATGCCATTTTAAAAAAAGAAAAGAAAGAAAAAGCAGCGCAATTCAGTCGTTGGCTGAAATCTAAACGCAATAGTGATAACACTATTAAAACATATACGGATGCCTTAAAATCATTTTTGTTATTTTACAATTCCAAACCCATTGAGGATATTACAAATGCGGATTTGATTACTTACAATAACGATTACATTTTAAAAAATAAACTATCCGCATCCTACCAAAACCAAATTGTAAATGCGGTGAAACTGTTTTTCCGAACAGTAGAAAACAAATTGATGAATGAGGAACTGATACACCGGCCGAAAGGAGAAAAGAAATTGCCGAATGTGCTGAGCAAAGAGGAAGTGAAAGAAATACTGGAAAGCATTAACAATATAAAACATAAATCAATGTTATCACTTATTTATGCTTGTGGTTTAAGAAGAAGCGAACTTTTAAATTTAAAGATTAATCAAGTAGACTCTAATAGAAATCTGTTAATTATTAAACAATCTAAAGGAAAAAAAGTCAGGATAATACCATTATCAGATAAAATGCTAAAAATGCTACGCGAATATTACAAGATTCATAAACCTAAAGAATTTCTTTTTGAAGGCCAATCAGGAGGAAAATATAGTGAGAAAAGTTTATCAAGTGTACTTGACAGAGCATTAGAAGATACAAAAATAAACAAACCTGTAAGTTTACATTGGCTAAGACACAGTTATGCCACTCACTTATTGGAAGCAGGAACAGATTTGAGATATATTCAGGAACTTTTAGGACATAACAGCAGCAAAACAACAGAAATTTATACTCATGTAAGCACTAAAAATATACAAATATCAAAAGCCCGTTTGATGATTTGGATATCTAATATTAAAAAAGTATATTTGAATAAAGGATGCAAAATGCAGACATATACGACCAATTGAAAACTATGACAAGAAATATTTTACAAATCTTTTTATTCCTATTGATTTATGCTTCTTCTAAAGCTCAAAATGAATACCCCACAACTAAGACGGTTGACAGCAGCGACACTTATTTTGGAGTTACTTACAAAGACCCTTACCGTTGGTTGGAAAATTTAAAAGACAGCACCGTTATAAACTGGTTGGCAGAACAAAATGCTCTTACAGATAATAGAATGAATAAGCTGAATGGTGTCGATAGCTTTCTAAACCGATTACAAAAAGTTTATAATACAAAAAGATGGCATCGGGAGGCTTACTATAAAACTACTACAAGATATTATTATTTTAAAAAAGGAACAGAGCAACTTTCAGATATCTTGTATTACAAAACAACAAAAAATACTTCTGAGCATATAATTTTTGACTCATGGAAAATTCATCCCAATATGAAGTACGATTTAAATGCACTTGCCTTTTCGCCTGATGATAAATATTTTGTTGCAGCATTTGATAAAAATGGCGAAGAATATCCCTTTCTTAAAGTATATGATGTTATCAATAATAAATGGCTTAAAGACAGCATTCCGCATTGCAAGGAATGGACCATTAATTGGACTGCGGACAGTAAGGGTTTTATATATGGCTATACTATTGGCGACCCCACAGCACCTAATGCAAGAGAAAATGATGTACTCAAATACCATACACTATTTACAAATTATACTATCGACAAAACCATCATGGATGATAGTATAAGAAACACAATTGAAAAAAAAACAAGCAATGCTTACTATGCATCTATCCAAACATTTAATAGTTCCAAAAGAATATACTGTATTCCAAATTTGGGTTTTGAATTTGAATATAAAAATGCCTATTTCATCAACAATACACAGCTTTTATCTACCACCCAACAATGGGAAAAGCTATATGCTAAAACAGACTCCGTACTGAATTTAATAGAAACTACTAATGGCTATTATTTTGTTTCTGGAAAAGGGAATGGTTTTAAAAGCCTTCGTTATACTTCTTTTAGTAATCCGGACTTTGCTCATGCAAAAATTATTTTTCCAGAAGACAGTATTTGGCAATTAGAAAATATAGTTGAAACAAAATCGTACATACTCGTTAGTTATTCCAAATATAGCTTTCTCAACAAAACAGTTTTTATTGATAAAAAAACAGGAAACGAAATAAATGTGTCAGCTATTAAAGGTTTTGATAGGTATAGCATTTCAACAATGGGTACAAATACGGACGAATGTATTCTTACAAGACAATATGTAAATAAATCTGAAAGTAATTTTTTATTAAATATTGCAAACAACAAATTAATTAATGACGATTTTTGGTCGTACCATAGCCAAAAAAACATAGAAATATGCGATGATATGGTAAGTGAAATAATTGAAGTTCCCTCTTATGATGGCACTCTGGTACCTATGAGTATAATGCGAAATAAAAATACAAAATTAGATGGCAATAATATATGTATTTTATACGGTTATGGTGCTTACGGAGCTATAGTACGAGAAAACTTCTTCAACGAATATAATGTTATCAATGATCCCTTAATTGAACGTGGTGTGGTGTTGGTGCATGCGTATGTACGTGGCGGAGGCGAAAAAGGCGAAGCATGGCATCGGGCAGGAATGAAAGAAAACAAACCTAATAGCTGGAAAGATTTTATAGCTTGTGCCGAATATCTTATTAAAAACAAATACACACAACCATCAAAACTTAGTTGCTTTGGTGGAAGTGCCGGAGGTGTATTAATTGGCAGAGCCATTACCGAACGCCCCGATTTGTTTGCTGCAGCCACCATTCAATCGGGTACTTTAAATTTAATAAGGAGCAAAGCTTGGCCCAATATGATAAACAATTATCCTGAATTTGGCAATCCGGAAATAGAATCAGAGATGAAGGGTGTTATAGAAATGGATGCAGTAATTCATGTGAAACCCAATATAAAATATCCTGCAGTTTATATTGTTGGCGGAATGAACGACCCAAGAGTACCTATTTGGATGTCGGGTAAAATGGCTGCTACTTTGCAAACCAACAGCACGTCAAACAAACCTGTACTACTCTATACCAATTTTGGGGGTGGTCATGTCGGAGATGCAAATGAATCATCAAAGTTAGAACGGGATAGAAAAGAATTAAGACAAATTTTCTTTTTATTATGGCAATCCGGACATAAAGATTTTCAACCGAAATAAATAAGAGAGATGAAACACAGCAGGTAACATCGGTTTGGCAATAGTGGGCAGGCAGTTGTAAATTCAACATTTGTACTTTTATTTGGCTGTTGTGCAAAGGTTGGGCTGACGTTTTCAAATGCCCACCATCGCCAATTTTCAACCGTTAGTGGCAAGCATTTCCCCACCCGCTTTTACTGCTTATTCCACTCTCGTCGAATGGTTGGCTTCTAAAGGAAATTTTATGAGAGCGCATTAATCTTTTCCAAAATCACTTGTTTCATTTCTTTTACCTCCGCAGCGGTGAAACCATGCACCTGTATTTTTCCTTCACCGGTGGTTTCAATAATAATATCGCTATACCCCACAAATGGTGTATTCACATTTACGGATGAAATTCTTGAGTACGGAATGGTCGTTTCTTCGCCGCTAAAAAATGAGGGCACTTTGAAAGTAACACCGTTATCTTCCAAGATGATTTTACTTGGAAATAATTTATTTCCTTCTGTCAGGCGGCTTGCTGAGTATATTTTTGCTTCCATAATAATTAAGATGAATACGTTAAAAGTAAGAAAAAGAAATAAAAAAGTCTCCCGAATACTCGGGAGACTTTGCGGTCCGGACGGGACTCGAACCCGCGACCCCGTGCGTGACAGGCACGTATTCTAACCAACTGAACTACCGAACCTTGCTTTTTAAGCGAGTGCAAATATACAATCTTTTTACTCAAATAAAAGAGTTAGTGGAAAAATATTATTAATCTATAGATTAAACTAATCTTAAGAGATTAAAGTTGTAGTACATTTGCAACATGTTACATCGTATTCAACATATCATCTTTTATCTTTACCTGCGCTTTAAAAATAAAAAAGCAACTGAACGTATACCTGTTTCATTAGACAATGCTAAAAGTATCGGAATTTTGTTTCAGGCAGAAAATATTGAACAAAACGATATAATCACCACTTTTGTCCGGCAATTAAAATCCTTACAAAAAGATGTACAATTATTAGGTTATGTACCCAAACGTGAATTCGGCTTTCAATATCCTTTTCCTTACATTTCAGAGAAGGATATTAGCTGGTTCGGGAAACCGGGCGGCGGCACTTCCGGTTTTTTCACCCGTTCGCCTTTTGATCTTATGATTAATTTCTGTGCAGACGAATGTCTTCCTTTAGAATATATTTCTGCTGTCTCATCTGCAAAGTTCAGAGTTGGTTTTAATAAAGATATCCACAATGCTAACTATGATTTAATATTGATTTCAAATGAAAAGCAAAATATTTCTAATTTAATTCAGAACTTAGAGATGTATTTAAGATAATTAATCAATCGTCTATGTGCAACAGACAATCGTTTGATTAATATCGTTTCTTCCATTCGCAAAAAAAGAGTGTATGTTGAATTTGAAAGGCGTTGGTGTGGCACTGGTAACACCATTTAACGAGCAAAAAGAAATCAACTTCAAAGAGTTTGAAAACGTAGTTAATTACGTAATTGAAGGTGGTGTAGATTATGTTGTAGTGTTAGGTACAACAGGAGAATCCGTAACCCTGAACAAGAAAGAAAAGCAGGATTTAATAAAGGCATGTGTAAATGCAACCAATAAACGTGTTCCTGTAATTGCAGGATTTGGCGGCAATGACACGTATAGCATTATTGATGATATCAATGGTTATGAATTAGATGGCGTAGATGGTATTTTGTCTGTTTCGCCGTACTACAATAAACCTACCCAGGAAGGTATTTACGAACATTATAAAGCGATTGCAAAAAGCACCCAACTGCCAATTATTTTATATAATGTTCCCGGCAGAACGGCGTCGAATATTCGGGCAACTACAACTTTAACTTTAGCGCATGATTTCAGCAATATTATCGCTATTAAAGAAGCCAGCAATGACTGGCAGCAAATTTTCTGGCTGGCACGCGAGAAACCTCAGGATTTCTTGTTGATAAGCGGTAATGATGATTTGATTGTTCCTCAAATTTCCATCGGTTATGATGGCGTGATTTCTGTAATTGCAAACGCCTTGCCTAAACAATTTTCTACGATGGTACATCAGGCACTGGACGGCGATTTTGCCACTGCCAGAAAAACCGTATATGAGTTAGATGAACTAATTACCTACTTATTTGAGCAAGGCAATCCGGCTGGCGTAAAAGCAACGATGAAACATTTGGGTGTTTGTGATGATTACGTTCGTTTGCCCTTAGTTCCGGTAAATGCAGATTTGCGCAATAAGATTGCAAAAAAAGTGGATAGTTTATTTGTTGCAAATTAATTACAATACAAACAACTTTCGTCTTCTTACTTCTTCTTTTAATAGTTTTAATTCGCGGCTCATTTGCCCGGAAACACTGGTGTTTTCCTGTGCTCTGCGTATCAGGTAAGGTATAACATCTTTCACAGGACCATACGGTAAATACTTATGTGTGTTATACCCTTCAATGGCTAAATTAAAGGTGATGTTATCACTCATGCCGTAGAGTTGCGAAAAATGAATATGCGGATGATGATGAGACAGATGTTTTTTCTGCATTAATTGCGTTGCCAGCAATGTACTTTGCTCGTTATGCGTAGCTACACAGACTGCAACAGCGGCAATATTTTCGATGGCAAATTTTACGGCTTCATTGTAATCTTTGTCTGTATCTTCTTTAGAAGATTGAATCGGATTTTCATACTTCAGTTTTTTCGCCCGTTTTCCTTCCTTTTCCATATAGGCACCACGTACTAACTTGGCAGCATAAATAAAGCCTGCGTCTTTTGCTCTGTTTACTACGTTTTTAAAAAACTGCAAGCGGTCTTTTCTGTATAACTGAACAGTGTTGTAAATAATCGGTTTTTTCTTGTTATACTTAGACATTAAATCGAATGTCAAATCATCTAAAGGTTGTTGTATCCAGCTTTCTTCAGCATCTACAAACAAACTCACATCATTCTCGTGTGCCAGTTGTGCTATGCCATATATTCGCTCCTTAAATTTTTCGTACATTCCTTTTTCATCTTCCGTCAGAGTTTCCTGAAGATGTAATTTTTCCAAAATAGCAAAAGGAATCAAGCCTGTAACTTTTGCGCAAACAATGTCAACCGCATTATTATTTTTAGCAAATAAAATTGCCTGCTTGATAGCATTTTCCGTTCGTATAAAATCTGTTTCACTTTCTTTTCCCTCCACACCATAATCCAATACTGACTTTACATTATAAATGTAGAGGTTATCAATTTTCTGCGCTGCCTCACCTAAAGTATCTCCTCCGCAGAAGGTGGCATAGATAGTTGGTCGCATACCAAATGCTATGGGTGCTTTAATACCGGCATTCATCAATCCGGACGCAGTACGTGTACCAAACTTCACCAGCCAGTTTTGGTTGATTAATCTGTATATATTATAATCACGCACTAAATCACTGTTTGATTTGTAAGCGAATGCATTTTGAGTATTATTGAAGTTCATTTTTTAGTATTGAGTAGGCAGCAACCGGTATGCAGTAGCAAAATTATAAATTCATTTTAACTAAGCAACAAATATTTCGTCAAACATCTGCCTACTATTTACTGCTTATAATTTAACTATTCCAGATTTCCCAACTTCGTTCTGCCTGCAAGTATAACATCTCCAGTCCGTTTTTTGTTTGTGCTCCTCTGATTTTCCCTTCAGTTAAAAATTGTGTTTCTGCAGGATTGTAAATCAGATCGTACAAAAGATGCTGATTTGTAATTGCATCATATGGAATATTCGGAGCAATATCAACATTCGGGTACATACCGATGGGCGTTGAGTTTATGATTAATGTTGAATGTTGAATGATAAATGAATTTACATCATTGTAAGAAATTGAGGTTGAAGATTTTGTACGAGAAACATATTGAAAAGAAATTCCCAGTTTCTTCAGTACATATTCTACCGCTTTTGATGCACCGCCCGTTCCTAAAATCAATGCAGAACTATGATGTGCTTTTAATAATGGCTTCAAACTCATTTCAAACCCAAAGCAATCTGTATTATATCCAATCATTTTTCCATTGGTGAATTTAATGGTGTTGACCGCACCAATTGCTTTGGCTTCATCATCCAATTCATCTAAAAATGGAATTATTTTTTCTTTGTATGGAATGGTCACATTTAAACCAACGATGTTTTTATGTTGAGCGCATAATTCTACAAAATCTTCTATTTTTTCTAACGGGAAAATATCGTATTGACAATCAAAAATACTTTCTTTCTGAAATTTCTCTGAAAAATAACCTTTAGAAAAAGAATGCGATAAGGGATAGCCAATTAAACCGAATTGTTTCATTACAATGTACAATTAACGATTAACAATGTACGATTAAATACAATTTCATTTTCATCATTTAATTGTTAATTGTGCACGTGCATCATTAATTATATTCTGCAAGAATGTTTCCAATGGTTACGTTATCTTTTAGTTCTTCACAGAAATCATACAGCAATTCATATCCGCTGAAATTTTCTTCCAATAACATCCGCAACAATATTTCGGCTTCTTTGAGTTTATTTTCCATGAACGCAGTTGCACAGATAGCGTAATTTAATTCAATGGTAGTTTTACAAACTTCTGCACCTTTCTGTAAGATTTCACGTGCAGTTTCGGTATCGCCATGCTGTGCCATTATTTTACCTAAAATAAAATAGGCTTCATATCGTTTTACAAAAATATCAATGGCGGTTTCACAGGCATCAATAGCCACCTCTGTCTCTCCTATCTCCAATGCGGCTTCTGCCATTGCCAAACAAAATTCGTACTGTTCTTTTTCGAGTTCATTTGCTTTTTGAAACGACTTGTAGGCTTGTTCCCAAAGACCTTCATTCTTATACGTTTCGCCGATTCTAAAATAAGCATCAGACAAAGAAGGATTATCGTGTACCGCTTTACGATAACAATAGCGTGCCATTTTGTTGTCTCCTAATGCTTCATGGCATTTACCCTGAAGAAAATAAATCTCATCATCTGCTTCAAAAGTATCGCACATTTCTTTAATAACCGCCAATGCTTTTTTATACTCTCCTTTCTTAAAATGTAATTCTGCAATATCCTGATACACAAAATCTGCATCGTCATTTATTGCAAGCACATATTCAAATGCATCAATTGCTTTTTCGTACTCATCCACTCCGCGATAAGAACACGCAAGGTTATACCAGGCAAACTGATTGTATGGATTTTCGTCTATCAATTTTTGGTGGAATGGAATACTTTCTTCATATCGGTCTGTTATTTCCACACAATAATTAAAACGATTCAATGCCTCTTCATTATTCGGATCAATTTTTAAGCATGCAACCAGATTGTCGTATACTTCAAAATATTTTTCCCAGTCTTCATATACGTCACACATTTGCAGGTACACATCCGGTAATTCTTCCAATTCAGCAGTAGATAATAAATTTTGTAAAATTTCGACTGCTTCCTTATAGCGCGATTTAAAAGTATAAATTTCCGCTCTCAGTAAATAGATACCAATCTCTGAACTTTCATAAATTTCTGCTTTATCCAGAATTTCCAAAGCATAATCTAATTGTTTCAGCTCAAAATAGAGTTGCGCTTTTTTTATCAATAAAATAGAGGAATACGGATATTGAAGTAATGATTTTTCAGTTACTTCCAGTGCATTTTCAAACTGTCCTTTTTCTTCATAGTAAACAATAATTGCTTCGAAGGCATCCTGATCGAAGAAAGGTGTTTTTTCATTTTTGACGGACTGTTCATATTGTTGCACTAATTCTGAGACATTGATGTTTTCATCTTCGTTTTCGTTTTCAAAATCATAGTTACTCATAGGCTTGTAATTATTAGAGTCTGTGTATCACTATTTCAAAGTTAATACTTAATATTGTAATACAATTTAAGAGAAAAGTTAATTGTTTACTATGAAACCTATTTCAATAGTTATTAACATTTTGGTATTACTAATGTATACTTCTGTTCACGGGCAAGATACAAGTAATGTTGTTTCTACTGATAACATTGAAACAACCCTGAAAGTTCCAAAGCAAAAGCATTATCCTAAACTACAGCATGTGCAACAAAAGTATTTGCACTGGATAGATAAAAAGAACAGAGAGTTTCCATTTGGCGTGCCTGCCATAGCTTATAATAAATACGATGGTATGCAAATAGGAGCTGCTTTAATTAATTTAAAACAGCCTGTGAAACATGTTGATTTTACTGCCACATTGTTCTATGGAATAAAATCAAAGAAAGTTAGTGGCACTGCTTCTGTTGATTATTATGCACGCATAAAAAAAGGCGTAGTTTCTTTGATAAAGCCCGGTGTAAAGTTTCAGTCTTTCACCTATTATGATTTTGTAAAACCTTTAAAATATTATGCCATTGCTCCTGAAGTACTGATGCAGTTAAATCACCGCACGGAAAAATTAGAAAAATTAGAACATCTGATATTATTCAGGAACCATACCGTTTTACAACGAGATTTAACAGTGGATGCCAGCAGCAATTTAAAAGATACGGTAACCCGTTTCTATGCGAATATTTTAAGATACACATTTAAACGGAATGATAAGAATTTTCCGTTTGCGGCCACACTTTCCTTTGAGCAAACCAGGAGTTTTGTTAAAACATATTTTGAAGCAAACTCTTTTATTCGTTATCAGCTTAAAGATTATAATACAGGAGTTCATGTGCGGATGTTTATTGGCGGATTTTTATGGCGAAGCAATACTTTCAGATTCAGGTTGTATCCTGACGTTGGATTTAACCTGAACGGAAAACGTGGGGAACAGGATTATTTATTCAGTGATTTTTATGTCGGCAGAAATGAACAGCAAAGTTTTGCCGGAAGACAAATAAGTAAAACGGATGGTTTCTTTAAAATAACTACCCCATACAATAGTATCGAAACAGGACAAACCGTAGACTGGCTGATGGCATTTAATTTAAAACTTGATTTCCCGATTAAATATGTTCCGTTGAAATTATTTTTGGATTTAGGCTATTCATATGACAATCACCTGAACCCTGTAAATCTTTTACCCATAAAAGGATTCCAATACGATGGTGGTTTTATGCTTAGTTTTTTTGATGAAGGATTTGAAGTTTATTTTCCGCTGTTTTACAGCAAAGAATACAAAACATATTACAAATCGAATGCACCGAAATTCGGACAGCGCATCACATTCCTGTTAGATTTACATAAACTGGAATTGCACAAAAAAATACGGGATATGAAATTCTGATTTTTTATTTTCTGCTGACCGGAAATGTCATGCAATGCGGACCACCGCGTGCTCTTGATAATTCAGCGGATGATAAAGTGATAATCGTTTTTTCCAATTCCTGTAAGGAGAATTCTTCTGTTAATAAACGTTTGGCACTTATCGTTGTAAAATCATTATCCCGCAACGATTGTAATGTTTTAATATTACGCTCATACGAATAAGCAACGTTTGCTTTCGCTGTGACAAAATTGCAGCCGTCTGTCCATTGTTCACGTTGCGCAAATGGAGAAACACCGCCACCGCAAGAAATAAAATTCATAGCCGGATACATTTCTTTTATTAAATCTTTTAGCGTGGGATGCAAAATGGCACGTGCATTGTTTTTAGAATACGTAATTATATCCACCTTATCATTTTTCTCATACATCAATGGCGAAAACCCGACGCAAGTATCTTCACTTAATAAGGTAAAAATAGTATCTAAATGCATGCAGTAGCGTTCGTTTGGAATTTCAACTACAGTGACAAAATCCACTATGTCTTTTTCAAACAGAATTGTTTTTAATTCAAAAATAGCATCTAAAGTGGTGCGTTCACTTTCACCAATGAGAATATGACGCGGGCTGACCAGCATCACATCGCCACCCTCAATAGAAATGCCTGAATCTTTTTCCAGATTTTCGTCGGTTACGAAATCAATTACTTTACCGTTGAAACTTGCAAACAAAGGATGTTGCTGTACAATAAACTTTGTCAGGAAATTTTCCCGCAAACGCGCTTTTTTATTGGCTTTGCAAACGAGTACATGATCGTTGATAACACAACCCAAATCACGCGTAAATACTAAGTTGGGCAAAGGTGCTAAAATAGAATCTTTTGTTTCAGGATGAATCCCGGAAATCAGCACAGATGCCAGATCTTCTGCATCAAATTGTTTCAGCTTTTCATACTTACCCAAACTGAAATCTTCTTTTTCAAATAAATATTCAATCAATTCTTCTCTTGCCGATTCTTTTGCCAGCGTTTCCCTGAGCAAATCCGTAAACTCATACACATTATCTTTCCCTATAAGCTGTTTTAAAGTTTGAGTAAACTGATAATGTTCATCAATCATACGTGGCAAAAAAACGATATCGTCGTACAGTAATTCTTCTGCAATCTCCGGCGAAATATGCTCAATACCTAAATCCGGCTCATGCACAATTACTTTGTCTAAGGTTTGTATTTCAGAATTGATGGTCATACTATAGTTATAAGTAATAAGTTGTAAGTAATAAGTCTTACAACTATCAAAGGTACAAAAGTAAATTTGCAAACTAAAATCTGCCGATTGTAGCCTACATTTTCAGCTTACACACCATTCGTACAGGCTGATGGTCGGAATATTCAAAACCGTTGGATTGCCCTTTAACTTCTATTAATTCTATATTCGGTGATAAGAAAAAGAAATCAATAACCGTTGTATATGTTTTGCCTTCTTCATATGGGGTATCTACTTTTCGATTAGTAGGTGTATTGCCGTCAAACGCAAATATCCAGTCTTTATCGGCAAAATCTTCCGGTACCGGCATTTCTTCATAATCACTTTTTTCTTTCAACGGTTTATAACCCGGCGGAATTTGATTCCAGTCACCACCAACCACTACATAATTTCCTTTTACATATTCATCCACAATATACTTTTTGAAATATTTCATTTCCTGTTTTTTTAACTGACCGCCGTCGTATGCGGAGTTATGTGTATTAATTACAATAAGTTGTTTTCCGTTTTTCAGATTGAAATGATGCTTCACAAAACATCTGTCTAAAAAGAACAACCCTTTCGGCCACGAAAAATTACTTGGAAAGGCATACTTTACAGGTGTTCCGGCATCCTGATATTTATAAAAAGTTCCAATTCCGCCCAACACTTTTCCCATGGGTGATGAAAGCGGCATTACCACAAATTTCACATCATAGTTTTTTCCAAACACTGCCTTATAATTACCTAATACATCAAATGCTTTTTGAAACTGGTCGACATGGTAACTTCGTTTTGAATCTCTGTCTATTTCCTGAATATTGATAAAATCAGCATCTGCTTTCCATTTAGTAATGGTTTCAATAAATCCGTTTAAATTTTTTTCAGATAATTCTTTTGTTGGCCGCACCATTTTTCCGCCGTCATAAAAAAAATCAGATTCTTTTCCCAACCCGCAATAACCAATATTCCAGTCGTAGAAAACCAATGTATCTTTATCAATGTCGGACAATTTCTCTTTCGGAATCAGCACTTCCGTTTCTTCTTCTGGGTTAGGTTTATAATCGGTGATTTGAGCATACAGAATGGCACCAATTACATATAAACCAAATAAAATACCTGCACCGAGAATTATTTTTATCAATAGTATCATCTTCTTTTTCATTTCTTTATATTTACGAATGAATTTTAGTTAAATTTAAACTTATTTTCTAATAAAAATTATAAACACATGAAAAACACCCTATTAAGTTGGAAATCGAATGATGGCTTAGCCATTTTCGGGCAAAAATGGGAAAGCGAAACAATAGCGCCTAAAGCTGTGATTTGTCTGGTACATGGTTTTGGTGAACATAGTTCACGCTACGAACATGTTGCACAATTTTTTACGGATAATCAGTATGGAGTAATTACCTATGATGCTCGCGGACATGGAAAATCAGAAGGGAAAAGAGGTCATTTTGTTAGTTATGATGAATTTTTGAATGATGTAGATAATTTGCTTAACCAAGCAGATATCCATTTTTCTAATCTTCCAAAAATTCTTTACGGCCACAGTATGGGCGGTCAGGTGGTTGCTAATTTTGCACTTAAGAGGAATCCGAAAGTTGCCGGACTTATATTATCATCACCGTTTTTCCAACCGGGCTTCGCACCACCGGCCATTAAATTAGCGGCCGGCAGGCTGATGCGTAATTTAATTCCGAGTTTTTCTTTACCATCAGGATTAGATGTAAATGCGATTTCAAGAGACAAAGAAGTAGTAAATAAATACTCGAATGATCCCTTGGTTTTTGACAGCATTTCTTCCAAAATGGGTATTGAACTTATTGAGTTTGGCGCAGAGGCTGTAGCAAACGCTTCGAAATTAAAACTCCCAACATTATTGTTTCATGGCACTGCCGACAAGTTGACTGCGTTTGAAGAAAGCAAGAAATTTGCTGCCAATGCAGGAAGCAATGTCACCTTTATAGAATATAAAGGACTTTTCCATGAATGTCATAACGAACCGGAAAAGGCAGAAGTATTCCAAAATATGCTGAAATGGTGCAATAATTTAATAGGATAATGCACAATATTCCGATTTTATAACTTACTTTTGTATAACTATAGTTCTTTTTAAGTTTTCTTGTCTTATGTTTTAAATGTTCATTTGATTTGATTTTAAAAAGTATGTAGCCCTATTTTTAATTAACTAAATAAAAAAAATGAACATTTTTGTTGCAAACATTGAAAGAAAAGTGACTGACGAACAATTACAAGAATTATTCGCTCAACACGGAGAAATCGCTTCTCTAAAATTAATCAAAGACAGAGATACGGGCGTTAGCAAAGGCTATGCGTTTGTTGAAATGCCAAATGATGATGAAGCTCAAAAAGCTATTGACGCTTTAAACCAATTCGAATTGGAAGGAAGAGCGTTAGCTGTTAATGAAGCACGTCCTAAAACTGAGTACAAAAAATCCGGCGGTGGCGGCGGCTACAAAGGCGGCGGTGGCGGCGGCTACAAAAGCGGCGGTGGCGGCTATAACAAAGGCGGCTACGGTGGCGGCGATGGTGGCTACAAAAAAAGATATTAATCTTAAATTATTACAGATATAAAGTCCCGCAAATGCGGGACTTTTTTTATCTTGACACCTGAAGAGGTTATACCCCTCTTCGACATATTTGACCTCTTCGACGCATGGAATTTATAGAAAAATTATTAGTTCGGCTTAAAACCGGTGATACAAAGAGCATTCATTTAAATGCACTGCCCGGAAATTTTGCCAGACTGGACATTTATGATTTGATGAATATTGAATCAAGTTTGCATTTAAAATTTCTGGAAAACCTGCTGACAAAACCAACATTCAAATTTTCGATAACGATTGAACCTTCATCATTAAATTCAAAGACAGCTGATGAAAAGAAAATTATTCAGAAAATTATCAAACGACTAAATCGTTTGGATTATCAGGAAAAAGAAGAATTCTCGGAACATGGCTATCATTCATTTGGATTTGGATATCCTTTATTAATTAAACGCGACCCGAATAATCCTGACAGAATTTTAAAAGCACCGCTGCTCATCTGGTATCTGGATATAGAGAAAGACAGCCGTAAAAATAATACATGGACTATTATCCGGGATGAGCAACATCCATTAATTTTCAATGAGTTGCTGCAATCTCATTTTGAAAGCATCGAAAAAATAAAAACCGAAGATTTAGAATTACTGATTGAAGATGATTTTTTAGATGAACCGCAACTCAATCAATTTTGCAAACAGCTTTTAGAAAAACTGAATATCCCTTTTAATGCAACAGAAAATATTGCTACTCTCTTACCGAGTACCAATAAAGAAACCATAGAAAGTGTTACAAAAGAAACTGCATGGATTCGCTGGAGTGGTGTTTTTGGATTGTACAAGATGCAGAAGCAGGCAATTATTAAAGATGTAGAAAATTTATTAGAGCGCCAAGAGCCAAGAGTCAAGAGCCAAGACAATGCTGATTTAATTAATGAACCGATTTATTTTGATGGAGAAGTATTGACGCCGGTTTCGTTAGACCCAAGTCAGGAAAATGTGTTACAACAAGTAAAGCAACATAATACAATAATCATTCAAGGGCCGCCGGGAACGGGGAAAAGCCAGTCATTGACTGCAATTATTACACAGGCATTACTGAATAAACAAAAAGTGCTGGTAGTTTGTGAAAAACGCACGGCCATGGAGGTATTGTATAATAATTTGAAAAAGGAAAATCTGCATCACTTATGTGTGCTGATAGAAGATGTATACAGCGACCGGAAAAATATAGTAGAAAGAGTTCGTGATATTATCGAAAATACAGAACAAACAACGGTTCGATTCAGAGCAAATGAATATGAGTTAGCACGATCCAAATTTTTATCCTTACAGGAAGAGATTAATCACAGAATTAATTTTTCTAATGAAGAAATTTTCGGCGATGACAATTGGTCAGAATTATTAAACAGAAGTTATTTACTCAACCGGCAGGCGGAAACGTTAGACAAAGCAAATGCTGTAAATAAAAGTGTTCGCAATGGTGATTACGCTTTTACTTACGATGAATACCGTATGCTTGTTGAAAAACTAAATCAAGCAGACTTATTATTCAAACAAACTGACCCTGTTTCAAACATCTTCGATGAAATAAATTCATCCCATATACTTAACAGTAGCGATCATCATACAATTATAAATGAGTTAAAAGCACAACACCAACTGGCAAGTGCATTAAAAAACAAGCTATCTGAAAATATTGCAATACATGGAAGCAACTTTAATGTGCTGTATGGTTGGAGAAATTTTTTAATCTCTTTTCTATCTGTTTTCTCTCCAAAACACAAACAAATAAAACAATTAAAAGAGGAGATTACGCACGAATATCAACAGCTGAAGTCAAGTTATACAGAAAAAAATATACTGGATGACAAAATAGAATTTGCACCCATAGGTAACACAACAAAAGCTGAAGATTTGATTCCTGTGCTGACTGAAATCTGTGAAAATACTCAGCAAATAATTTCCTCAGAAACATATTTTGAAAACTTCTTCAACTATAAAAAATTCTTTTTACAACAAGATATTCCTGTAAAGAATATTATAAAGGCCTTGATAACAAGAGATCATAAAGACTGGAAAGATATTTTCACTGCTTATTACCTGAATCAAACAATTTTAAAAACAGCTTTACAAAACGGCATAAAAGATGATGCGCAAAAGTTGTATGATGAATTACAGCAAACGGATAATTTATTTAAACAAAAACTAAGTGAGAAAATAAATTTCATCTGGAACGAAACCATTCAAAATACTATAAAAACAAAAGACCTTAGTGAAATAAAATATTTATACAACCAGCGCAAAAACAAACAATTTTCTTCCAAAAATTCTTTGCGAAAAATCATTCATCAGGATTTTGATTTTTTCACAACACTTTTTCCCGTGTTGATGGTGAATCCTACAGTTTGCACTTCAATTCTGCCATTGCAGCAAAACTTATTTGACTTTATTATTTTGGATGAAGCGAGTCAGTTGCGCCTCGAAGACACGTATTCTTCTTTATTACGCGGCAAAACAAAAATTATTTCCGGAGATAAACATCAAATGCCGCCCAGTAATTTTTTTGGAAATGAAACTATCTTTTGGAATGAGGAAGAGGAAAGTGCAGAAGATTTTTTAGCAGAAAGCAAATCCTTGCTGGAATACGCAGATGATGCCAACTACAAAAGCTCGTATTTAGATTATCATTACCGTTCGCTGCATCCAAATTTAATTCAATTTTCCAATCATGCATTTTATCAGTCGCGTTTGATTCCTTTGCCGGAAAAGGAAAACTATCAATCCATCTTTTATAAAAATGTTGACGGCATTTATAAAGATGGAACCAATGAAAAAGAGGCTGAAGAAATTGTAGACTTTATTTTCTCTTTAGAAAAAACAAATGATGAATATCCGGGAATTGGTATTGCAACATTTAATATTTATCAGCGTGATTTGATTTTCGACAAACTCTATGAACATGCTTATGCCGATAAAGCAAAAAATGAAAAATTACAGTCGTTGCTGAACAAAGGTTTATTTGTAAAAAACTTAGAAAATATACAAGGCGATGAACGCGATATCATGGTTTTATCTACTACTTTCGGCAAAGATGAAACCGGAAAATTCCGTCAGTTTTTCGGACCGCTTATACAGGAAAAAGGATATCAGTTACTGAATGTTATTATTACCCGTGCAAAACATTCACTCTATGTTTTCTCGTCTATTCCTGAAATTACTTTTGCTGCATTTGAAGAAGAATTAGCACAAAAAGGCAACAAAGGCAAAAGTATTTTTTATGCTTATTTATCATACGTTAAAGCATGCGCAGAAAATAATGAAGAACAAAAATCATTTATAAAATCCTGTTTACAAAAAAACAATCAGCAGATTATTGCAGCAAAACAACAACAAGTGGCTGTTTTTAAAAATCTGGTGTTTACTGAGTTGCAACAACAATATGGCGAAAACATACGGCAAAATTATCCACTCGGCGGATTTGTGCTGGATATTGTATTGCTGAAAAACAATCAACCTGTACTCTATATAGATTTTGAAAATACCCAAAACTATCACCCCGAAGTATCATACAGAATAAAACTACATCAGCAAAAAATAGTAGAAACCTATAACATAAAAACCTATCATCTATGGTCGTACAACTGGTGGAAAGACGCACAGAAAGAAATGGATGCTATTCAATCCACCTATGTATCATTTTGACTTTTGTCAAAAAATGTTAATCACGCAAACAATCATTGATTTTTTCAAAGCTTATAACTACTTTTAGTTAACCGTAAACAATTAACCTATTTTATTACATGAAAAAATCTATTTCTAGAAGAAAGTTCTTAGGGCTTTCTGTAATGGCTGGCGTAGCTGCATCTGTTCCTATGACAAGCTGCAAAAAAGAGGCTATACCCGCTACTAATGAGAATGATATCGAAGCCATTGTAATTGGCTCAGGTTTTGGAGGTTCTGTTGCTGCATTGCGATTAACACAAGCCGGCAAAAAAACACTGATGTTTGAAATGGGAAAACAATACACAGTTAGCCCGGTTAGTAATGTATTTTCAGAAACGCTGAATCCTGACGGACGTTCTACCTGGTTAAAACGAAAAACCATTGCTCCTGTTGTTTCCATTCAATTTGATATTCCAAAATATGTAGGTGTTTTAGACAGAGTTGATTTTCCAACTTCTTACATGAAAATATACAGAGGTACTTGTTTAGGTGGCGGCTCTGTGGTGTATGGTGCCATGTTACCCTATGCACAACCTTCTTTGTGGAATGAATATTTTCCGTTTGTTGCTTATAATGAGATGCTGAATAAATGGTATCCAAAAGTAAAGGATATTTTAAACTTCAGTCAGATACCGGATGATTTATTAAATACCAATGTCTTTCAGTTTGCCAGAGTTGGATTAAAACAATGTGAAAAAGCCGGCATGGAAAAGGTAATGCTGAATGCAGGTGTTGACTTTAATATTATAAAAGGAGAACTCGATGGTACTACTAAAAAATCATCCACGGGAGGCGAGTTATTATATGGTTCCAATAATGGTTATAAAAACAGTCTGGACAGAAATTATATTCCTGCAGCGTATGCAACCGGCAACCTCACTATTAAAACCTTACATAAGGTAGATTACATACGCCAATTATCGAATGGAAAATATGAAGTAACTGTTCATAAAATCAGTGAGCAGGGGGAAACACAATACATCAAAACTTACACCTGTAATCATCTCTTTGTAAATGCAGGAGTGGTAGGTACTATGCAGATTTTACTCAAATCAAAATATTTAGGCGGGTTGGCAAATCTGAATGATGAAGTGGGCAAAAACTGGGGCAACAACGGAAATATTATGGCGATGCGTACACTGCTGAACGAAAATACCGGTGCGCAGCAATGTATAGTTCCGGTAACGGCATACGGAAATTTAGATAATCCCGTAACGCCATTATTGGCAGAACAGGCGCCCTTTCCGATTGGTATGGAACTCAGACAACTGTTAACCCTGGCGATTACAAAAAATCCGGAGCGCGGTTATTTCAAATACAATCCGGATACGGATAATGCGGAACTGTATTTTGACAGTGCGCAAATGGAAATTTCCAGACAGGCTATGACACATTTTGTGAACCAGCTGAATGCAGCCAATGGCGGAGTGTTGGATAAGACCTGGTATTTCGGCGGAAAAGGATTAGCAGATGATTTTACTTACCATCCTTTAGGCGGCGCCGTGTTAGGAAAGGCAAGTGATGAATACGGCAGATTAAAGGGACATCAGAATTTATATTGCTTAGATGGTTCTATGATGCCGGGATTTTCCTGCTGCGCCAACCCCGCATTAACGATTGCTGCACTGGCAGAACGTGCTATGGAAAAAATTATTGAAGAAGATTTTGCATAAAAATGTAAAGCATAAAAAAAACACCATTCAAAATTTGAATGGTGTTTTTTATTATAAAATTAAGCGATTGCTTAGAACTTGAAAGCTGCACCTATTTTGCAAACCGTCAATTCTAACCAACCTACTTCACTCATGATACCAACATTTTTTGTAAAGTAATAACGAACACCCAAACCTCCACCTACTGAGGCACCTGCTACTGTTCCACCACCTTTAGGTATTAAAATAATAGCACCAACATGGAAAGGAAAATAGAAATCTAATTTACCCGGATCTACTTTTGTACCTGCTTTATCGGAGATTAACTGATAGATATGAAAAACACCTCTTGCTCCAACTCCCACATACGAACCTTTCACTAAAGTTCCATAAGCCTTTCCGCCACCGCCAAAACCAACATAGCCACCAATACTCGCGTAAGGATGTACTGCATAATCAAAATTTACTGTAACACCAGGAGAAAACCCTATTCCTACACCACTAAAAACAGCTTTCCTGCCGAAACCAGAATGGCTTCCTAAGTTGAATGCTACATCTAACTGCATAGTTCCTTTTTCTATGCCGCCTCCTGAACCGGAAGATTTTTTACTTTTTGCTGCAGGTGCATATAAATTTAAGTTAGTCATTTTTAAGCCTAACTGTTCTGCAAATGTGTTTGTAGAGAACATTACAATTGCTGCTACCGTAAATAATTTCATTAGTTTTTTCATAATTGATAATTTTTATACCGCAAATGTATCACTTAAATTGTATTGTGTGTATACCAAATAATAAGTAAATACTACCGAATACTAAATTACACACATATTTTCCACAACATGAATAACGAATAGTAAATATTACTAATACAAGAAATGTATTTTGAATTTTATTTGAATCAGGGAGTAAGCCAAAAGTATTATACTGTTTAAACTTTCTCCACCACAATTGCGCTTGCTCCACCGCCACCATTGCAAATGCCTGCTACGCCTGTCTTTCCGCCTTTATGATTCAGAACAGAAATCAATGTCGCAACAATTCTGCAACCGGAACTTCCAATCGGATGACCTAAGGCAACTGCACCGCCAAATACATTTATTTTTTCATGAGCGATATTCAATTCTTTCATATTCGCTAATGCTACTACCGAAAAAGCTTCATTGATTTCAAAGAAGTCAACTGCATCGATTGATAGGTTTGCTTTTTTTAATGCTTTAGGAATTGCTTTTGAAGGAGTGGTAGTAAACCATTCCGGGTCCTGTGATGCATCGGCGAATGATACAATTTTCGCCAGTGGTTGTACACCTAATTCTTTTACTTTTTCGCCACTCATTAACACCATCGCACTCGCTCCATCATTTATTTTTGATGCGTTAATCGCCGTAATCGTTCCGTCTTTCTCAAAAGCAGGTTTTAAGGCACTCACTTTTGATTCATCAAACTTTTTATATTCTTCATCTTCGGTAACAGACACATCTCCTTTTTTGGAAGCAATCACCACAGGCACTATTTCGTCTTTAAAATAACCGTTTGCATAAGCCTCCTGTGCTCTCTTGTAGGATGCAATGGCATACGCATCCTGATCTTCACGCGTAAACGCGTAATGTTTCGCGCACACTTCACCGGCATTACCCATCATATATTTTTTGTAAGGGTCCTGTAAACCATCGCGCGAAATGGCATCTAAGATTTCAGCATTGCCATAACGGATGCCGCTTCTGCCGCTTGGCAAATAATGCGGTGCGTTTGTCATACTTTCCATTCCGCCCACTACTACCACATGATTATCGCCCAGCATAATAGACTGTGCACCCAGCATAATCGCTTTCATTCCGGAAGCACAAACTTTGTTGATGGTGGTACAAGGTGTTTTCGTATTAATGCCTGCAGCAATGGAAACCTGCTGTGCGGGTGCCTGTCCTACGTTCGCCTGCAATACATTGCCGATATACACTTCATCAATCTGATCGCCGTTTACGCCGGCACGTTCCATAGCGGCTTTTACGACCGTTTTACCTAATTCAATTACGTTTACGCCACTCAATACGCCGCTTAGAGCGCCAATAGGTGTACGTGCCATAGATACTATAAATACTTCCTGCATTTGCTGATTTTTTGTGATGCAAAATTACAAATTTTAAAGCAGATTCTGCAATAATTAAGGTGTAAGATTATTGTTATTTGGTTAACTATTAATAAAAAAGTATATTTGAATAAAGGATGACAAAAACCATAC
>DAORIK010000022.1:11805-28981 GCA_035438465.1 Chitinophagales bacterium | reverse complement strand
GTAACGCAAAATTATAGTATAAGTTTAACAGAAAAGTTGCCATAGGGCAAGAAATTATTTTAGGGCATTAATATCTATAATTTTTAAACAAAAAAGCAGCCGCATATAGCGACTGCTTTAAAATATATTGCAATAAACTTAGTTCTTAATTAAACGGATAGCATAGCCTCTGTTTTGTATACTACCTATCATCTGAAAAGTTGAATCTGCACCCAATACTCTAAATGCACCTGCCGTTAGATGATTTGTTATTTCAGTTGTTGTCCACCAAACTCCTTCTACTCCTTTTGAAGCATAACCACCAGCTTGTTGTCTCATTCCGCTTGGCAATGCTGAATAGCCCGTACTATTGGTTGCTCCTACATTGCCTAAACCCCACAAAGAACTAACTGATTTTAGTTTGCCTCCTGAAAAAAATCCTCCTGTAAAATTTCTGAGAGTACTCACCTCAGAAGTGTCAGGTATATGCCAACCTTCAATAGCTAATTTACCTGTTTTCACAGCATACCAATTATAAAGTTTGCCGTAAGTAACGTTGTTTGCAGCATCATTATTATAAATAGCAAATGCACCTAAAGTATCAGCCGACCATTCAGCATCACTCAATCCTGTTGGTATTGTACTACCATCATTATACTTAGTTGCTTTAAGGTTTTCTACAGTCCAGCATTGGCTGCCGATATTTACAGTATGATAAGTATTTCCATCAATGTCGGTAATGGTATCTCCACATACAAATTCAGGGTCTGTGGTTTTACCACAAGAAACAATAAACAGGAAGCCTGTTAATATAATAATAAATTGATTTTTCATAAATGTTTGTTTTAAATGATTGACTAAATATACATAATTGATCTTTATATAAAGTGTTTTTCCGCTTAATAATTACTATAATTCCTAAAACGAGCACCGTCATTGCGAATGTATTTATGAGGCACGAATAAATATATGAAGTAATCTGTTCAGTTTTTATTCAATAGATTGCTTCGTTCCTAGCAATGACTTAACTATCGAATATTCTTCTTAATCCTACTCAGAGAAGTGGGCGTGACACCAATAAAAAAAGCTAAATATTCTCTATCAACCGGTATATTCATGAATCAAAACTGTATCCTATTTGATGCCTGGTAAAAACATCAGTGATTTGATAAAAATATTACTTTTACTGAATAAGAAAAAGATTCAGAGAATGAAAAGTCAAGATAATCTGTCAATTCTTACCGATTTTTTGTCTATATATATTAAAGTGGAGCAATCAGAAAGAGATTTTCTTGAACGCATTATTGATTTCAGAAAGTTTGAAAAAAAAGAAATCATACAAAAACAAGGTCAACCACAAAAATATTTAGGGTTTATTCTTAGAGGCGCTGTTCGTTTTTACTATACCGATGAAGATGGTAAGGAGGATACGTTTGATTTTGTTTTTGATCGCCTACCTATCGGACAATACAGAACCTTGATATCGCAGGAAAATGTTCCTGCAACGGCTCAAGCTATGGAAAATACAGAGTTAATCGTAATCTCTAAGGATAATTTTATGGAGTTTATGAATCGTTTCCCAAAATATTACGTTGTAATTGCCGAAATCATGAGCGACGCGTTATTGACTACCATTACAAGAAATAAGCTAACCAAAATAACTTCTTCAAAAAAACGTTATCAGGAATTTTGTAAATTATATAAAGACACGCATCACAGAATTCCATTGACTTATATTTCTTCTTATCTAAATATGGCAATTGGCACACTCAGCAGAGTAAGAGCCGGAAAACTATAGCAAATACATACTTTTTTGACGTGCGTTAAATTTACAGCCAAAAACATACCTTAATTTTGGTGTAGCTAAATTTTGAAAAAAAAGAAATGTTTAAAAAACTCTGGAGTTTAGATTTTACTAAAATTAAATTTCCAAAATTTACAATAATTTGGATCCCAATAGCCGGATTCGTAACTTATGAAGCATTAAATCAGGATTTAATTGTTAATTATTTCGAACTTTTTAATCGTTATTTAGCTATTCATCCAAGTTTTGCTTCTTTCCAATATGTGATGTATTTGCTGGCAGTGCTAATGGCAATTTTTGTGTTTGCTATGGCGTATTTTACTGAAAAAAAAGGTACTGAAGTTTTAGGACATGATAAACTCTATTCTATTGTGATTCCGCATTTTTTAGTAAATATTATTGACATTGCCATCGTGGCTGCTATAATTAGTTTGGTGCAATTTATAATTGAATACACTACAGGAGAAAAAATTAAATTTTTAAGTCTACTGACTGTTAATGGCGAGTTTCATCCACTTCAAGGTGTGATAAATTTTTATAATCTTCATTTTCCAACCTATGTAAAATTGCCTTACATTTTAGCCATTTTAGCAACTATCATATTGACAGATTTACCAATCTATATTACACATTACATGGTGCATTGGTTCAGGTTTTTATGGTTAGTCGTACATCGTTCACATCATTCACCGGAATATTTGCATCCTTTTGGTTCCGGTCCGGTTTTTTCATTTTCATTCTTAATCCTTGTTCCGTTTTTCTTTGTAAAACTGGCGGTATCTAAACTGTTTTATACAGAACCATTGATTGTGGAATTATTGGTAATTCAGGTTATTTTCTTTGTTACCGAAAAATTTAATCACAGCAGTGCTTTTTACGAAGTTGCCTTTAAAAATAAATTTATTTATGGAATATTTACTTTTTTAGGAAATGGCCCATACCACATGACACACCATTCTGCAAAAGAAGGTGATGAAATTGTTAATCTAGCTAATCTTGGTTTTAATTTCTGGGACAGGTTATTTGGTACATTTCAAAAACCGGATAAAGTATGTCCGCCTTTAGGTTTAACACATCAACCTAAAATAAAGCTCAATCCGTTTCGATTATACTTTGGCGGAATCTGTACGATTCTTTATGAATTAAAACACAATGAATTGAAGCATTGGTTTAAAATACTATTTGGGTCTGTGTATTATACGCCGCCAGTTACAAAAGATTTTCTGATAGAATCTTATCCAAATGGCAAAACATTATTTAGCGATAGAAAATTGAAATAGATATTTGAATTTATCTTAGAAAATAGCTTGAAGCAAATTAGTATTCCTTATTCTCATAGAAGATCACTAAAAAAATGAAATTAGAATAATACAACAATTTATACCCAAAATCATACCTTAAATTATAGGATATAATTTTTGAGAAAAATAAAACGATATGATTAAAAAACTTTGGAACTTAGATTTTACAAAAATAAAACTTCCTAAATTTACTTTACTTTGGATTCCAATTGCAGGTATATTAACCTATGTAGAATTGACTCAAGATTTTTTTATAAATTATTTTGAATCATTTAAACTTTATATAGATCTTCATCCAACCTATACATCTTTCCAATTTGTAATGTATTTTTTGGCTATTCTTATGGGTCTTTTTGTGTTTGCAATGACAATTTTATCTGAAAAAAAAGGAACTGATGTTTTAGGACACGACAAAGTCTATTCTATAGTTATTCCTCATTTTTTAGTAAATATTATTGACTTTGCAATCGTTGCATCTATAATTGCTTTGGTGCAATTTGCAATTGAATATACAACAGGAGAAAAGTTTAAAATTTTAAGTCTGCTTGCTATTAACGGTGAATTTCATCCATTTCAAAGTATAATAGATTTTTATAATCTTCATTTCCCAACCTATGTAAAACTGCCTTATGTTTTTGCCATCTTAGCAACCATGATATTGGTAGATTTGCCATCTTATATTACACACTATATGGTGCATTGGTCAAGGTTTTTATGGTTAGTCGTGCATCGTTCACATCATTCACCGGAATATCTTCAACCATTTGGAGCTGGTCCAGTTTTTTCATTTATTTTCTTAATGCTTGTTCCAACTTTCTTTCTAAAATTAGCGGTCTCTAAACTATTTTATACTGAACCATTGTTAGTAGAATTACTCGTTCTTGAAGTTATTTTCTTTGTTACTGAAAAATTTAATCATAGTAGTGCCTTTTACGAATTCGCTTATAAAAATAAATTCATACATGGAATATTTTCTTTCTTCGGAAATGGTCCATACCATATGACGCACCATTCAGCAAAAGAAGGCGATGAAATTGCAAATTTAGGTGCCCATTGTTTTAATTTCTGGGATAGATTGTTTGGCACATTTCAAAAACCGGATAAAGTGTGTCCACCTTTAGGTTTAACACATCAACCTAAAATAAAGCTCAATCCGTTTCGATTATACTTTGGCGGAATCTGTACGATTCTTTATGAATTAAAACACAATGAATTGAAGCATTGGTTTAAAATACTATTTGGGTCTGTGTATTATACGCCGCCAGTTACAAAAGATTTTCTGATAGAATCTTATCCAAATGGCAAAACATTATTTAGCGATAGAATATTGAAATAGATATTTGGGTTTGTAAAAGAAAATTAATCATACCAATTTAATACTCACTATTTCTCATAACTGATTACTAAAAAATCTTTAGTAATTGGCGGAACATAATAGATGCCACCAAAAATAATTTTTAATCTTGTTAGCCAATCTTTGTTCATTTTTAGTTCATATACCATTTGAGCTATGCCACTAAAAATAATTCTGAATGGATTTAATTTCATTTTAGGTAGTTTAGTTAATCCTACAGGTGGTGCTTCTTCATAAGGTTTTTTATAGGTACCAAAAACACGGTCCCAAATTAAGAAAGGACCACCGCCTAAATTAATCATTTGATCTGTTTCTTTGGCTGAATGATGCATTAGATGATAGACACCATTACCATTGAATAAGGAACCTAAGCTTCTTATAATAAAACTATTTGCTAATTTATAATGAACAATAGAATGATTAAATATTTCTAACCAGTAAGCCATCGTGTTCCATAAAATCATTTCCATTACCATAGGTTCGGTATATATAATTTTAGAAACTATAATAGATACCAAACCACCAGGAATTGTTAGAAAAAATGTGAATGAGAAACCCGGAGGCGAACCCATAGGATGCAAAAACTGTGGCGAATGATGTGATCGATGCAGAAACAACCAAAAAATTCGATATTTATGAGTAAGCCAATGTATAAAGTAACCAGGTAGTCCGGAAAAAACGATTGTAAGCAATAAAGCTAGCCAGTAATTTTGTACTTTAAAAACAGATGGAATATTATTATTGACTACTAATTTTATATATTCTAAAATATTATGAAACACATCTATTCCATAATTTAATTTAATTCCAAACAGTAACAGAATTCCGGCTACTATATAAAGAAATAGAATACCGGTTGAAATTGATATTACAAATGACACAAAATAGGTTAATAAATATTCATTAAAAGCATTATTGCCAAGCACTTTTTTGGATTTGAAATAACTTGAAATTATAATGGTGAACCGGATTAAAACACAACCAATAGCTAAAGACAGCCAGATATACGGAAATAAATATTGAAATTTTTCGTAGCCAGACTTAGGTTGTATGGCATTATTTGTAGATTCAAAAAACTTGCTAATGGAGTACCCAATCTCACTAAATCCAAATATGACTTCACCTATTACATATAAACTGCCAACTACAATTATTAAACCAAAAACATACTGAGTAGAATTGGGTTTTAAGTTGTTAAATTCAAAATTCCAAATATTACTTATATTTTGTTTTATTTTGTTTTGCATTTAATCACTAAATTCAGCCAATTAATTAATGCTATCAATAAATATATTTATATTTTATTGAAATTTTATTTTATGTCAGTTGTAAGCATTATACAATTTAAACAACATATAGAATCTAACACTTAAATTATCTGATATTTTTCTTAATCCGACTTAAAGAGGTGGGTGTTACACCAATAAAAGAAGCCAGATATTTTTGAGGTATGGTTTGCAGTAACTCAGGTTTATTGAGTAAATCCAGATAGCGTTGTTCTGCAGAATCACGTTGAAGGGCAGTAAAGCGTTCGAGTAAGTGCAGAATGACATCCTCCCAAAATTTTCGCATCATTTCCTGCATTTTCGGATGCGTTTCGTAAAGTTTATTAAGTGCAGTTTTGGGTAAATACAAAATCTCTGTTTCTTCAATAGCTTGCAAAAAATAATTAGTTGGAGTTTCACTAATGAAGCTGTAAATCTCAATCGCAGAAGAATGTTTCAAAGCAAACCATACAGAAACTTCTACATCGTCTTGAATATAATACAAACGCAGACAACCTTTTTGTACAAAAATTAAATCCTTGCAGGTCTCCCCTTCTTGTAAAACAAACTCATTTTTTTTTATCGTCTTGGATTTAAATTTGGAAATTACATCCTCTAATTCTTCCGTTGGAAGTTGCACATATTCGTTAAAGAATTTTTTGAGTTCAGCAGACATAATTGATAGTTCAAACATAAATAAAAAAGATGAAAAAATAGAATGTCATTGCCACGTAAGCAAGAGCCTCACTTCCATTAAAATAAGATCCCAATTCTCAAGGGAATGACAGTAAAAGAAGAAATTTTGTATCTTACAGTATGCAAATTGAACAATGGAAATCAAAAGGACAATACACTAAGGTGTATAACCACTCCGTTTTTAATATTCATCACCAAACAGATAAACCAACCATTGCCTTCTTACATGGCTATCCCTCTGCTTCTTATGATTATTACAAAGTATTACCATTAATTGGAAATGATTTTTCTTACATTATTCACGACCATGTGGGTTTTGGCTTATCTGATAAGCCAGAAAATTACTCATATTCTTTAATAGAGCAGGCTGAAATGGCGATAGAATTATGGAAACAATTGAGATTGAAAGAGATTCATTTGGTTTCACATGATTACGGAACGACGGTTGCCAATGAAATCATTGTAAGAAAACTGCAAGGTTTTGAACCTGTTAAGATTAAATCTATAACTTTCTGCAATGGTAGCATGCATATTGAATTGGCGCATTTAAAACTCATTCAAAGATTATTAAAACATCCTACCATTGGGAAATTAATTGTTCCGTTCATGAACAAGCGCACATTTACCAAAACCATGCAAGATATTTGGTTTGATAAAAAATTATGTGATACAACGGAGATGTCTTTATTATATGATATGTTGCGATTGGATGGAACAAATGAAACGTTGCATAAAATTTCTCAATACAATAATGAGCGTGTAAAATACTGGCACCGCTGGATACCGGCGTTAACAAAATTAGATATTCCGGCGCATATCTTGTGGGCGCAACAAGATCCGATTGCCGTGAAAGCCATTGCGGAACAACTGTTCAAAGAAATTCCGAATGCTGTTTACACTAAAATAGATAACTGCGGACATTACCCGATGCTGGAAAAACCGGAAGAATGGACTCAAAAGATGATTGGTTTTATAAAAACTGCTTAATCGTCATTCCCGCGAAAGTGGGAATCTCATAAAACACAAAGTGAGATTCCCTTTTACAATGGAATGACAGTTTCCATAAATTATCGCGTCAACAAACCGGCATCTAAAACAAAAGAAGAACCTGTAACATAACGAGCTTTATCAGATGCTAAAAATACCACTGCATTGGCAACATCTTCCGGTTCCACCCAGGGTACATCTATTAAATTTCCTGCAGAACGTTCTGCTATTTCTTGTGCGGTAGTTCCTTCCAAAAATGCCAGTCCATCATTCATGGGTGTGTTCACACCGGTGGGATGCAATGCAATGACTCGAATATTGTAGGATGCTAATTCAATTGCCCATGATTTTGTTAAGCCTGTCAAACCCCATTTGGATGCCGCATAATGACTTAAGCGATTCATACCACGTAATCCTGCAATGGAAGAATTATTGATAATCACGCCTGATTTTTTCTCTTTCATTAATGGAATAATTCTTCGTGCCACCAGCCACGCTCCTTTCAGGTTGATATCTATCATCGCATCCCATTCTTCTTCCGGCATTTCATCTACCACACCATATGCGCAAATTCCTGCATTGTTAAACAAGATATCTATCTTACCAAATTTTTCTTTTGAACTGTTTACTGCATCCGTGATGGCTGCATCATCACGCACATCACCTCTGAAAACCAAACAAGAAACGTTTAATGCTTCACATTCCGATTTCAATGTTTCTAATTCATCTGATGTACCCATTGTATATCCCGGATATGCCATCGTTTTGGCAATATCAAATCCTATGATATGTACACCTTCTTTTGCTAAGGCCAATGCAGATGCTCGGCCTTGCCCGTGAGCTGCTCCTGTGATGAATGCAACTTTTCCTTTTAAATCTGAACTCATTATATTGATTTTTTTACGTAATTCTGATAGTTATCGGAACCTAAGATGCAAAGTTATATTTCAGAATTATTTTTTGAATGGTAAATAGGAAAATAAATATTCATCGATATCTGTGTCAATTACATTGCTGAAAACATTGGTCGCAATCATTTGTCCGGCAAATGCAATTAATTCAACCAGTTGTTCTGTGGTATAAAATTTTCTTATTTGCTCAAATAATTCATCTGTTATTTTCCCCTGCTTTGCAGAAATTTCACTTCCAAAATCTAATAATAATTGTTCCTGTTCTGTTAGAATTAAATCATCCGGTTTTTCTCCGTTATCAATAATTAATTTTCTGAAAAATGTGGTACACAACGGACAATTACTGCTTTTTGAAACTGAATACGCAAATAAATAAGCCATCCGTTCTCCGGTTATGTTTTTTATTTGTTCGTACAACCGGTACCATTCCATGTAAACTTCAAATGCAACCAATGAGTGTGCAAGTGTGGCTTTCATATTGGTGATACGGGCGTTATAAGACGACTTATGTAACTCAAAAGCAGCAATAGTTTCTGCTGATGCGTCTTTAATTGATAATGGCTGAATCCTTGACATACTACAATTTTATCAATAACTAAATGCGGGATTTTAGTGGGCATATTGTCCCGATATTTATTGGGAGAAACTATGACTTGCACCATGTCGAGGTTGTGCTCCCTGCCCGAACGACATTATATTTTTTTGTGGGACATGTAAGGTTCGAACTTACGACCCCTACCTTGTCGAGGTAGTGCTCTAAACCAACTGAGCTAATATCCCATTCTTTTTTTGACGGGCAGGTAAACCAACTGAACTAAATACCCCTTTCAATACAAATAACCCAACATGTCTAAGTTGCCCGTTTCCCATTTTATACCGGAAATTTCTTTTACCATTATTTCATTCTGTATAAACTCGTCTCCAATACCAATACTTTTATGTTCGTGAATTTTTAACCAGGTACAGATATTGTCTACATACCTGAAATTATGTTTTATATAAACAGAACCAACTTTTGAAAACAGTAATATGAAATCTGCATTTGCATTTTTAGCTAATTTCTCCACTTCTTCCAGTAAGAAACTACCAATATAATGATGTCTTCTTTCTTCTACAACACATAATTCAATAATGCCTGTTACTTTTACAGGCTGACCGTTTAATCTCATTATTCTGTAGTCAATTCCAACATGACCCACTAACATTTCGTCTTCATACGCCAGAAATCTGAAATGTGGCAATTGTTTAAAATAATGCCGCCCATGATACGCTGTATCAGGGAAACATTTTTGCAATAACAAAGCAATCTGTTGCTGAATGTCTTCCGTTAATTCAAACTCATTATATTTTCTAATTTCCAGGAGCATATGTATTAAAATTCATCCGTTACACATCCTTCACTCGCGGAAGAAACGGTTTTTGCATATTTATATAAGATGCCTGAAGTAGCTTTTAATGCAGGTGCATTCCACGCATTTCTTCTTGTAGTTAATTCTTCTTCAGAAATCAATACATCTATCGTATTATTTACTGCATCAATTAAAATGGTATCGCCATCTTTTACTAATGCAATCGCACCGCCGCTTTGCGCTTCAGGCGTAACGTGTCCAACTACAAAACCGTGTGAACCACCGCTAAATCTGCCATCTGTAATTAAAGCCACCTCTTTTCCCAAACCTTCGCCCATTAAAACAGATGTTGGTTTTAGCATTTCCGGCATTCCCGGTGCGCCTCTTGGACCAATATATCTTATTACCACTACATCACCTGCTACTACTTTTTTATCTTTCATCGCATCTATTGCATCCTGTTCCGAATCATAACATTTAGCTTTTCCTTCAAAACGCTCTCCTTCTTTTCCTGTTATTTTTGCTACGGCACCTTCACTCGCCAGATTACCATATAAGATTCTTATGTGACTTGTTGGTTTTATAGGATTGGATACAGTATGTAATAAATCTTGCCCTGATTGTAAATCCGGCAAATCTGCTAAGTTTTCTGCTACCGTTTTTCCTGTTACAGTTAAACAATCACCATGCAGTATTCCTTCTTTCAATAAATATTTCATTACAGCGGGAACGCCGCCTATTTTATGCAAATCTTCCATTACATATTTTCCGCTCGGTCTGAAGTCTGCCAGCATTGGTGTTTCATTTCCCAATCTTACAAAATCAGCCAGTGAAAGTTTTACGCCTATTGTTTTTGCCATGGCAATCAAATGCATCACCGCATTCGTGCTTCCGCCTAAAACAATAACTAAGCGAATAGCATTTTCAAATGCTTTGATTGTCATAATATCGCTTGGCTTTATATCTTTTTCCAACAGATTCTTTATTGCAATTGCAGCTTGTTTCAATTCATTTTTTTTATCATCGCCAACTGCAGGATTGCTGGAAGAATAAGGCAAACTCATACCCAAGGCTTCTATAGCAGATGCCATAGTATTGGCTGTGTACATACCACCGCAAGCACCTGCACCCGGACAAGCATTATTTATCACACCTTTGTAATCTTCATCAGAAATTGTACCTGCAAATTTTTTGCCGAGTGCTTCAAACGCAGAAACGACATCTAAATTTTCTCCTTTGTATTTTCCTGCGGCTATAGTACCGCCATAAATCATCAGAGAAGGTCTGTTTAAACGCGACATACCCATAATAACGCCCGGCATATTTTTGTCACAACCTGCAATAGAAATCAATCCGTCATAAAATTGTGCACCGGCATTTGTTTCAATTGAATCTGCAATTACCTCACGAGATACTAAGGAGTAACGCATTCCGGAAGTTCCCATAGAAATTCCATCACTCACACCAATGGTATAAAAATTTAGTGCCACTAAATTCTGTTGTGTTACTAAACTTTTTAGATTTGCTGCCAGTGCATTCAAATGCATATTACACGGATTACCATCCCATCCGGTGGAAGCAATTCCGACCTGTGCTTTTTTAAAATCTTCATCCGTTAAACCTGCGGCATGCAGCATAGCTTGTGCGGCGGGTTGTGTAGGATCTTGCGTAACGGTTTTACTGTATTTGTTTATTTCGGACATGTTTTTAATTATGATTTCAAATTAACGAAAGTTTGAGCATATTTTTTATTGATTTTATCAGATAAACAGAAATAAAGATGTGTGCATAACTCAATTCACAAAATATGAAGTGTGAATGTTAAATTTATGTGAACTAAGAACTGTATGGATAATAAAAGAGTAAATATTGATTTGCACAAATACTTTGTAGCTATCTTTTTTACGGTGTTGATTACCTTATTTCTGATAGTTACTTTTGTAAAATAGTAACGGAAGTATCTCGCTGATAACTTCTTGCTATGAACCATGTATATGCCAGCATTGTTATGGCGGTAAAGGTTATCGTAATTCCAATTATTTTGTTTGTTAAAAACATCCCGATAAAAATCATTAAAATTAACTTTCCAATCTCTGCATAATCAGCCCATTTCTTATTTTCTAATAAGGATATGTTGATACTAAAACTAAGTGTAACTACTATTCCAAAAAATATGAATGCAAGAATATCTTTAGTATCGTTATAATAGTTGACCAAAAGAAAACCTGACAATGCAGTTAATAAAAAATTGAAAAAAATATAGAAATTTTTCAACGTCGGCAAAACAGTAACATCGGGTTTTTGTAACGTTTTTAATTGCTGATATTCCTGTTCTAAATCTACCGGAATGAAACCTGGTTTTCCAAATACCACTTTAAATTTATTTTCCAAAGTGCTCGTTTTAAATACCATCTTAATAATGTGTATATGATGATGTACATTTACCCAAACAGGATTTTGTGTTTGAACTGGTACTGTAATTCCATAATCCACTGTTTCAACTTCGGGTTCAAATGTTCCGAAAAGTTTATCCCAGAAAACAAATAAAGCTCCGTAGTTTTTATCAATGTATTGCGTATTTCTTCCATGATGAACGCGGTGGTGTGAGGGAGTCATAAAAATATTTTCCAGATAGCCCATTTTGTTTATTAAGCGTGTATGTACAAAAAATTGCCAGATTAAACTGATTGCATAAGCCATAATAAACAATGAAAATGGAATACCGAAGAATGCCAATGGAAGATAAAATATCCATGTATAAATACTTTCAATAAAAGATTGACGTAGCGCAACTGCGTAATTATATTCTTCCATTGAATGATGTACGATGTGCCCGGCCCACATGATATTGACTTCGTGCGATAAGCGATGCAACCAATACTGACAAAAGTCTGCAATGACTAAAATAAACAGCCAGATAAATAACATATAAAAGTTGATACTGATAAATGGAAATTCATTAAAGATTGTAAATGGAACGTCTGCTTGTATTTCCTGTAAGCCTGTTAATTTCTGAATAGAATAATGTTGTTGAACATAATAGAAACCAAGAAAAAAAATAACTTTATTAAAGACATCACTTAATTGCTGCAATAATGCAATGCTAAAATTAATAACTAATGCTTGAAACGAATAGTAACTTTTGTTTCTGAGATTGGCATAAATAAATTCTATAAGATTGCCTGCAATAAATACAATTCCGATAATAATACCGGTTATTCTGATGTTTTCATCATGTATTAATTGATCAGGAGACATAGTTTATCTTTGAATTTTCACTACTTCATTATCTATATTCAACAAGTATATTCCTTTTTGCATATCTGTGAGTCTTAATATGTGATGTGAAACACCGGATGAGATATTCCAATCATCTGTGTAAACTAATTTACCTAAGATATTGTACACTTTTACAGAACAGCTTTTATTTATTAAACTATAATAATCAATATTGAATTCACCGGTGTTTGATGGATTTGGAAATACTGCAATAAAATTATTCTTTGTTATTGGATTTATTTGCGCATTTATAAAAACGGGAATTATTGTGGAATAAGAAAATGACGAATCTGTATCGACAAGTTTTAATCTGTAGTAATTATTCCCCGTTTCCGGATATTGATGGATGAGTTGATATGAATGCTGTACATTTGTTGTACCATTTCCATTTACTATACCAATATTGTTGAAATTAATCCCATCTACAGACCATTCTACAGAATAGTAAGCGTTTTTATATTCAATGGCAGTAATCCATTTAAGTAAAACATAATTATTAATATCTTTCTGAGCAGTGAACTGAATTAGTTCCACAGGCAGCTGTAAGGATTTGGATATGATAAATGAATCCCGTAAACAATTAAAATTATCGGTAACAATTAATGTATCTGTATCTACACCCGCAGGCGCAACTTTCGTTGTTTTAGTGAGCAGACCGCCTGTCCAGTTATAACTCCCTATCCACGAGGAAGTCAAACTGATACTATCACCGGGTAAAGTTGTATAAAATTCTTTTTTATTTACATCTTTCATGATAGTAAACCTGTCGCGTATTACACCATCATTACAGACCCACTCCGCATCTAATCTGTTACGCTGAACAGTTAATACCAAACCTCCGCCTTGTGTAATATTTGAGTACGTCATTGCATTATGCGGCCAACCGATTTGCGAACCACCTAATTGCCCGGATGAGCCGACAACAGCGTATACAGTTCCTTCTTTTCTGAAGCCATTTTTTATATAAGGACAAGAGTTGGATGTATTATCATATTTTGCAGATGAACTGCTTACTGCATTTGTAGCTAAACTGAAAGATGCTTCATTTCCATAATGTCCGTTTAATAAATAAGAACGTTCATACACATGGCTGTGGCCACATAAAATCAAATCAACACCATATCTTTCTAAAATACGAATGAAATTTTGCCGGATGGCTATTAAATCAGCTTCGCTCTCTGAAGTATGAGAACCCAATGTATAAGGAGGATGATGCCAGTAGGCTACTGTCCATTTTTGAGTATTAGATTCTAAATCGTTTTTTATCCAACGCACCTGTGGTCCCAAGGTATCCCATATTCTATAGGTATTAGAGTCCCTGCCATAAGAATCCAAAGAGAGAAAATGTATATTGGCATAATCAAAAGAATAATAGGCTTCCGTACCGGATGCTACTCCGCCGCTTTCACCTGAAGTAGGCAGTGTAAACATACTGTAATATGGAATTACATGATCATTTTGACGGGCTGAGGTATTCGCATAATCATGATTGCCGGGGGTCGGCCATAAAATAACATTCCGAAGCAATGAATCCTGATAAATCGGGAAAAAACCATTTTGATATTCTGCATCCGTTCCTGCATTGTATGCATTATCGCCCAATAGCAACATTCCATCTGCATGATTAGTACCCATATATTGCATAAAGTAATTTCTGACATTTATTTGATTGGCAGAGTTATTACCGCAATCGCCTATAACCCAGAAGCGTGATAAGCGTTCCGTTCCTTTTAATGGTAATGTGTAAAAAAAATAGGATGAACCGCTATTTAAAGTTTGTACAGCAGGATTCGTATTTCCAATTGAATAAAAATATTTAGTATCATTCGATAGACCGGTTAAAGTAATATCATGTTCTGTTGTTAGTGTTGCATCCGTAACAGTGGATGTCAGACTTCCGTTAACAGTACCGAAATTGACAACTGAATTTGAGTTTATATTTGTGCGCCATCGGATATGAACAGAATTTTGGGTTGCCATATTCAGATACGGCCCGCGAGTGACGCTCACGTTGTTTTCATTTGCCACCAATTCCATATCAAACGAAATATCTGAACTTGATATGGATGTCTGGTGAATCTCCACAGCAATTGTATGATTCCCTGTTGGTAACTGAGCCAGTGTGAGCGTTGTTGTTTGTGGAGTATTGCCATCATCAGCAGCATTGGCAGCTGTTGTAAGATAGGTAAACGCACCTCCTGAAATATTATTTCTGTATACTTCCACTCCATCTATATAAACAATAATCCCATCATCTCTTCTTACAGACATAGTATAATTCAGGTATGATGCGGTACTTCCAATAGTTATATTTTTTCTGAAATAGGTGGTAATAAATTTATTGGAAGCATTCCCGCCATAGCTTACTATAGTAGATTCGTCGCCGTCGCCATAACCAAATTGTCCATTTCCTACTGCCCATGCAGTATCATTAAATGCTGTTCCTGTCCAGGTTGTACCCTGATTAGAACCATCGTCTAAATATTTCCAGGAAGAACCGTAAGAAATTACTGTAACATTTGAATATGTAAACTGAGTTAAGAAAAATAAGATAAGAAAGTGTAGAAATACTTTCATTTGTTCACGTTAGACAAATTTAAGTATTTAATATGAAGAATGTCTGTTAAAAATATTCCAAAAAGTTGGTATCCTTTCCGGAAACAATACGCTTATACCGATTGTGCAGCAAATGACCAATAGTATCTTCCCATTGCAGTTTCATTTTATGCCCGTTGATGCTTTCTATGCCTGCTACTTCGGCAGCAGTACCTGTAAAAAAGGCTCCATCTGCTTCAATTACATCTTCCACTCCAAATTGCTTTTCTACCACTTCAATGCCCATTTGTTTGGCAATATCTATTAGTGTAGCTCGGGTAATACTCGGGAAAATATTGGTTATTGGTGGTACAATTAATTTACCATTTTTTTCCATAAAGAAAGATGCGCCCGGACCGGTTGCAATATAGCCTTCCACATCCAGCAGTAAGGCATCATCATATCCTTTTTGATGTGCTTCCCGTGTAGCTAAAATAGAGTTTACGTAATTTCCTGTTACTTTGATATCCACGGGCATTGTTCTCGGATGCGGTCTGCGCCACGAAGAAACCAATACTTTTAAATGGTTCGATGGATAATAGCGGTTCCACTTCCAACAAGTCATCAATATGTTTGGTTTATCTGCATCCAAAGCACGCAACGTCATATTTTTATCCATCAGTACCAAAGGCCGTATATAGGCTTCACGCATATCATTTCTCTCCAGTAATTCATAAGCAAAATTGATTAACTCCTGTATAGAATAAGGCATCTGAATATTTAGTTTTTCAGCAGAATTAGTCAGTCTTTCAAAATGTCTTTTTACCTTAAAAATATGCGGATGCTGTTGTGCGTTATAGGCACGCAGCCCTTCAAATACGCCGTAACCATAGTGTAATGTTTGGTTAAACGGACTGATTCTGAAGTCTTTTACATTTTTAAATTCACCGTTAAAAAAAAGTATAGATTTATCGTTGTGATATAACATGCTGAAAATTATAAAATTAAAGTTATAAATGAAAAAAATTGCAGAAAAAAATTACAATATCAAGTAATTGATTCTAATGAGTAATGTATTTTATTGTTGCTATTATGAATAAACTCAAATTTTCATGTATATGTATATTTTATTGTTTTTTACATGGTGTACATGGAATATCTGATATTCATTTGTGTTCGGTGTTCCAATACTCATGTATATTTCATAGCTTTGAACCAAATTATTTAGCATGAAACAACCGCCAAGATGGAAATTTGCCGTAATGGTATGGATTGCAATTTATCCTACAATTACCCTGGTTTCTTTTTTAATTGGACCTTATCTGAAAGAATTACCTATTCCTCTTAGAACTTTAGTTCTTACATTGATACTGGTTCCGTTAATGGTATTTATAATAATGCCGAATCTTCAAAAAATAATGGGAAAATGGTTGTTTAAATAAAATTCTTCCTTTCAATACTTTTGGATATGCTCACACAAGGAATTTCCGTTTTAACGATTATCATCTTAGCTTTTATCGTTTTCAATTTCATTTTAGAATTTATTTTAGATCGTTTAAATGCCAAGACATGGGATTTGCCAATTCCCAAAGAACTGGATGGTATTTATGATGAAGAAAAATATGCGAAAGCTCGTCAATATCATAAAGCAAAAGAAAAGTTAAGCAGTATAGCAACAGTTTTCAGCACCATCTTAATTATTTTGTTTTTACTTTT
>DAORIK010000022.1:0-11705 GCA_035438465.1 Chitinophagales bacterium | reverse complement strand
GCCGGCAATCTGTTCTGGTTGTATGCCTGGGGATTATTTTCTGCCTTTACGTTGTTTATTACTATGTTTTATACCAGTCTCATCGTACCGATTTTTAATAAACTTAAGCCATTGGAAGAAGGTTCGTTGAGAGAAAAAATTGAAGGATTTGCACAAAAAATAAATTTTCCCTTAACTAATATTTTTGTCATTGACGGCTCTAAACGCAGTACAAAGGCAAATGCGTACTTTAGTGGCTTAGGCAGCAAGAAAACAATTGTTTTATTTGACACCCTGATAAATGAACAAACTGAAGAGGAACTGGTGAGTGTACTTGCACACGAAGTTGGTCATTATAAAATGAAACACATACAAAAAGGAATGATTATTGGCATTTTGCAAATGGGAGCACTCCTTTTTCTATTATCCTTATTCATTAATAAACCTGCTTTATCACAGGCATTAGGCTTACAAACGGATATTCCTGTTTTTCATTTAGGGTTGATAGCATTTAGTTTACTGTACAGTCCTTTTTCTATGGTTACCGGAATTTTTATGAATATCATTTCTCGTAAGAATGAATTTGAAGCAGATAATTATGCAAAAGAAAATACGGGAAGCGGTGAACACTTAATTACCGCATTGCGAAAATTATCTGCAAATAACTTGTCCAATCTGAATCCTGATAAATGGTATGTCTTTTTTCATTACTCTCATCCGCCATTACTGGAAAGAGTACGCAATTTGATGAAATGATGAATGATTGACGATGTACGATTAACAATGAAAGCATCGTAAACTAAATTTTAATTATGAAGATAAAATCATCGTTAATTGTTAATTGTCAATTATTACTTTTACTTTTATTTAATTCAAACGTTTTTGCTCAACAATTAGTCTCACAACCTTTCATCGGACATACCACAGCGCATGAAATTAATAGCTGGTGTATGTTTAAGAATGCCGATACCGTTTTTATAAAAAATTCAGATAGTCAAACTAAAATATTTACTTTCAAGAAAGATGATTGTTTCAGAAAGTTTCTTCCTATTAATTGTAAGTTTAATAATTTAACGGAAAATCAAACGTATACCATTCAATATTCTTTCAATAATAAAAATTTCTTCCCTTTAATTACTGCAAAAACGAGTAATGACACAGTAAATGATTTTTCATTTCTCGCCGGTTCATGTGCGTTTATTCCGACAGGTTTTAATGGTGTAATAAAACCTTTTACCGGCTTAAAAATATTTAATTACATGAAAGCTGATTCTGCTGATTTCATGTTATGGCTGGGAGATAATTTGTATTACATTTTCGATTATCATTCCTATAAAGGTCAATTGAAACGAAACATAAAAACAAGAATGAAAAAGAAACTCAGTGCATTCTTACATTCTAAGCAACAATATGCCATTTGGGATGATCACGATTACGGCAGTAATAATAGTGACGGGTCGTTTTCAGCTAAACAATCATCTTTAAATGTATTTCAGCAGTTCTGGCCAAATCCGCAACATGATACGTTTAATTACTATACTTTTAAACGTCAGGATTGTCAGTTTTTTATGCTGGACGACAGGTATAACAACAGTGATGATAAAATTGTGTTGGGAAACACTCAGTTAGACTGGTTGAAAAATGAATTACTGAAATCCAACGCTACGTTTAAATTTATCGGTATTGGTATGCAGGCATTAAATCCAATTAGCACACTGGAATGTTTTTATAAAACAGAAAAAGAATACAAAGAACTCATCGCATTTATTAAAGAACATCATATTACAGGCATTATGTTTATTTCCGGCGACAGGCATCATGCCGAGTTGATGCGCATAAAAGAAGATAATTTGTATCCTTTGTACGATTTTACTACATCGCCATTAACAATGTATCCGATAAAAATTTCTAAAAGAAGCAGCGAGTATATCAATCCAAATAAAGTCGACGGCACCTATTTCCCATCATATAATTATGGTAAAATTACAGTCAGCGGGACATTTGGCAACAGAAAATGTATATTAGAATTGAAAAATAAAAAAGGAAATCTAATCTGGAAACGCGAGATTCAGGCAAATGAATTAAAATAATTCATTAATTATCAGTTAGTTAATTAAAATATGTATTTGCATTGTGGAAAACATGTGGACTTAATAAAAAATCAACATAAACAATAAAAAAAACAGGAAAATTTAGCTATCTTTGCAACTCCAAAAAAGAAAATCATGTACGCAATAGTAGAAATAGGCGGTCATCAGTTTAAAGTAGCTCAAAATCAGGAGATTTTTGTGTACAAATTGGATGGTAACGCAGGTGATAAAGTAAACTTTGACAAAGTATTGTTGGTATCGGGTGATGCAGGAACAAAAGTTGGTGCACCCACCGTAAGCGGTGCAGCTGTTTCAGCAACTATCCTTGAACATACTAAGGGTGACAAAGTAATCGTTTTCAAGAAAAAAAGAAGAAAAGGATATAAAGTAAAAAATGGCTTCAGACAATCTTACACTAAGGTGAAAATTGATACGATAGCATAATCATTAAACGTAAAAATAAAGAACAATGGCTCATAAGAAAGGTGTCGGTAGCTCCAGAAACGGTAGAGAATCACACAGTAAACGATTAGGTGTTAAGTTATATGGCGGACAAGAGGCAATTGCCGGAAATATTATTATTCGTCAGCGTGGTACAAAATTCCATCCGGGTGAAGGCGTTGGTTTAGGTAAAGATCATACTATTTTTGCCACAAAAGATGGAAAAGTAACCTTCAAAAAAGGTTATAAAGACAGAACATTCGTACATATTGCATAATTTTTGCATCTTATAATATATAAAGCCATCAGTTAGCTAACTGATGGCTTTTCTCTTTTCATCTAACCAAAGTATTATTTTTCTATCACATATATAATCTGACCGTCTTTAGTCTGCTTTATCTCATTTAATTTTGCAGTAGCAGAAAATTTGTCTTCAGAAGAGAATGTTTTTACATCGTCGATAGTGCTGGAATTTTGATAATTACCATTATTGCTACACCCCACAAAGAATAGTGCACTAATTAGAGTAATTATGTTTCTAAGAGTGTATATCTTTACCATCGCTCTTAGTTTTTCATAGTAATGTGTAATATTACAATTTTTATTGATATTTGTCAAGTACCATATTTGTTAAAAAATGAAGATAGAAATCTGGTGGATAGGTAAAACATTTCAGGATTTTACCCAAAAAGGATATACTGAGTTTTTAAAACGTATTCAGAAGTTCACGGCTGTATCTGTGGTGGAAATACCTGAATTGAAAGGACAAACACAGGCCAAAACAATAAAAAGTTTAGAAGCTGAGAGAATTCTTGCCAAATTGAAGCCGGATGATATGCTCATATTACTGGATGAAAAAGGTAAAAGGTTGAGTTCAAGCGGCTTTGCAAGTTATATTCAGCAAAAAGATAATCAATCCGTTAAAAAGCTTGTTTTTTTAATCGGCGGTGCATTCGGCTTTGATGAAAAAATATATGAACGCGCAAATGAGAAGATTTCATTGTCAGACATGACCTTTTCCCACCAGTTAATTCGTTTGATTTTTATGGAACAATTATATCGTGCTTATACTATCATCCATAATTTTCCATATCATAATGAATAAAGGAACTTTTACGCTTATTTATTAATTATACAAATACACAAATAAATTAAATACTATCATGAAAAATTTACAATTCCCACTTCAATTTACGTTTAAGATTTCGACATTTGCCAATGATTTTGTTGTAAAAGATGCAACTGGTACTACTGTTAGCTATATAAAACAAAAGATGTTCAAGTTTATTGAAGATGTTTCAGTTTATAACGATGAATCAAAAGCGCAAGTGTATTACAATATAAAAGCAAATAAATGGTTGGATTTCTCTGCTGCTTACAATATGACAAATAGTGCAGGAATGTTTATCGGCAAGATTGTGCGAAAAGGCTGGGCTTCTATTTGGAAAGCGCGCTATGAAATCTATGATGAGAACGAGCAGCAGGATTTACTGGTGCAGGAAGAAAACCCATGGATAAAAGTAGCGGACGCTTTATTAATTGAGATTCCCTTACTGGGAATAATCTCAGGTTATATTTTTAACCCCTCTTATACTGTTACACGACCTGATGGAACCATAGTTGCGCGATTAAAAAAAGAACCCTCTTTTTGGGGAAGAAAATTCACCGTTTCAAAGCTAAACGAGTTTGAAAAAGGTGAAGAAGAGCGATTAGTTTTAGGATTAATGATGATGATTTTACTGGAAAGAAGACGAGGGTAAAAAATCATAATACATCTAATACTTTTTGCATATCCAACTCATTCATACATTTAAAATGACCTTTAGGACATTTGTCTAAGCCGTGTTTATGGCAAGGTCTGCAGGATAGATTTGTATTTTCAATAATGACGGAATTAGCATTGTTATTATACGGTGTAAAGCCTAAACGTTTATCTGTTGAACCAAAAACAGAAATAATACGTTTGTTAAATGCCGCGGCAATATGCATCATCCCTGTATCAGGTGTTATCACAAACTTTGCTCTCTTTATAATGGAAGCGGATTGATTAATATTATAACTTCCGCAGGCGTTGTATATTTTAAATTTGTCGATTGCTTCAAGTTGTGTTCCAAGATACGCATCTTCATTTCCTCCAATTAATATAATAGGCATCGTTATTTTTGTACAGAGTTCTTCTAACTTTTCTTGTGGAATCTGTTTGGTAAAATGCTTCGCTCCCACAACAATCACACAATAACCGGCAATATGTGTAAATGGTAATTTTGCCGGAGTGATTTCATCTTTTTCAGGAATAAAATAATCCAAGCCCTTACCGTCATTAATAACATTTATTTTTTTTACTCCGGAAAAATATCTGTCAACCACATGGTTATTTAATAAATTCAGTTTGAATTGTATCAGTAAAAATCGTTTGAAGCGTTGTTTGTTATAACGATATGTTTTAATTTTCAGCATAGCTGAAACTTGCCGTGAACGAATATTATCGTGTAAATCAATAATTACATCATAATGCTCTTTGATTAAATGGTCTGTAACCTCTGAAACATCATTCTCAATTCCGTAAACTTTAGAAACATATGGATTACTCTCTGTTATTTGTTTGAACGGATTTTTTGTCAGATAATGTAGTTCACTGTTTGCTATTTGGTTTTTTACACAACGAATTACAGGGCTTGTAAGCACAATATCTCCAATAGATGAAAAGCGTATTATCAGAATTTTCATTTACTGTTCCAGATATTTTTTCTTTTCATTTAAATATTCCTCAACACCGTGCATAACATTTTCTTTTACTATTTCAAAAGGCAATGTCCTGACAATTTTACCAGGTGTTCCCAACACCATACTGCCATCAGGCACAATCATGTTTTCGGTTACCAAAGCATGTGCACCAATAATACAACCATTTCCAATCTTTGCACCATTCAGAATGGTTGCGCGCATACCAATCAGATTAAAATTTCCAATTTCAGACCCGTGGATAATAGCACCATGACCGATTACATTGTCTTCACCAATAATTACAGGGCTGCCACGGTCAACATGCATAATTACGCCTTCCTGAACATTAGTGCGCTTACCAATAATTATTTTATCAAAATCAGCGCGCAATACCGCGCCAAACCAAACAGAAACATCATCGTGTAACTCCACAGCACCTAATACTCTCGCCGTATCTGCGATAAATACTTCATTGTGTTTTATAACTTCTTCTATTAATTTTTCCTGATAATTACTCATATGCTAAATATAGCAAAAAATTAAAAACTGATTTTGTATTTTTATCCAATGAGAAAAATATTACTACTTTTATTCATTTCTGGTGCAGCAGTACTCTCCTATTCACAGGATTCTTCATCTATATCTCTCGGGAATTCTATAAAATTAATTTCCCATTTTTCAAGTACTCGTCCGGCATTTTCAGAAGGGATTTTATTGGTCCCATCAGGAAAAGCACAGGTTGAGTTAGGTGCTTCGTATAATTTTTTTAACGGCAATATGCATGAAATTCAACATCCTAATTTTTTATTAAAATATGGTATCAGCAAATATTTTGAACTAAGGATTAACGGAGATGCGACAACCTATAAATCTGAATCAGGTCGTCAGACAGGACTGCATCCTGTCTATATTGGCATGAAAATTAAAATGATAGATGCTAAACGTTATGCTCCGGGCTCCTCTTTTATTGGTGGTTTGAGTGTTAATTATATATCTACCAAGAATTTCCGAACAAAATATGTCGCTCCATATTTCAGAATTGTAATGGAACAATTCTTACCTAAAAATGTAGGTTTAGTATATAATTATGGGTTGATATGGAATGGAGAGGATGCAAAACCGACCTATCAGCTTGCCATTGCTACATCCTATACACATCTATTTAAGTCAACGGAAAGCAAGCAACGACAGTTGAAATATTTCTTTGAACTATACGGAATTTATCCGCATGGCGAAAAAATAGATTTACGTGTCAACAACGGATTCGCATTCTTGTTGAATAACTTCATTCAAATTGATTTTTCTGTAGGAGCAGGATTGCTTAAAAACTCTCCCCGTGTTATTACAAGTGCCGGATTGGTTGTACGTTTTCCTAAAAAAGACAAAGTAAAGGAAAAGAAGGAAAAATAATTCTACATCGAATATTGGAAAGTCAATCGCATTGTAGTAAATTTATGTATGAACAGTAAACATTTTATGTTCTTGGTCATCTTGTTTTCTCTTTCCTGTGAGAAAGTAAGACAACCCACCCTTTCAGAAAAAAATATAAGAATTACAGGCGTTGGCACCACTTATTACTCTGATGAAGATTACCTGAAACTAGTAGAACTTACGGACACCTCCAAAATTTACACGATTACCGAGTTTAAATACTCGATGAATAATATCGCGTTGATTGTTGCCAAATATAAAGACAGGGCCGGTGCTTTTCCTGTGTTATATAATGTAGTTACAAATGTTGCTTATGAGACGTTAAATAATATGCATACACCTTACGCAGAAATGGGGAAAGCATTTATGAACGAATTCGGAAAGCATTATATCCGGAATTTTCATAATTATCTATTGGGCAATCCGATTGAACCCGCATGGTTAAATTATTATAAACGGGTGGCAGATAACAAAAACACTATCTTACATTTAGGAATGTCTGGTATTAATGCACATATAACGTATGATATTCCCTTTGTTTTGGATGATATTAATGCTGTGCAGGATTTCTTTCCTGATTTTGAAGTTTACACTGATTTTATTGCCTCTACTTATCCTGAGGTTGCCTTAGAACTTAAAAAGCAATATGGTGTTCAGAAAGCAGATGAAGCCTTTAAATTATTTCAATTGGGCGAATGGATTGATGGTATGAAAGGCTCCGGTTTTACGACACATATGGTGATAGATATGCTGCGCAGTCAATCGTGGCAACGAGGAATGCAATTACAAGTTGGGATGAGTAATACTGAACGAATGCACATGACCTGCATTACCGAATTTAAAGTAAGGGAAAATATATTACAAACTGCCGATGATGCAAAATTATTGTATTGATACTGTAATTTTTCATAACCTGAAGCGACTAATCACAATAATCATTTAGCTTAAATAAAATCATTACACATGAAAAAAATTAACTTTCTGTACATAGCAATTCTTTTTATTTTCAGTAGTTGCAATTCAACCGGAAGTAAGGGTTCAGGCGATGCTGCTTTTGATAAATTGTCAGATGAATATTTAAATGGTTATTTAGCATGGCGACCTCAAACAGGCACTTATCTTGGCTTACATGAATATGATGGGAAAATTACAGATTACAGCAAAGCATCTGTTGATGCTGAATTAATGCGTTTAAAAGAATTTGATAAAAAATTCTCTGAAATAGATTCTTCATCTTTAAGCAGTAAAAAATATTATGACTGGCAAATGCTGAAATTAGCGGTGAAAAATGAAATTTTTAGTTTTGAAGATTTACATTATTACACTACCAATCCAATGGCATATGCCGGTGCAATTGATGTAAATATTTATGTAAAACGAAACTTCGCTCCCATTGAACAGCAAATAAAGTCTATTATAGCTATAGAAAATAAAGCACCTGAAGTGTATGCTGCTGCAAAAGCAAATCTTGTAGACTCACTTTCAAAACCGCATACTGAATTAGCTATCAGCATAGCAAAAGGTTCTGCTTCTTTCTTATCAAAAGACTTATTAGAAGCATTAAAAGATGTGAAAGACTCTTCATTAATGAATGAATTAAAGATTTCGAATAAAAAGGCAATTGATGCAATTAATGATTATGCTGCTTTCCTAGAAAAAGAAAAACTACCTAAAGTACATACTCACTATGCAATCGGTGTTGAGAATTATAAAAAGATGCTTTTATACGGTGAAGGGATTACGATGACGCCCGACGAAATTTTAGCAATTGGAATGAAAGAATTAGCAAAGGAACAGGCAGCATTTGATGCAGCAGCAAAAATTATCAATCCAACTAAAAAGCCGGTCGATGTATATAATGACATGCAAAAAGAACACTCAACAGCTGAGAATCTTATTCCGGATGCACGCAAACATCTGGAAGCTATCCGTCAGTTTCTGATTGATAAGAAAATAATTACCATGCCGTCAGAAGTACGTGTAAAAGTAGAAGAAACCTTACCGTATGCACGGGAAACTTCAACAGCTTCTATGGATACGCCCGGACCTTTTGAAGAAAAATCAACGGAGGCATATTACTATATCACACCAGTAAATTTAAAATGGCCGGCTGCCCAACAGGAAGACTGGTTGATGCAGTTTAATTTTTATGGTACTGATATTGTTTCCATTCATGAAGCATATCCGGGTCATTACACTCAGTTTTTACATCTGAATGCATCAGATGCATCTAAGGTTCAAAAGATTTTTGGCAGTTATGCATTTATTGAAGGTTGGGCGCACTATACGGAGAAAATGATGATAGATGCGGGATTTGAACAAGACGGCGATTCTATTAAAGCAGCTAAATATCGATTAGCACAATCCGGTGAGTCTCTATTGCGTTTATGCCGTTTATGCGTATCTATTAAAACACATTGCTATGGTATGAATGTAGATGAAGCAACTCAATTTTTTAAAGACAACTGGCATCAGGGTGAAAAATCATCCAGACAGGAAGCCTTGCGTGGTACTTTTGATCCGGGATATTTATTTTATACCTTAGGAAAATTGCAAATCTTAAAGTTGCGGGAAGATTATAAAAAACAGGAAGGTGATAATTATAGCTTGCAAAAATTCAATGATGCAATGACAGATAATGGTATGCCACCAATTCGCCTGATGCGGGAGATTTTATTGAAGGATAAGAAAATATGGAATGAGATTTTGTAATAAAAGTCTTATTTCTTCACACCAATAATCTTCAGAACATCCCAGATATTCTGATACCAGAATTTCCATTTATTGTTTTGTGCTTGTAATTCTTCACGTTCCCAGAAGTGTAAATCAGAAACAGGATATAAATATCCGAAATCATATACAGTTTTACTTTTCCTTGCTGCAGCAATAGATGAAGTCGGATAACGATAGTTTTTTTCCTGTTGTTTAACAAGTGAGCGTGCTTTTTCTCTGATTACTTTTGCATTGTCTAAATATTGTTGCATTGGAACCTTAGTTTTATTTAGTTTATTCAACCTATATGCAATTAAATAGGATAAAGTATTTTTACGATGTTCAGCACGCAATGCAGTGATATCTAAACTCAATAATAATTCATTTGCCAATTTATTAGCTGGTATAAGTTTGTAGTCTGATTTTAATTGATTGTATTGCTGAATAAAGTTTTCCAACACGTTTATATATTTTTGCTTTATAAAATCCAGCTCGTTTTTAGTTGCTTTATTCATGATATACTTATACGGATATTCCGGGCGAGGATGAAATTCCAGATTGAGCTTACCCCCTATTTCATCCGTAATAGTTTGTGCTGTTAATACTTTTATAAGCTGTCTGTTTTTAATAAAATCAGTTTGCAGGTCATTTGCTTTCTTAACAAAATCTGTTACTGAATCATCTTTAATTACTTCCTGTAAAAAGTCAAACGATTTTTGGTGTTGATTTTTTTCGTTCCAGCACCAGCGGGCTATGCTCCAGTCTATCAGCCAGTAATTCCATTCCCAACCTGAGGAAAATGTCAAGTGCCCATCTATTTCTAGAGAATCGCAATATAAAATATCTTTCATTCGTGTTTCCAGATAAGGCGTTAAAAACATAGGAACAGAATTATCAAATGTAATCCAGTATGCAGATTCCGGAAAATACCAGGTATCTCTGTATTCCTTGCTTTCAATCAGTAAATTTCTAAGATGTGAAAAATCTTTGTTGCGATACACCGGTGTACTCGAATCTTGCAATCCATAAAACATGACGGTATGAACAAACAATGCATAAGCACTGTCCATATCCGTTCTTTTTGTTTTCATTGATTTTGTATTGGAAATTAAGTTCTCATCTTTCACTACATGTTTTCTGCTGGTGAGTTTCACGTTGTATTTAGCTAAATTATCAAACAGAAATTTTTGTTGCTCGTGTAATTTATCCTGATCTTTATGTGTAAATTCTGTTGTTGCAAACTCTACATTCCATACATCCCATTTTATTTGCATCAGTTTTGTAATGTTACTTAATATCTGTGTCTCTTTTTTTCTGAAAGAAGAAGGAAATTTTTTATACAACTGAAACGCTCGCTGTTGAATCATATGAAACGACATATCTGCACCGCAAATAATTCCGCGTTCATGGGCATAGTCAACAATTGGTTTCATATATGGAATCCATGTTTCTAATTTTATGCTGCGTAATAAATTAAACTCAAAATAATTTTGACCATTTCTGCATAACCAGTCAATATACGTCTTTACTTCTTCCGTGCCATTCGGTGTATTTTCGTTCAGTAATGCTTCTGTAATTTCCAGCGGATGCATTGCGTGAATATGAAAGCCGATTTTATCAAAACGAGGTGTAATCTTTTCGGAAAAGGAGTCTAACACATAATTCGATAAGTCAGGAACAATAGTTTCTTTGGGGTGATAAAACTTAAACCCTAACTTATTCTGAAGAAAATAATATAAACCATTTGACAAACCTTTCGAAGTGAATGAATGTATGAAGATGGTATTTACTTTATCCTCATTTATTGTTTGGATAGAAAACTGTTGCGTTTCTTTTGTATTCTCATCGTACAGTGTCTTATAATCTTTATCGTCTATATCAAATGAAAAAATAATTTTCCAGGTAACTGTACTGTCAAATTTATCTGCAAGTATTACATTGCTTTGTTTTAATAGCGCTTTGGCATCATTAACCGCATAGTAAAGTGAAACCGCCCCAATTACATTGGACAAATCAAAGAAAACTTTATTGGCAAACAGTGAAGATGCAGAACACATCAGAAGCGGGAAAAAGATGTGTCGCAGTTTTTTCATTATGCAATATAATGATTAGTTTATTTTTTCTGGAAATAATTCTTTAAGCTTAGCCGCCAACTCTTCCCCTCTTAGATTCTTAGCAATTACTTTTCCATTTTTATCCAGCAGGAAGGTACATGGTATTGATTTCACAGCATAGGTTTGTGCAGGTGCAGAATTCCAACTGCTGAAATCGCATACATGATTCTTCCAGATAAGTCCGTCTTTTGTAATTGCTTTTAACCACTGGTCT
>DAORIK010000021.1:22503-29163 GCA_035438465.1 Chitinophagales bacterium | reverse complement strand
GTAGGTAGTATTTTTGTTGATTTCAAATCGTTGAGTGAAAGATTTGTGTTAACTGCAAATAAAGCAGCAATTGGTTATATAGCACCGGTTACTTATGCTGTAGCTTCTAATTTAAATTCATACTCCTCTGAGTTTTATAATCGCTTCTCCAATTCGATGTATAATGATTACATTGGAAATATTTTAAAAGAAACCGCCAAACAAGTAATAACAGACGGTGGCGATATTAATCCTATGATTGGAGAACAAATGATTTTTCATGGGGATCCAGCACTGAGAATTAACACGCATGTCAGACCTGATTATTATATTGACCAAAGTAGTATCATTTTTGAGCCTCAAAATATTAATGCTGCCGCTGACTCATTTTTAGTTAAAGTAATTGTAAAGAATTTAGGTTCAGCTGTAAATGACCAATATGTGGTTAATATTGACAGGGTTTTCCCAAACGGACAGATACAAGTTACAAAAGTAACAGTACCAAGCGCAAGAAATGTTGATACTGTGCTTTTATGGATAAAATCAGACAGAATAAACGGACCAGGATTAAACACCTTTAAAATAAAAGTTGATTATACAAATGCAATTGCAGAATATTCTGAACTTAACAATGAAGTTACTGTCACTAAATTAATATTGGCAGACGATATAATTCCCATTTATCCATTTGAGTTTTGTATGGTGAATGATCCGAACTTTGAATTAGTTTTTTCTACTGCTAATGCATTCGCAACTCCCAAAACGTATATTTTTCAAATAGACACTACAGAATTTTTTAATAGCCCGCTGTTAACTCAGACAAAAGTAACACAACCAGGAGCAACTATACATTGGAAACCGCCCGTACCTTTACTACAAAATAAGGTATATTATTGGCGTGGTACACTTGATACGATTCCGGGTAGTAATGCAAACTGGAAAAAAAGTTCGTTCTTGTACAATACCTCCTTATCAACGGGATGGAATCAATCGCATTATTTCCAGTATTTAAGAAATTCATTCAGTACTTTAAATCTGAAAAATGACAGGATGTTTTACTATCCGAATACTACCCGAACTATAAGGGTAAGAAATGGTGGTTATTACGACGATAATATTTATGCTTTTTGGGATGGTTATGTAATTGGAAGAAATGCCTGGGCAAGAAAAGGTTACATATTTTTTGTTTATGATGGTAATACAGGTCAAAACTGGCAAACATACCAAATTGGAAATACCTGTAGAGGACCCTATAAGGATATTACCTGCAATCGCTACCCTACAAATGTTATAGAATTTATTACAAATGATATTAACAACGGGAAACAAGAAAGAAAAAATGCAATTGATTTTATCAACTCTATTCCATGCAACGCTTATGTTTTAGGGTATAGTTTCTTTAATGCAGGATATTCTCAATGGGCCGGGGACAGCCAAAATGGCGACCCTGATTTATTTCAGGCACTTGAAAATTTAGGGGTTACCAAAATACGAAATCAACAGGAAAATGGTTCTTTTACATTCTTTTTGCATAAATGCGATCCATCTTTCACACCAATTCAAATAGAACGTTTTAACCAGGGACTAGTTGTTGACACTTCATTTACTTTTGATGGTACCTGGACAAAAGGCACTATGGAATCACCGGTAATTGGACCTGCAAAAGACTGGAATAATTTTCATATGGAATGGCATCCAAATGAGACGCCATCTTATGATGAGGGAAAAGTTACAATTTATGGTTACGATACAATTGGTATCAGAACTCCTTTGTACACCGATTTAGCAAAAGGCTCCATAGTTCCTGTAAATATTGATGCCAAACGTTATCCATATTTACAAATGCAATGGATAACAAATGATGATTCGACGGGTACTGCTCCTCAAATGGATTTCTGGAGAATGTATTATGACAAAGCCCCTGAAGCTGTTGTAAATCCTACGATTAATTTTGTAAAAACAAGAGACACCATTGTTTCTGGCGAAACTTTCAGTATGACAGTTGCTGTCGAAAATGTAACACCAATAAATATGGATAGTCTATTGGTGCGTTTCATTATTAAAGATGCTTCCAATAATATAACTGTTATATACAAACGATTTGCTCCGCTACCAGGCAAGCAGTCTTTGAATATAAATTTTGATTATGATTTCGCCGGATTTAATTTCTTTGGGTTAAATTATATTACTGTTGAAGTTAATCCTGACGATGACCAACCGGAACAGTTCCATTTTAATAACTTCGCAGAATTTACACTATTCGTTGACCGAGATAAAATTAATCCGTTGCTGGATGTTACGTTTGACGGCAGGCATATCACAGATGGTGAGTATGTTTCAGCAAATCCTGAAATATTATTCAGACTAAAAGATGAAAACAAATATTTAGCTTTAAATGACACTTCGGAATTTTTAGTTTATATGTTTTATCCAAATAACCCAACAGAACCTATATTAGTAGCAAACAACCAGAGTGATGTAACCTATATTCCTGCAACAAATTTAAATAACGGTAAAACAAATGAGGCTCGTTTGATATATAAGCCGACGCTTGCTGATGGAACATATGAAATAAGAGCACAAGGTATTGACAGAAGCAAAAACGATGCAGGAAAATACGATTACAGAATAAAATTCAAGGTAGATTCTAAACCTTCCATCACCAATATACTGAATTATCCAAATCCATTTTCAACATCTACACAGTTTGTGTTTACCTTAACCGGTGCCACTATTCCTGAGCAACTTATTATTCAGATTTTCAGTGCAACCGGTAAAGTTGTAAAAGAAATTACCCGTGAAGATTTAGGTAATTTACATGTTGGTACCAATGTTACTGATTACAAATGGGATGGAACTGATAATTTTGGTGACAGACTCGCAAATGGTGTTTATTTCTACAGAGTAATGACCCGAAATCTAGATGGAACCACTACAGAAGTAAAACAAACTTCCATTGATAAATATTTTAAACATGGTTATGGAAAATTGTATATTATAAGATAGAAAAGTACATTTTCAGTATAAAAAAAAGCGGATTCAAATGAATCCGCTTTTTTATTTTACTTACAATAATTTAAATTCTTTCTTCATGCAATACAGCTCTTTTCACTAAAGGATTTTCGCGCATTTCTGTATATCCATTTCTAAAATTATAAATATCTATAGCAGTATAAATCGCTTTTCTGAAAGATGTCTCGTCTGCAATCCCCTTACCAGCAATATCTTCGGCTGTACCATGGTCGGGCGAAGTGCGCACCACTTCCAAACCTGCAGTGTAATTAGTACCATCTTCAGCAGCAATATATTTAAATGGGATTAATCCCTGATCATGATACATTGCTAAAATGCCGTCAAATTTTTTATAATTGCACGATGCAAAAAATCCATCCGCAGCATATGGACCAAAAACAGTAATGCCTGAGTTTTTAGCTTCCTGTACCGCCGGTAAAATAATATTCACTTCCTCGTTACCAATCACACCTCCGTCACCGGCATGTGGATTTAGGCCTAACACAGCTATACGTGGTTTATCAATTCCAAAATCCTGAATTAAAGACGCATTCATTAGCTGTAGTTTACGAACAATCTTTTCTTTAGAAATTTTAGAAGCTACATCTTTTATAGCACTATGATTGGTAACTAATCCTACACGTAAATCTTCAGCTACCATAAACATCAGATTGTCTTTTGCTCCAAAAAAATTCATTAAGTATTCAGTATGACCGGCATAAGGAAATTGTTCGGAGTGCATCACTTTCTTATTAATTGGTGATGTTACCAATACATCAATCTGCTTAGATTTTAAGGCTTCACAAGCAGCCTGAAGCGATTTTAGGGCATAATTACCTGTAATATCAGTAGGTGAACCCGGAGTAATTTGGAATTCTTCTTCCCAAACCGGAATAATATTTAAGGAATTGTGACTTAAATTATTGTACCCTTTGACCGATGAATATTGAAATTTATCAATATTCAGCATTTTCTTGTAATAAGACAATACACGCGGATTGCCATATAAGATTGGGATAAAGTGTTTATAGAGTTGCTCGTCGGCAAACGTTTTCATGATGATTTCAGGACCAATACCCGCTACATCACCCAGCGTTATTCCTACTTTTCTTTTCTGATTTTGCATTGTCATCTTTGCACTGATTTTGTACAAATTTAAACAATAATCTGACACCATACGCAGTTGCCCACTTTCCGCGGTAATTATAAGGTGAAGAAATATATGCAGGTCCGGCAATATCGAAATGCATCCAAGGGTAATCTGTGAAATGTTCCAGAAACTTTCCAGCTGTAATTGCACCTGCATCCATTGGCCCCAAATTCTTTAAATCAGCAATATCACTTTTCATATAATCTGCATATTCATCCCAAAGCGGAAACTCTACCGTTCTCTCACCGGTAGCATTTCCCGCTTTACGGATTTTCTTTTTAATTGATTTATCTGCTGTACCCATAACAACACTGGCCTCTTTACCGATAGCACGCATGGCAGAACCGGTCAGCGTGGCGAAGTCCAGCACCAACTCAGGTTTATACCGTTTTGCATAATGTAAAGCATCTGCTAATATCAATCTACCTTCAGCATCCGTATCCAATACTTCTACCGTAGTTCCGTCGTACATGGTAATTACATCACTCGGACAGATTGCTTCATAACCCGGGCGGTTTTCCACTGCAGGAATCAGTCCAACAATATGATATGGTAAATTTGCTTTGGCAATTGCATACATTGCGCCAACAACAGCAGCAGAACCGGCCATATCCGATTTCATCATATCCATACTGTTTCTGGTAGGTTTTAAAGACAAGCCTCCGGTATCAAATACAACGCCTTTACCAACTAAGACCAAGGGTTTCTCATTCTTATGATTTGCCGGTTTGTATTCTAAAATATTAAAGGTAGCTGGTGCTGAACTTCCTAAATTGACAGCAATTACGCCACCCATTTGTTCCTGTTCTATTTCTTTTTGATCTAAAACAGTTACACTAAAACCGGAAGCCTCTCCTATCTTCTGTATTTCTTTTGAATATTGTGTAGCCGTCAGAAAAGATACAGGTTCATTCACTAAATCTTTAGTAATACGGACACTCTCAGCTATTAAATTTAATTCATTAACTACTGATTCTTCCAGCAAAATTGGGTCAATATGAATCGTTAAGTTATAACCTTTAGGTTTGGTCCTGTATTTTAAAAATTCATAATCCGATAGATTAATACCAAGTAAGAGAGATGCAAGATATTCTTGTTTAATATCACCTAATACTTCTATACTTACATCTGTCTCCTTATGTTCTTTGCATGTTTTATAAATAGTGTTTCCCTGAACGCGCAACTTCTCATGTATCCGGTCCGAATCAATATTTGTATCGATTTCCAATGAGAATAAGATGTATGTTTTCTGTTGTTTGCTGAAAGGAATAATCTGTAAACCATCATTTAATTTTTCCTGAATTGCTTTTTTCTCTTCAATATCAAAAAACGGCAAAATATTCAGGTTCACTTTAGTGAAAATAACAAGGATAGCTCTTTTAGGAGGTTTGGTGGAAATCTGTAACATAATATATATCTTTAGGGTTCTATGGTCTCAATAGTCTTAGTAGTGTTCAAAATTATATCATTTACCTAATAAAAGTAATAACAAATGTCGAATTTTGTGACAGCCTTAAAATCGTATGGTCAGCACTTTTTAAAGGATAAATTGGTATTAAACAAGATATCAGACCTTGTTAAAAGATATCATTATACTGAAAAAATCATGGAAATAGGACCTGGAATGGGGGCATTAACTGATTTTTTAATGAAGGATTTTGAACATGTGACATGTGTAGAAGTAGACAATCGTTGCGTTCAACACTTAAATACAAAGTATGCTGCTCAAAGAGATAAAATTGATATAATAGAAGCAGATTTCTTAAAGCTGAATTTATCGCAATTTTTACAATCGCAAACTGCTGTTGTAGGGAACTTTCCATATAACATATCCTCTCAGATTGTATTCAGCATTTTGGATCATTATGAACAGATTCCTTTTATGGTGGGCATGTTTCAAAAAGAAATGGGACATCGGATTGCATCTAAAGAAGGTTCTAAAGAATATGGTGTGATTAGTGTATTTGCACAATTATTATACGATGTAAGAATGGAATTTGATATTCCCCCGGAAAGTTTTTCGCCGCCGCCCAAAGTGATGAGCAGCGTAATTTCCATGCGAAGAAAAGAGAATGTTAACTTGGATTTTGATTTTAAGCTGTTTAGAAATATCGTGAAAGCAGGATTCAACCAACGCAGAAAGATGCTACGTAATGGTTTAAGTGGAATAGCTTCGAAAGAATTATTACAACTAGATATTTTTCAAAAACGTGCGGAACAATTGAGTGTGCAGGATTTTATTGATTTGACAAAAATGATAGAGAAAGATAAATGAATAGAAGAGTTTTAATAACTGCGGATATTGACAATTATATTCAAAATAAATTTGAAGCATTAGGATATTCTGTAGATGTAAAACCTGAAATTGAACAATCTGAATTATTAAAAGTTATCTCAGAATATTCAGTTTTAATAATTACAACTTACACAAAAGTAGATAAGGTATTAATTGACGTAGCTAGCAACTTAAAAATTATCGGTCGTGTTGGCAGCGGTATGGAAAATGTGGATGTAGCATA
>DAORIK010000021.1:0-22403 GCA_035438465.1 Chitinophagales bacterium | reverse complement strand
ACTTAAAAATTATCGGTCGTGTTGGCAGCGGTATGGAAAATGTGGATGTAGCATATTGCAAACAAAAAAATATTACATGTGTCAATTCACCTGAAGGCAATGGAAATGCGGTGGGTGAACATTGTCTTGCGATGTTATTGAATTTATTAAACAACATCAATAAAGCGAATAACGAATTAAAAAACAATCTTTTTTTGCGAGAAGAAAATCGTGGTGAAGAATTAGACGGAAAAACTATTGGCATTATTGGTTATGGACACACGGGAGAAGCTTTTGCGAAAAAACTTCGCGGATTTGAGGTAGATATTTTAGTATATGACAAGTATAAAAAAGCAGCAGATGATTACGTGAAAAATGTTTCATTGGAAGAATTAAAATCAACAAGTGATGTTATTAGTTTTCATGTGCCGTATAACGAAGAAACACATTATTATTGTGATGCAAATTTTATAAATGACTGTACTAAACAGCCAATAATTATAAATACTTCGCGTGGTGCTGTACTCAACACATTAGATATCATCAGTTCTTTAGAAGATAAAAAAATTAAAGGTTTATGTATAGATGTTTATGAAGACGAACCGATTACAAAAAATAAGACTCATGCAAATGAAATCTATCAAAAGTTACTGTCATTTAACAACGTAATTGCCACCCCACACATTGCCGGCTGGACACATCAATCAAAATACAAACTCGCTAAAATTTTGATGGATAAGATGGAGGTTCTGCTACAACCCTTTTAGCGTTCCGCTACACGTTTCCTTTCCAACCACCACGCAATACCAACGCTTGCCAGTAAAATATAAAACGGCATGCTCGGTAATCTATATCGTGCATAAGAAATAATACCGCTGATTAACGCAAAATATCCGGCTGAACCCAATATGAATAGCATCAGTAAAATTTGTTTCTCTTTTATCATTCGCCAAATTCCCAAAGCTGCAAAGAAATAAACGACAGCTAAAAACATAGCCACAAACAATCCTAATAAAATTTCATAAATTGTCTTCTGAGTAAAGAATTTTTTGGCTAAGTCCATTACACCGTTATTGTATTTTTCTTCTTCGCTGAATTTCTTCGCAGGAATATGCAACACCTCCGTTAAGCTTTGCGTGCCGACACTTAAATGAATTTTTAGTGTACCAATTAAATGTGTTTTTAGATAATCCGGGAAATGTGCCTTCAATATTTTATTCGCCAGTTCGCCATCGTATCTTTCTTTATCAAATGGATTGGCATCTGCACGCCAGCCCATTTTTTGTAACTCTGTTATAAAGTTGGCATTTACAGAATCTATGGGTTGCTTCAAACGCTTTGATTCATAATAGCTGGCATTCCAGAAAAGTAAATTATACCCTTTTATATTTGACAGCGCAAAGTGATTGTATTCAGTATAATTTCTGAAACACCATGGTGCAATGGCAATGAAATAAGCAAGTATTAAAACGAAAGAAAATTTGACTCCTGTTTTCCGGCTCTTGAAATACCATATCAATGTAAATAAAAAAACACCTGCAATATAATATTGTGATATTGGCCGAATTAATGTACTGATACCGTAAATAATTCCGGTAAAAATGAAATAGCTACTTCTTGGATTCTTAATCGCTTTGACATAAAATAATAAGGCTGTTAGGAAAATAGTCGTGTAAATAGTTTCCGTTAAAATGTAATAAATATAAATAGTATGATGCAAATCAAGGGAGAATAAAACAGCTGCAATAAAACCAACTTTTTCTGAAAACAATTCTTTTCCGATTTTATACAACAATATTATCGACAACAGATTTAAAAAAATTTGTGCAAAAATTGCCGTATACGGCTGATTTCCGAAAACAGCATAAATAATTGCAACAAAAAACGGATAACCGGGTGTTCGGAAGGCATCGCCGCAAAAGGTAAAATAATCTTTGATACACAATGCTAAATTATGATACCCTAAGGAATCAAAAATTAATATTTGTTTTTGGACTACTAAATCATTCCATGGCTGAAATCGAATGAAAATCAGGATTCTGATGATAAAAGAAAAGAGTAATAACCACCAAATTTTCTTAGACAATCCCCCAAAAGCGGTTTTTCCATCATTCATGACGTAAAAATAGCCTTTTATATCAAAAGCTAAAAATCGGATAAAAATTGCGTTTTGTCGAAAAAAAGCATAAATTTGCTTTCAAGGCACGTCTCTTCGAGGCGTGTCTATTTTTTTCAATTAAAAATAAAAGTTATGTCTGAGTTAGTATATGTTACGGAAGATGGTTTGGCGAAGATGAAAGAAGAATTAGCACACTTAGTTGCAATTGAGCGCCCAAATGCATCAAAAGCAATTGCGGAAGCACGAGAGAAAGGTGATTTATCAGAAAATGCGGAATACGATGCGGCAAAAGAAGCACAAGGCTTGCTGGAATTGCGCATCAGAAAACTGGAAGCCGAAATTGGCAATGCGCGTGTGCTGGACGCATCAAAGATTGATATCTCAAAAGTTTCTGTTTTGTCGAAAGTGAAAGTACTGAACCTTAAAATGAAAAAAGAATTCACCTATCATTTAGTTTCAGAAAAGGAAGCTGATTTAAAGCAATTAAAAATTTCAGTAAAATCACCCATTGGTGCAGCATTATTGGGAAGAGTTAAGGGCGAAAAAGTTACGATACAAATTCCTGCGGGTGCAATGGAATTGGAAGTACTGGATATTAGTATTTAGTATGCAGGTCCTGCATACTTGAAACAGTCTACTCAAAATATGACTATATTTTCTAAAATCATCAATGGCGAAATTCCGTGCTATAAGATTGCGGAAGATGATAACTATTTTGCTTTTCTGGATATTCGTCCGCTGAATGCGGGACATACGTTGGTGGTACCCAAAAAAGAAACTGATTATATCTTTGATTTGGAAGATGAAGAATTGAAAGGCTTAATTGTTTTTGCAAAAAAGATTGCGATTGCCATTAAAAAGTCTATTGAATGTGAGCGTATTGGAATGACAGTTATCGGCTTAGAAGTACCGCATACGCATATTCACTTATCGCCTATCAATTCTGTTCACGACCTGGATTTCAGGAATACCAAAGAAATTTCTAAAGAAAGAATGATTGAAATTGCGGAGAAAATTAAATCGAATTTGTGATTATTATTTTTTGTCAGTTACACCAACTTTAGGAACTTCTTTCACTTCATAAAACTTCAATTCTTCCAACTTCGTTATTTCCGATTTATTTACACGCACATAAAAATGCCTGCCGTTTGGACAAGTACAAGCTTCACAAGAAATCAAGCCTTCTTCAAAAGACGATTTTATTTCCAGGATATTAATTTCTTTTCCAAGCAATTCACTTTTAACGGCACCTAAAATCTGCTCTTCGGTAGGTTTCGTAAACCAGTTAAATTGCCATGGATTATCACATTTGGTTTCGTCATATTGCATCCATATTTCATTGCTGTTTAATTTTGCTGAAGTTTCAGTCTTTGCTTTTTTGGGGCAGCATTTCATTTTCTTGGCACATTTTCCAAAAGAAAATATACAAACAAGCATCAAACTAAAAAATAATATTCTTCTCATATAACCTTATATCGCAAATGATATACCAGAATTATTGTTTAAATTTTGAAGATTCATATCCAACCTCTACTTTCGCTTGCTTCCCCATAAAGACAGCACGATTATCAGCAATATGACCCGCAGGGAAATTAAAACAAACCGGATAGTCATATTCCGCCACATGTTCTGCAATAATTTCTTCCGCAGTTTTACCAAACGGAATAGTATTATCTTTCATATCGCTCAAACCACCCACTACCAAGCCTGCCAGATTTTGTAATTTACCGGCACGCTTCATCGCCATCATCATTCTATCCACATGATATAAATATTCATCCAAATCTTCTAAAAACAATATTTTTTTATTGGTATCTAAAATTGTTTTTGTACCTAAAATGGAATATAATATGGATAAATTACCACCAACTGTCTCACCTTGCATCAATCCTTTCCGGTTCAGTGGGTGTGACTCAAATGAATATTCCAGCGTCTCATCAAACAATGCATTTTTCAATGAATGAATCGCTTCTTTGGTATTGGAAGGAAAAGAAATCGGCATAGTAGCATGCAGCGATTCTACGCCAATATTGGAATTCAACTGAGCATGTAAGTATGTAATATCCGAAAAACCGACAATCCATTTGGGTGCATCCATAAATGCACGAAAATCCAGATTATCCATTATGCGGACTGTCCCATATCCGCCACGTGCTGCAATAATTGCCTTAATTTCCGGATTATTGAGCATTCGTTGAAAATCTGCCTGACGTTCCGCATCCGTACCTCCGTATTGGTTATCTTCTTTACCAATCGTTTCCCCAATTAAAACATTCAAATCCCAACCCTTTAAAGTATCAACGGCTAATTGTATATCTGTTATCGATATCTTTCGAGCTGGACAGGTAATTCCTACAGTATCGCCTTTTTTAAGAAATGCCGGACGTATCATGCTGTAAATGTAAAAAGGATAAAGCAAAAAGTTCATTTTTCCTTATTTTTTTGGCTTTTGGCTTTTAACTTATAACTTTGTAAAATGTCAGAACCGAAACGATATACCATTACAGCCGCATTGCCTTATGCCAATGGCCCCCTGCATATTGGTCATTTAGCAGGAGCGTACATTGCTGCGGATATTTACGCGCGTTATTTACGCTTGCAAGGTAAAGATGTGATTTTTGTCTGCGGAAGTGATGAACACGGCGCAGCCATCACCATTAAAGCAAAAAAAGAAAATACAACACCTAAAGAAATTGTCGACAAATACAATGCTATTATCCGGGATAGCTTTGAAAAATTCGGAATATCATTTGATATCTACCATCGTACTTCTGAACCGATTCATTATGAAACTTCACAGGATTTTTTCAGAGTGCTCAATGATAAACATGCGTTTGACATAATTGAAAGTGAACAATATTTTGACGAAGAAGCGAAACAGTTTTTAGCTGACAGATATATTATCGGAACTTGTCCGAAATGCGGCAATGAAAATGCATACGGAGATCAGTGTGAGAAATGCGGAAGTTCTTTAAATCCAACTGATTTAATACATCCAAGATCAACGTTAACGAATTCACTACCTGTTTTGAAAAAAACAAAACACTGGTTTTTAAAATTAGATGACCAGCAAAAAGGAATTGAAGATTGGTTTGATAAAACATCTAAAGAAAATAACTGGAAAGCACACGTGGTGGGTCAATGTAAAAGTTGGCTGAATGATGGTTTGCGTCCACGTGCTATGACGCGGGATTTAGATTGGGGGATTCCGGTGCCGCCTGAAATTGAAGGTGCGGAAGGGAAAGTATTGTATGTTTGGTTAGATGCGCCGATAGGTTATATCTCTGCGACGAAACAATTGTTTAAAGAAATTGAAAGTGGAAGAACTGAGTTTTCTTATCCGAATAATTTTGCTGCTGATTTACAAAATAGAAAAGCAGATGAATGGCAAAAATATTGGCAAGATGAGGAAACCGAATTAATTCATTTTATTGGAAAAGATAATATCGTATTTCATTGCATAACGTTTCCTGCGATTCTGAAAGCCACGGAACAATATATTTTGCCAAGCAATGTGCCTGCTAATGAATTCATGAATTTGGAAGGCGATAAGATTTCTACTTCACGAAATTGGGCAGTTTGGTTACATGAATATTTAGAGGATTTTCCGGGAAGAGAAGATGAATTGCGTTATGCATTGATATCTAATATGCCAGAAAATAGCGATAGTGAATTTACCTGGGCATATGATGGTTCAGATAAAACTACAGGTAGTTTTCAAGCAAGAGTTAATAATGAATTAGCAAATAATTTAGGAAATTTTGTAAAACGTGTCTCAGATTTATTGCATAAGTTTTGTAAAGGAAAAGTTCCAAAATGGATTGAAACAGATTATACTTCAATAAACTTTAATTCATTTGATTCTACAGGAAAATATACATCTAGCAATAGAGCTAAAGTAATGTTGAGTCAAAATATTTTACGAGATTTTGGAAATAATATTAGTAATAATATTGAAAGTTTTCAATTTAAAGAAGCTTTATTTAATATTATGAGGTTATCCAGCCTTGGAAACAAATTCCTACAAGACAATGAACCATGGAAGCTTGTAAAAACAAATCCTGATGCTACTGAACAAATTTTATATTTATCAGTACAGATAGTAGGAACAATAGCGTATCATTTAAAGTATTTACTACCTAAAACAGCTACGCAAATTGAAAATATTTTTAATGTTGATTTAGTAAGCAGTTATGAAGAACACAGACATCATTTTGGATTTATAATTCCATCAAATACATTAATTAATGCTTCTCAGATTTTATTTGAAAGAATAACAGATGAACAAGTGCAGGCGCAGATAGAAAAATTAAACAAAAGCAAAATGGAACAGATTGCTTCATCAAGCGAGATTTCTCACGTTGTTCGAAATGACATAGCGGTGAAATCTGAAATTACTTACGATGATTTTTCAAAACTGGATATCAGAACAGGAAAGATTTTAGCCGCAGAAAAAGTAGCGAAAGCGGATAAATTATTGAAGCTATTAGTAGATGTTGGTTTTGAACAACGCACTATTGTTTCAGGAATTGCAGAACATTTCACACCGGAAGAAATAGTTGGAAAAGAAGTTTCCGTTTTGGTAAACTTAGCTCCAAGAAAATTAAAAGGCATAGAAAGCAACGGTATGATTTTAATGGCAGAAGATGCTAACGGAAAATTATATTTTGTAAATGCGGATAATGTTGATGCTGGAAATATTATAAAATAATGATGAATGATAAATGCTTAATGATGAACTAGTATGTTGTTAATTCAACATTCATCACTCAGCATTCAACATTCTTTGGTCTCTTAGTTCAATGGATAGAACAGCAGTTTCCTAAACTGTTAATGCAAGTTCGATTCTCGCAGAGACTACTTAAAAAAACGCAGTATCCTGAATTATTTTTGCAAGTTCCCTGCCCGAATACGAAGCAGGCGGGGATTCTCGCAGAGACTACTAACACACTAAACAGAAATGTTAAACAATGGCTATGGAATTAAATGTATTGTTTCTTCTTTTGCTCTTTGTTGTTGCATTTCTGTATGCTTCCGTAGGGCATGGAGGCGCAAGTGGTTATCTGGCTTTGATGGCTTTATTCAATTTTGCACCGCCTGTGATGAAATCTTCCGCGTTATTACTGAATATCTTTGTTTCCTTTATCGCGTTCGTTCAGTATTATCGTGGCGGTTATTTTAACCGAAAACTATTTCTTCCATTCGCCATTGCTTCCGTTCCGGCAGCATTTATTGGCGCATCCGTTACAGTAGATGCTGTTATTTATAAAAAAGTATTAGGTGTTATCCTGCTCTTTCCAATACTAAGATTATTTGGTCTCTTTGCGAAAGAAAGTGAGGAATTAAAAGAAGTCAATCTAATTATTGCCCTTGTTGTCGGGACCGTAATTGGTTTTCTTTCCGGGATGCTGGGCATAGGAGGCGGGATTATATTAAGTCCTGTGATTTTACTGCTGCACTATGGCAACATGAAACAAACGGCAAGTGTATCAGCCTTATTTATTTTTGTAAATTCTATTGCAGGATTTGCCAGCGTTGTATCTAAAGGCATTAAAATAGATGTTGCAATGTATATATGGTTGTTAATTGCTATTGTTGGTGGTTTATTAGGTGCATATCTGGGCAGTAAGAAATGGGATAACACTTTACTGAAAAGGGTGCTGGCGATTGTTTTATGTATTGCTAGCTTTAAACTTATATTTTCTTAAGAATGGCAACTCCGATAACAGATGAATTTGGCAGAACCTTTAAAACACTGCGTGTTAGTTTAACAAATACCTGTAATCTGGCTTGCAGCTACTGTGTTGATTCCTCTTCAAAAAAGCATGATAAAAATATAAATCAAAAGACCTTGTCTACAGAACAATATCTTAAAATTATTGAAGTTTTGCATGCTCTTCTTAAATTGGAAACAGTGCGTTTAACGGGTGGTGAGCCTACTTTATACAAAGACCTGATTCCCTTAATCAACGGAATAAGAGACAGAGGTATTGAGAAAATAAAGATGACATCGAACGCAACGCAGTTAGACGCATTTAATTTTAAAAAAGCAGGGCTCACATCTGTCAATATTTCTTTAGATGCAGTAGATTCAGCTATTTCTTTTGACATCAGTAAACGAAATAAATTAAAACAAACACTTACAGGCATTGACAACGCAATAAAAGCAGGCATACAAGTGAAAATAAACAGTGCGGTAATGAAAGGCGTGAATGATAATCAGTTGATGAAATTATTTGAATATGCAAAAGCAAGAAATATTACCATACGGTTTTTAGAGTTGATGCAGATGGGTCATCTGTATCATAATTTCCAACAGTATTATCTTTCGGAAGAAGAAATATTGAAAATTATTTCCGGAAAATATGACTTCACACCTTTAAATCGGGATCTCAGTGCAACGGCTAAATACTGGATAACAAATGATGGCTATAAATTTGGAATTATTTCCAATGAATCAGATCCTTTTTGTAATGATTGCAACCGCCTGAGATTGGACAGCTATGGTAATATTTATGGCTGTTTGAGTGATAATCATCCAATAACTATTTTAGACTGCTTAGATGATAAGCAAGAAATAAAGGAAAGATTAGTTAGAGCATTGGCACAAAAGAAAACCAAATTTTCGGGCAGTGAATTATCTATGCTGCATATTGGCGGTTGATTAAATTTCTGATACACCAATCCAGGAATAATTTCCATTTTCATAATTTTCTTTTTTCCAGATAGGCACTTTATTTTTAATTTCTTCTACTATCCATTCCAGCGCTTCAAACGATTGTGCACGGTGTTTGCAGGAAACAAACACAAACAAAGAAACTTCACCAACATTTACTTTTCCAAGGCTGTGATAAATATGCATACAAACCATATCAAATTTTTCAAAAGCCTGCTCGCGAATGGCTTCAAAAATTTTTTCTGCCATTTCGTTGTGCGCTGAATATTCTATGTTGGCAACCGCAGTATTTTCTTTTAAATCTTTTCTAACCTGTCCTAAAAATATAGCATGCGCGCCAATATTAGTTTTAGTGCTGTGCTTTGCAATGGAATTGCCAATGAAATCTGACGTTATCGGACCATTCACTAAAACACTATGTTTCTTTTTTGTCATTTTTTTACTTTACCCACCTGCAAACGGAGGAAGAAATGCCACCTCATCACCATCTTTTAGTTTTTTTTCTTCCGTTATTATTTCCTGATTGACTGCAATTTTATACGAGTATTTTTTCAATGCAGGAAAGTCTTTCTGCAAATTATGATTAAGCGTTCTTGTGTTTGTTGTATTCGTAACAAATTCCAGATTGGTAACTCCAATTACATCTGTCAGAACACCAAAAAATAATAAGTTAAGCTGCATATAATTTATTTACCAAAAATAAAATTCTACTATCGTATTTTCTCTAATTGTTTCTGTTTCTTCAGGATGTACGGCAATGCCGTCAGAATGCACAGTAGCGGAAATATCACCGCTGGTATTCATTCTCTTTGAAAGTAAACCTGTAGTATCTGCTTTTGTTGAAATCTTGCAGGGAAAATATTCTGTAAATTTTGTTTTCTTTATTTTTTCATTGAACAAAGGAAAATACAAAGGCGTAATTGTTTCCATGTTAAAACATTTACGCAAAAAAGGTTCAATAAAAACTTTAAATCCAACCTGCACGGAAACAGGATTGCCGGGCAAGCCGAAGATCACGCCACCATCTGAAAATCTGCCAAACCATAAAGGATTTCCGGGCTTTATGCGCACACGATGAAAAATCTCCTCCACACCTAAAGATAGTAATACTTCAGGAATATAATCCGCTTCGCCTTTAGAAACACCACCGGATAAAATTAAAATATCGGTATTCATGAAATCAGACAACACTTGTGTTAAAGCTGCTTTGTCATCTTGAACTAAAACCGATTTTACAGATGAAACATTATATTGTCTTAAAAAACTTTTTAATGAATAAGAATTGGAATCTCTTATTTGATGCGGAAAGATAGTATCGTCTACATTTACAATCTCATTTCCTGTAGAAACAATTGCAACGCTTGGTAATTTATACACTTTTATTTTCGCTTTGCCGGTAACGGCTAAAACAGCAATAGATAAAGCATTTAATTTTATGTTTTTTTCAAGAAGGAGTTCATTTGATTTTGTGTCCTCACCTTGTGATGCAATATTTTGTTTTGGTAAGACAGTATTGATAGTAAATTCAACAAGAGCATTATTTTCAATAGTATCTTCAAACCGTACAACAGCATCTGCACCTTCAGGCACAGGCGCACCGGTCATTATTTTAATACAAGTTCCCGGACTAACTATTTGTGCAGATACATTGCCTGCGTGCAATACACCGATTAATTGTAATGTAGTTTTTTTATCCTTATTGAAATCAGATGATACTACTGCGTAACCATCCATTGTGGCTCTGTTAAACGGCGGATAATCTCTGTCGGCAAAAATATCTTCTGCTAAAATTCTGTTCAATGCATTATCAATGGAAATTTCTTCCACACCAAAATTTCTTGCTTGTGCATTAATTAATTTTTGAGCTTCTTCAATCGAAATCATAAAATTATTTTGGGTCATGATTTTCTCCAAGCAACATGTTTCTTGCATGAAATACAGCAGGCAAAATGGCTTCGAGTGATTCCTTTGCTCCATTAGAACTGCCGGGTAAGGTAACAATTAATGTTTGCTTTATCGTGCCTGCAACAGAGCGCGACATCATGGCCAATGGTGTACGCATTTGTCCGTGTGCATGCATCGCTTCCGAAATACCTGCCGCTTCTTTTTCTATAATAGATTTCACAGCTTCTACGGTGTTGTCACGCGGACCAAAACCGGTACCTCCTGTAGTAAATATGAATGGAATATCTTGTTTTACCCATTCTGAAACTTGCTGTTTGATTTGTTCAGGCTCATCAGGCAAAATTTTATAATCTAAAACTTCCGTATTGTATTTACTCAATAATTCTTTTATAATTAATCCTGAAGTATCTTTTCTTTTGCCTTCAAAAGTACTATCAGAACAAACTAACACGGCTGCCTGTTGTTTCTCTTTAAAGAATTTTTGTTTATCTGTTTTGCCGCCTTTTTTTTCTATTAATTTGATAGAAGATATTTCGAGTTCAGCGTCGTTCAATGGTTTTAATAAATCATAGATAGTTAATCCGCAAACAGAAACGGCTGTTAATGTTTCCATTTCAATACCTGTTCTGCCGATAGATTTTCCTTCAGCAATAACTAAAACACCAAACTTTTTATTTGCAGGAAATAATTCTGATTTTTCATCAGGGGTAATAGTCTCAAATTCAATAACCATACCATCAATAGAAACAGGATGGCAATGCGGTATCAGATGCTGTGTATTTTTTGCTGCCAAAAAACCCGCTGCACGTGCCACATCAAATAAATTTCCTTTTGGCAGTAAATTATTTTTTATCAACTCTAAAGTAGATGAAGAGCATACCACAAACCCAACTGCTTTTGCAATACGTAATGAAATCTCTTTAGACGTAATATCTCTCATAGTTTCTACTTTACTTTTGCTCCCTGCTCTATCCATGCACCAATGATGTCGCGTTCCTCCTGCGTCATATTGGTTTCGTTATTTTGAGGCATTGTTTTGGTTATTACCACGCGTTGTAAAATTTTATCTTTCAGTTTAACAATATCTTCCGGAGTCTCATACACTACACCGTTCGGTGGTGCAGCATATGTTTTATTTGTTGGTTTACTTGAGTGACAAGTCACACACCTTTCCTGTATTATTGGATACACTTCACTCATAGTAATTACTCTGCTATTCTTTGCACCTGATGCTTGTGGAGATGTTATGAAAGCAACTGCTAATAAAATTAATACAGAAACGGGCATAACCCAAACGCTCATTTGACCTTTTTCTCTCAAATTCAACCAGTGCTTCAACCCTGCCAAACCTAAAGAAATAAGTGTCAACACCAGCCAAGCATGTTTATTCCCAAATGTACTTGGAAAATGATTGCTAATCATCACAAATAACACTGGTAACGTAAAATAGTTATTATGCAATGATCGTTGTAAAGCTTTTTTACCAAGCGAAGGGTCTAAGGGTTTATTATCCTTTGCAGCTTTTACCATGGCTTTCTGTGAAGGAATAATTACAAAGAAAACATTAGCAACCATCAGCGTTCCAATCATTGCTCCAAAATGAATATAAGCAGCACGGCTGCTGAAAACACAACTGTAAAAAAATGCAAATCCTGCTAAAATAATAAAACCGATAACAGCAAACCAAACAGTTTTATTTATTAACGGAGATTTACATAACACATCATAAATTATCCATGCTACAATAAATGAACCAATACCGATACATATTGCAGTCAACGAACCTATATCCAATACATGTTTGTCAATTAAAAATGCTTTGGCATTAAAATAATACACCACACACAGAAGAGTAAACCCGGAAAGCCAGGTAAAATAAGCCTCGTATTTAAACCAGTGTAAATTCTTTGGGATTTCTTTGGGTGCTATCTTATATTTTTCCAAATAATAGAAACCGCCGCCATGTACCGCCCATAGGTTTCCTGCTAATTCATCCCGTACATTTTCTGTCCTGTTCAACGCATTCTCTAACCATACAAAATAAAAAGAAGCACCAATCCATGCAATACCAAAAGTAATGTGCATCAAACGAACAACCATATTCATCCACTCCATCAAGTGACCTTCATAGATAGTTCCCTTTACGAGTAGCCACGTTAAAAAAAGAATAGAAAGAACAACGATTAGTATAGATGCATATATAAAACCCTGAATACTGCTTAAACGCTCTTTGTATTGTTCACTAATTAACCTATCCTGAATATTATTTTCATTTGTGTGACTTAATGTCATTCTCCTCAAATGATACGATAAACCTGCCAGCAATAGTAAAATCAACGCCAGAAAACCAAATAAGAAGTATAGAATATTGTTCAGCATAAGTCTTCGCCTTAAAATCCTCAATTTAAAATTTTGTTTTGTATTTTTAACCATTAAATCCAACAAATCCTAAAAATAATTTCAGTTGATAGCCATTCGTAGTAACCATATTATTTTGCCTGAAGGAGTGAAACCGGCTGTCGTTATTCTTGACAATGGAATTATTTCAGATATTGTAAATGAAATTCCGGCCGATTTTAACGGAGAATTTATTGATGCAACCGATAGAATAGTAATGGCAGGTATTATTGACCCGCATGTACATATTAATGAACCCGGCAGAACGGAGTGGGAAGGATTTGACACCGCAACAAAATCTGCTATTGCAGGTGGTATTACTACATTAGTAGATATGCCATTAAATTCTTCTCCTGTTACAACTTCAGGAAAAGCTTTCGAGGATAAAATATCGGCAACAAAAAATAAACTGCATACAAATGTTGGATTTTGGGGAGGTGTAATTCCTGGCAATACAAATGAACTGGAAGTGTTAATTGATAAAGGTGTCTTAGGGTTCAAAGCATTCCTTACTCATTCCGGAATTGATGAATTTCCAAATGCAACTGAAGCAGATTTACGAAAAGCAATGCCCATACTGGCAAAATACAATCTGCCTTTATTAGTTCATGCTGAGCTAAGTGATGATAACCATCCATGTACAGATAATCCCAACATTTATAAAAATTACCTGGCAACACGACCTGAGAAATGGGAAGACAATGCTATTGCTATGATGATACGTTTATGCGAAGAATTTAATTGCCCGGTACATATTGTACATTTATCATCGGCTAATTCAATAACACAAATTAAAAATGCTAAAGAAAGAAATTTGCCTATAACTGTTGAAACAGGACAACATTATCTTTATTTCTGCGCAGAAGAAATTCCGGACGGGCAGACACAATATAAATGCGCACCACCCATACGGGGAAAAGAAAATAACGAACAACTTTGGAATGCATTGCAAAATTGCATTATTGATTTTGTAGCTACCGATCACTCACCGGCAACACCTGATTTAAAAGAATTGAATAGCGGCGATTTTATGAAAGCATGGGGCGGCATCGCATCTATACAGTTTGCAATGCCCGTTTTGTGGACAGCCGCTAAAAAAAGAAATGGTACTTTTACAGATATAGCAAAATGGTTAGCGGAAAATCCGGCGAAACTCATAAGAAAGGAAACTACCAAAGGTAAAATAGCCAAAGGGTATGATGCAGATATAGTGATATGGAGAGATACAGCATTTAAGGTGACAGAAGATACCATTTGCCATAAACATAAAATTACACCATATATGAATGAAACACTATATGGTGTTGTAGAGCAAACATTTTTAGGTGGAATAAAAGTATATGACCGCCATCATTTTACAGCACCCGGAAATGGGAAAATAATATACAGGTAGAAATGAATGATAATTTGCAAAGAGCAAAAAAAATTTTGGTTCGAATCAACGATCTTGCATCGATAACGGAAGAACATGGATGTGTCACCAGAACATATGGCTCTCCTGCATTTGTTAAAGGACAATCATTGGTAAAAGCATGGATGGATGAAGCTGGTTTACAAAGTTCTATTGACGCTATTGGTAATGTAAGGGGTAAACTAGTTAGCAATTATAAAGATGCTAAAACATTTGTCATAGGTTCACATATAGACACGGTAGTAGATGCAGGCAAATTCGACGGCCCACTTGGTGTTATCATGGGGATTGATTTACTTGAAAACCTGTCTCAATCAAAGATCACATTACCTTTCAATATAGAACTGATTGCCTTTTGTGACGAAGAAGGTGTTCGCTTCCAGACTACTTTTTTGGGTAGCAAAGCAGTATCCGGAACTTTCGACAAAAATATTTTAGTAAAAAGAGATAAACATGAAATAACACTGAAAGAAGCTATTCAGTCAATAGGTGGTGATGTTACCAAAATAGATAAAGAAGTCATTCCTAAGGATGAGTGGCTGGGATATTTTGAAATACATATCGAACAAGGGCCTGTACTATATCAAAAAAATATTCCTGTGGCTTTAGTTGCAGCCATTGCAGGGCAATGCCGTGTAGAGATAACCTTTACAGGAGTAGCAGGACACGCAGGAACAGTCCCAATGGATATGCGTAAAGATGCATTGTGTTGTGCATCAGAATTTGTACAGGCTACAGAAGCATTCGCATTTGCACATAAAGACAATTTAGTAGCAACTATTGGTAAACTGGATATCATCCATGCAGCGAGCAATGTTATACCTGGTAAAGTAGTTTGTAGTCTCGATATAAGAAGTGCGGATGAACGTATCTTAAAATCATCCATCGAATCGGTAAAAAGAAAATGTGAGGAAATTTGTAATGCAAGAAATATTATAATGACATGGAAGGAAATTTTGCAAACACAACCTGTAATCTGTGATGAAGGATTGAATACATTATTAACGCAATCTATAACGGAAAAAAATTATGAATTAGTATCTTTGGTAAGCGGTGCCGGGCATGATGCAGTTCCTATTTCTGAAGTAGCACCTGTATCCATGTTGTTTGTAAGATGTTTTGAAGGAATTAGTCACAACCCGCTGGAAAATGCAGAACTGAAAGATATCGCTGCTGCTGTCGAAGTATCAGATCATTTTTTAAACCAACTTATCTTAAATAATACATAAATGGAAATATCAGCATTAACAAGAAGTGTGGTCAAACGCAGTCACGCCATTATAGCACCGGATGGTTATATTAACAGCAATGTACCCGGCTGGTCAGATTGCACTGTCAATGTAATTATTAACGAGCAAATGGGAGCACGTTTTTGCCAGACATTAATTACAGCTACAACAGCTACTAAACTATCAGGAAATACAGAAGCATCACAAATCTTTTTTTATGTGATAAAAGGAAAAACAAGTGTAACAATCGACAAAGACAAAAAAGAATTGACACAAGGACAATTTGTATATGTACCAATCAATAAACACTATGAGTTTGACAAATTTAAAAAAGATACGCAAATCCTTACCTTTCATAAAGTGTATGAAAAGCTGGAAGGCTATGCAATACCTAAAACAATTTTCGGCGATGCCGCAAAAGTAAAAGGACCTGAATATCTAGGCGACCCAGCCTTGCGTTTGCAGGTATTATTACCGGAGAATTTTTCTTTTGATATGGCCGTAAATATTTTTACCTACGATAGCGGCGGACATCTGCCGATGGTGGAAACGCATATCATGGAGCACGGCCTGATTTATTTGCAGGGACAAGGCGTGTACATGCTCGACCAGCAATGGTACCCAATCAAAAAAGGAGATTCCATCTGGATGGCACCGTATTGTCAGCAATGGTTTACAGCCATGGGTAAAGAACCGGCTGTATATATTTATTACAAGAATGTAAACAGGTTTCCAACCACCGTATAAGATGACGATACAGGAACTCAATCAATTAAATAAAACACAACTCCGCATAGAGTTGGAAAAATGTTGTGGTGCTGAAAGGTGGATTGAAAAAATGCTATCTTCTTTTCCTGTTGCAGATGAAGAAGATTTATTAAATATAGCAGATGAAAAATGGGCGGAATGTTCAGAAGCAGATTGGCTTGAAGCATTCACGCATCATCCGAAAATTGGTGATGTAGATTCGTTGAAGAAAAAATTTGCAAGTACTGCTGCATGGGCATCCGGTGAACAATCAGGCGTTCAGTCAGCAACTGATACAATTATTGAAGCATTGGCAAGAGGCAATGCCGATTATGAAAATAAATTCGGGTTTATATTCATAGTTTGTGCTACCGGAAAATCAGCTGTTGAGATGCTGGAATTATTAGAAATGAGATTAAATCATAGCAGAGAATATGAATTACACATTGCAGCAGCAGAACAGGCAAAGATTACGCAATTACGATTAAAAAAATTACTCGCATGAGTTCAATCAGTACACATATTTTAGATACCAGCAAGGGTAGGCCTGCACAAGATGTACAGGTTATATTATATAAGCAACAAGATAATGAATGGATAGAGATTGCTTCCGGAAAAACAAACCATGATGGCAGGATACCTGATTTACTGAATAAAGAAATATTTATTGAGTTGGGTATTTATAAACTTAGATTTGATACCCAACAATATTTTGATGCAGCATCTGTTGAAGCATTCTACCCTTATGTTGAAATCGTTTTTGAAATTAAAACAGACGCACATTACCATGTACCATTATTACTGAACCCATTTGGATATTCCACCTACAGAGGTTCATAAATACGAACAACCGCCACAATAAGGAATTAAAAATTGTATTATGCAAAGAATTCATGAAGAGTTAAAGAAGTTAGCGACTTTTTCCGCCAGCGAAAATCCATCTGTCACCAGAATTTTATATACTAAAGAAGACTTAGCTGCGCGCGCTTATTTTATTGGACTTTGTGAAGCAGAAGGATTAACCATTCGTATCGATGCCATTGGAAATACATTTGCCAGATGGGAAGGAACAAATGCAGCAATGCCTGCAGTAGGAACAGGCTCACACATTGATGCCATACCCTTTTCAGGGCAATACGACGGAACGGTAGGTGTATTTGGTGGTTTGGCTGCCATCAGATATTTAAAAAGCATTGGCTTTGCTCCAACACGTTCGATTGAAATACTTTTATTTACGGCAGAAGAACCGACCCGTTTTTTTATTGGCTGCTTGGGAAGCCGTATGCTAAGCGGACAACTGCAACCACAAACTGCCGAGAAATTAAAAGATAAAGACGGTCTATTTTTAAATGAAGCGAGAACGCAGGCCGGATTTACAGGTGAGTTAAACAGTGTAGTTATCTCCAATGATTATTATCACGCATTTGTGGAATTACATATCGAACAAGGACCACGTTTAGAAAAAGAAGGATTGGATATTGGTATTGTTACCAAGATAGCGGCACCCAGTTCTCTTAGGGTAAAGTTAACCGGTGAAGGCGGACATGCAGGTGCCGTATTGATGCCTATCCGTAAAGATGCCGGCGTAGCCGGAGCGGAAATTATGCTGGCAGTGGAACGTATTGCCGTTGAATCTGCGAGTGAAGACACGGTGGCGACTACCGGTATTTTTGACATCTTACCAAGAGCAGTCAATAGTATTCCTAAAGAAGCTTATTTAGAAATAGATTTGCGTGATACCAATATTGAAACGAGAAATAAAGCGTTAAGTGATTTGCAACATGAAATTGCTGAAATTTGTACACGCAGAAATATTCAATACACTATAGAAATGGTGAATTGCGACCCGCCTGCCATTTGCGATGAAAAGATTGTAGATATAGTGCAAAGTGTAGTGAATGAATTAAACTACACATCTAAAAAAATGGTGAGCTATGCCTACCACGATTCGTTGTTTATGGCGCAGTTATTTCCAACTACCATGATATTTATTCCGAGTAAAGGTGGTGTCAGCCACCGGCCTGATGAATACAGCTCACCTGAAGAAATTGAAAAAGGTGTGATGGTGCTGGCGTTGACGTTGAAGAAGATTGCGGAGTAATTAAGCTTTATTTTATGTTTGTAGGTGATAACAAGCTGTAATAGTGATGATTGTATTACTTTTCAACCTGTTGATAAATAAAAACTGCTTTTTTATTAACTACCAGTAATATTTTTACTATATTTGCATTATAGTTCTTTGAAAAGTGTTTTGACGGCAATTTCTAAATGGAGTTTCACTGACTGTCTGAATAAGACAACCTTAACAGGTAAATTAACGGCACAAATCATCTTTCCGATTCTCACTATCAAAAGGTCAAAATGGAATATTATAAATAAGATGAAAAGAACTGTTTCTTATTGCTTTATTATTTTATTATAAGCAAGAACTTTAAGGAGTGTATGAGAACATTGTTTACGCATTTAGAAATATGCCTACCTCTAATATTTGTTACACGTCGTTGTAAAAGCAAGGCGACGATGTTGTTGTCTATAAAAACAAATATTATGTCTAGATTGAAAAAAAATCAAAACATCGATGGCTTAATACACAGTATTACTGCTATCACACAGAGCCAGTGTTCTCTTTCGGAACCAGACTTAAAAGTCTTAAATGAAGCATTAGAAAGTATTCAGCTTCTGAAACAAAGAAAAGGCAAAACCAATGAACAGATTCTTCTAGAAGTTGTCAAAGTAATTAGGTTATTGACTAGATTTTTTGTTGAAAATGAAAAAGATGAAATCAAAGATGTAGAATGAATTCCGAACACTCCTTAAATTTTTTTATAAAAATGGACTTAGGTAATATAATAAAAAACATTAGAAAGCAAAAAGGTTACACTCAAAGTGAATTTGCAGTATTATGTGGTATAACACAAACCTATCTTTCACAAATTGAGAGTAACTTAAAAGAACCAAACCTTTCAACACTAAAGTCAATAAGCGAAGCATTAGCTTTACCATTGCCAATTTTGTTCTTCTTATCTCTAACAGAAGAAGATGTTCATCCAAACAAAAGAAAAGCTTTTGAAATAATAAATCCATCAGTTAAATCTTTAGTAAATGAATTCTTCTCAGTTTAAAAAAAATGAGTTCAAAAAATTTTGTTCCATTGTAGGTTATAAACTAATAGAAGTTGAATATATCTTAAAGAACATAGAAAATTATTATAAAGAATGGATTGAACAGAAGGAAGATAAAAAGAATGGTGGATTTAAGAAATATAAAGATGGAACAATAAAAGAACGAATTATCCGACCTTCTTTAAATGAATTACAAAAAATACAGAAGAATATAAAGAATAGAATATTAGTTCCAATTGAATTACCAAAAAATGTACACGGTGGTGTGAAAAAGAGAAGCAATATAACCAATGCTAAACCACATCAAGGCAATAAATATCAATTCACAACAGACCTTCAAGAATTTTATCCTAATATAACTTCAAAAAGAGTTTATAATACATTTTTGGATTTAAAATTTTCACCTCATTTTTCTCGTTGGTTAACTAATTTAACTACATGGAAATATGAATTACCACAAGGAACACCTACTAGTACTCATATTGCTAATATTGTTTTCTTAAATACTGATGTTAAATTAATAAACCTTTGTAATGCAAATAACATTACATACACAAGGTATGTGGATGATCTAACTTTCTCATCTCAACAAGATTTTAGTCATTTAATTAAGGAAATATTAGAAATAGTAATCTCTGGAGGATTTAAAATCAGTTATAGAAAGACTAATTACAAAGGCAACCAGACAATAACAGGAATTGAAGTGTTTTTAAATAAGATTGATGCTCCAGAAAAAATAAAGCAAAAGTCAAAGATTGAAATTGAAACGGCTTCTGAAACAAAACCATTCACAATTTATCGTAATAACATTATAAAAACCAATAAAAAAAACAAGTAAATTTTTTAGTGCATGTATCTTTTTTTTGACACAGAGACGACTGGATTACCTATAAACTGGAAAGCACCAGTTTCAGAGCTTAATAATTGGCCTCGTTTAGTACAATTAGCCTATCTTTTTTTTGATAATAATGGCATTGAAATTTCTAGAGGTAACCATATAATAAAACCAAAAGATTTCACAATTCCAATTGATGCTTCTAGAGTACATGGTATTTCTACAGATAAGGCAAATCAAGAAGGCGAAGAGTTATCCATAATCTTACAAAATTTTCAGATTTTAGTTTCTCAAGCTCAATATCTAGTTGCACATAACATGAACTTTGATGAAAAGATTATGCGTGCAGAATTTATTAGAAACAATATCCAAAATAGTATTTCAATCAAAAAGAAAATTTGTACCATGGAAAGTACAATAAATTTTTGTGCTATTAAAGGTCCTTACGGCAACAAGTGGCCAAAATTATCTGAATTATATTACAAATTATTCAGAACTGATTTTAAAGAAGCGCATAATGCTATTGTTGATATTTCTGCAACAGCAAAGTGTTTCTGGGAATTAAAACGATTGGGAAAAATATAAATGAGTTGTTACCAAGATAGTCGAAGCCTTCCATGCCTCTCGGTGAACGTCTTCGACTTCGCCGCATTTTGAATAAAGTTTGTAACTTTATTCAATAATTACTTTGTAAAAAAATACAAGAGTTTAACATTAGAAAAGAAAGATGAAAGAAACCAGCATAAAACTATTTGAACAGAAACAAGTGCGTTCACTTTGGAATGAAGATGAAGAAAAATGGTATTTTTCTATCACTGATGTAATAGGAATACTAACAGAAAGTGTTGACCAGCTTGCATATTGGCGGAAATTAAAACAACGATTAAAAACAGAAGGAAATGAAACCGTGACGAATTGTCACGCTTTGAAAATGCTTGCAAATGATGGTAAAATGCGTTTAACCGATGTTGCTGATACCGAACAATTATTTCGTTTAATACAATCTGTTCCGTCGCCAAAAGCAGAACCATTTAAACTATGGATTGCCAAAGTAGCTCGTGAACGAATAGACGAAATTGAAGACCCAGAAATTGGAATTGATAGATTAATGGAAACCTATCTCAAGAAAGGTTATTCAAAAGAATGGATTAATCAACGATTAAAAAGCATTGAAGTTCGTAAGGAATTGACCAATGAATGGGAAAATAGAGGCGTAAAAAAAGGACAAGAATATGCAATATTGACCGATGAAATTACAAAAGCATGGAGTGGTTTTAGTGTAAAAGAATATAAAAAGCACAAAGACCTGAAAAAAGAAAATTTGCGAGATAACATGACCAATTTAGAGTTAGTACTAAATATGTTAGCTGAAGCCACCACCACAGAAATTAGCAAAGAGAAGAAGCCAAAAACATTTTCAGAAAATAAAAAAATAGCCAAACAAGGCGGCACAATTGCAGGAAATACACGTAAAGAGATAGAAGCAAAAACAGGCAAAAAAGTAATCAGTAGTGCATCAGCAAAGAAACTATTGATAGATAAAAAGAAATAGAATACTGAGAAACGAACTTTACAATTTTTCAGAGTTTCAGAGTGTCGTGTTATTCTTCACCTTCACAATTTCCCCCGCAATACTCACCGCAATTTCTTCCGGTGTCTGGCTTCTTATATCAATACCTATGGGTGCATAAACTCTAGCTAATCTACCTTCTGCAATGCCTTCCTGTCTAAGCTCTGCAAATAACTCTTTAATTTTTGCCTTACTGCCTAACATACCAATATACTTAAACTCTTTATTAATGACAGAACGCAAGGCAACGGCATCGGTGCGGTAACCAAACGTCATCAGGACCACATAATTGTTGGCACCCGAAGGAATATGCCGTTCCAGTTCGCTGTAATCATCCACCAAAACTTTTTCATGTGCGGCTTCGTTCTGTACAAACGTATTTAAATCATTGCGGTCTTCAAATACATGTATAT
>DAORIK010000020.1:18773-30832 GCA_035438465.1 Chitinophagales bacterium | reverse complement strand
AAAGAAGTTTTAGAAGAAGGTACTAAACATCAGTTTTTTTATCAATCATCTACAAATGCTTTGTCCGGATTTCATTATTTGGCACCAAATGATGATAATGGAAATCCAATCGGACTAAATTTTGATTTTGATACATGGAATTGGGAATTATCAGGATTGTTGAAAATAACCTTGCGACATGAACCAAATAAAACGGCAACCGGAGTTGCAAGTGGTGATATTACCAATGCGGATGGTGAAACAGACATTGAAGTAGAGTTTCCGGTACGTTTACAATAGTTTACTTTAACCTTAGTTTTATCAATTCTGAATACTTATCTTTATAACCTATTAAATCCATAGGTTATATAATAGTAGTATGCAGAAAGATAAGCATTTCATTAGTTTTACAAAAGGCGTAACCTGGCGTATTGTTGGTACGTTAGATACCATGATGCTTTCTTATATTTTTACAGGAAGCATTGGAAGTGCCTTAAAAATCGGAGCTACTGAAGTCTTTACCAAAATTATTCTTTTCTACCTGCACGAACGTCTTTGGTTTAAGATAAAATGGGGTTTAACCAGAAAAGAAACTGCAAAAAATCTTACGGAAGAAGAGCTGAAAGATTATGAACATAAAGATGAAGTATGGGTGGAATCACATATCCGAAGTTTGATAAAAGGTATTAGCTGGCGTATAGTCGGTACTTTGGATACCATTGTTATTGCTACATTCTGGACCGGAGATTATTCAAAAGCATTGAAGATAGGGTTTACGGAAGTAATCACCAAAGTAACGCTCTATTACCTTCATGAACGCATCTGGATGCATTTTACCAGGAAAAATGAACCTAAAGCGTAAAATAAAGACTAAAATTTACCATTTTTTGTAATATTTAGTCTCTACTTTCTACTAATTTTGCATCTCATTAAATTAAAAAAATTGTATGATGAATAAATATTTATGGATGCCGTTTGTGTTATCGGCAATTATACTAAACACATATGCGCAAAACACCAGTGTTAATGCTCAGGTTCCGAAACCCGTTAAAGTTCCTGCAGCTAAGTCTGCACCAAAGCCGGCACCTGTTAAAGATGTAGCTATCAAAAAAACAGAATTAAGCAAGACAGTGAAGCCGTCTGAGGATTTCTTCGAATATGTAAACCAAAACTGGAGTATAGCCAATCCTATTCCGTCAGATAAATCTCGCTTTGGTATGTTTGATGTGTTAGACGAACAAAGCAGAAAAGTGGTAAAAAAGATTCTGGAAAATGCTGCGAATCAGAAAATAAAATCACCTAAAGGTTCTAATCTTCAAATACTGGGCGATTTCTACAGAAGTGCAATGGATACTATTGCAATTGAGAAAGCAGGAGTACACCCTTTACAACCGTGGTTTACTGAAATTGAGCAGGCGACAACGCCAAGTGCGGTGGTAAATGAATTGTCGAAACTGGGAATGCGTAATATAAATTCACCATTAGGCTATTCCGTAGAAATAGATGCAAAAAATACAACCCGTTATGTTATGTATGTTAGTCAGGGTGGCTTAGGCTTGCCGGATAGAGATTTTTATTTCCGTACGGATGATAAATCTCAAAAGAATCTCGCTGCATACAAAGTGTATATTAAATCACTGTTTCAATTAGCCGGTCTGGATAAAACAGTCTCTGCTGAACAGCAAATGCAAAATGTTTTTGAAATTGAAAATTTACTGGCTGGAGCATCTATGTCTAATGTAGAATTGAGAGACCCTGAAAAAACATACAATTTATTTACTATTGAAAAACTTACTTCAGATTATCCAAATATAGATTGGAATGGGTTCTTTTCGGAAATGAATGCAGCCCCAAAAGAAATTGTAATCGGACAGCCATTATTTTATAAAACTTTAGACAGCATGCTCGCGCACATTCCCGCTGCTAAATGGTCTTCGTATATGGAGTTTCAGCTACTAAACGGAACTGCAAAATATTTAAACAGTGATATTGTAAGTGCACGTTTTAATTTCTACGGTAAAACATTAAGTGGTATCCAAACGATGGAACCTAGATGGAAAAGAGTTGCAGGCGTGTCAGAGGCTAACCTCAGAGATTTAATCGGACAGGAGTATGTAAAAACTAATTTTTCTCCGACAGCAAAGAAACGTGCATTGGATTTAGTTGAAAATATAAGAGCTTCCTTAAAGGATCGAATTAATGATTTAACCTGGATGAGTGCTGATACAAAAGCAAAGGCTTTGGAAAAATTAGCAAAGATTGATGTAAAAATAGGATATCCTGATAAATGGTGGACATATGAGAAAACAGATGTGAGCAACCAACCTTATGTTTTAAATGTACTGAATTGTGCCTACGCAGAAAACTTACGTGTTTTAGAAAGATTGAAAAAGAATAAGATTGACCGTTCAGAATGGCTTATGGGACCACAAACCGTAAATGCCTATTATAACCCACTTGTAAATGAAATTGTATTTCCGGCAGCAATCTTACAACCTCCTTTCTTTTATGAAAAAGGTGATGATGCTGTAAATTATGGCGGGATAGGTATGGTCATCGGTCACGAAATTACACATGGCTTTGATGATGAAGGAAGTCAGTTTGACGCTGAAGGAAATTTAAAAAACTGGTGGACAGCAGAAGACAAAAAAAGCTATCAGGCTTTAACGGATAAATTCGTAGAACAGTACAGCGGTTACAAAGTATTTCCCGACGACAGTATTTTTGTAAATGGAGAGTTGACATTAGGAGAAAACATTGCTGATTTAGGTGGTATGATTATTAGCTTAAACGCTTTGAAAAAAGCTATTGGAAATAAACCGGCTCCGCTAATAAATGGATTAACTCCTGAACAACGCTTCTTCATTAACTATGCAATTATCTGGAGAGAAAATATGCGTCCGGAATCGATGCGTATGCAAACATTATCAGATCCGCATTCACTTGCAAAGTTCAGAGTAAATGGTGTATTAAGTAATTTACCACAGTTCCACAAAGCATTTAATGTAAAGTCGGGAGATAAAATGTATAATAAAGAAGAGAATAGAGCTAAGATGTGGTAATTCGATTTTAAAAATTATAATCAGCCACCTTCGGGTGGCTTTTTTTGTATTTTGATGAAAAAACATTTAAGTAATTTTATATAGACAACATGAACATTAGAAAAGCAAACATACAAGACATTGAGCAATTGTCAGTTTTATTTGATGCCTATAGAATCTTTTATGAAAAGACATCAGATGTTGAAAAAGCAAAGCAATTTTTATCGGATAGAATTATCAATAATGAATCTGAAATTTTTGTAGCAGAATCTGATTCAAAAGAATTAACCGGTTTCGTGCAGTTGTATCCACTCTTCTCTTCCACCCGCATGAAACGCCTTTGGTTACTAAATGATTTATTTGTAAGACCCGAAGAAAGAGGAAAAGGTATTTCCGTTGCATTAATTGAGAAAGCGAAAGAATTATGCAGAAACAGTTATAGCTGCGGCATGATGCTGGAAACCGCAAAGTCAAATATTGTTGGAAATAACTTGTATCCAAGAACCGGATTTGAGTTAGATGTAGAACACAATTATTATTCATGGAATATTTAAACAAACCAATGCTTGATTTTACAAAAGACTATATTTTAGAAAACGAACGTGCATTGCTTCGGCCTTTATATAAAAGTGATTTTGAAAATCTATTGCCGTTCTCACTATTTGAACCAGAACTCTGGAAGTTCTCCGTGCAGCAGGCAGACAGTGAGGAGAAGCTAAATATATATATTGAAAATGCATTGCTCGCAAAAGAAAAGAAGAATGAATATCCATTTATTATTTTCGATAAACAAACACAGCAATATGCAGGCAGCACACGTTTTTATGATGTACAATTGGAACATCAAACATTACAATTAGGATATACCTGGTATGGTAAAGCATTTCAAAAAACAGGATTGAACAGACATTGTAAATTCTTACTGTTACAGTTTGCATTTGAAACATTTGATATGCAACGTGTTGAATTTCGTGCAGACTACAGAAATAAAAATAGCATCAATGCCATGAAAGCAATCGGCTGCAAAGAAGAAGGTGTATTACGCAGTCATCTAATTTTACCAGGCAACGAACGACGGGACAGTATCATTCTGAGTATTTTAAAAGATGAATGGTTTAATAGTGTAAGAGAAAATTTATTGAAGAAAATACATTAGCGTGTTAATGCTTGCGAATTTTGGCATCAGATTCCTCACTTTGCTTGGAATGACGTTGCGTATTACTATGGTACTCTTACATAACTTCCGGTAATACTACCGTAGCCACCCCAAATTCCTTTACCACCTATTATATTCGATTTGACAATGACAAATGAACCGAAAGGATTTCCTTGGCTCGACCGGTTTGCCTCCAGTGTTCTCCAAAAATCATAATGTGGTTTATCTATCTGTGAGAGTTTTATGGTGCATATAGAATCATCGATACTCCAGTAACCATCTGTATTAAAATTAAAATCATTACTATTAGTACCGATTGGCTTACCTTTAGGAATAAAAATCTGAAATTTTTTACCGTTAAAAAAATTATCATCGAATACGGAAGAATTGCTGATTAAAAATGGATCATTATCTACTTTAGTAAAATAGCGATAGTAGTTTCCAAGGCTCTGTGGGTCCTGCAAGCGGCCATATACCTGAAAGAACGAATCAGCAAAGGAAGGATTCGGATGTGGTAAAATCCATAAAGAATCGAAAAATACAGGCACCGGTATAGTTGTTGAAGACGTTAAAACCTGATTATTCACTTCTATCCGCAAGTCATATTTTTTACCAATTTGTCCAACAAAATCAATATTGGTAATTGGTACCGTATAAATACTGACTTCCGGAAAGTCATCGGCACTGCTTATCTGAATACCAAATTGCGCTGCAATAGCAATAGCAACAGAGTCAGGCAACGATTGAAGTATAACAGAATTGTATTCCACCAGTTCTACAGAATCGGTATCTGTACTTACAACAATACGTGCATCATGAATAAAGAAATTTTCCAGATTATTGATATTAATATTATCATACAAAGAAATACTTTTAGTAAGAATAACGTACGGCGGAATGTCATTTTCAATATGACCTTCTACAATAATTTCATTGGGGTTACTCTTAATGTTTAAATCTATTTCTTTTTCGCATGCAGGCAAAATAAACAAACATGAGAGTATGCAAAAGAAGAAAAATGAAGTATATTTTTTTAATTTGCTCTGCATGATTTAAAATTTAAAATTCCAGGTGAAAGATGGTATTACAGGAAATAAAGAAACATTAATCGGTGTTTGTTTTAAATCACCGGTAAGCGTACTGCCTTCAATTTTATTATAGATAAAATAAGTATTTCGTCTGTTATACACGTTATAAATGGACAAATTATAACTTGATTTCCATCTTCTATCAGGTCTGCGCTTCGGAATCGGTGTGTAAGTTATTGCCATGTCCATCCTGTGATATGCCGGAACTCTGTATGAATTTCTATCAGCATAACCAATCATTGGATTAAATTCTATAATAGATAATGTATTTGCTGGTGTGATGGAATTACCGGTTGCATATACAAACGTAGCGCCCACCGACCACTCTTTATTGATATCATAGTTGATATTAATAGATAAATCGTGTGTTCTGTCGTATTTTGCAACAAATACTTTTCCCTGATTAAGTTCTGCAAATTTTCTATCGCTGCGCGAGAGCGTATAACCAATCCATCCGTTGAGTTTTCCTGTTCTTTTCTTCAGGAAAAATTCTGCTCCATACGCTTTTCCTTTACCAAATACATATCCTAATTCCTGATCAACATTTAATTCATTGACATAACTTTCACTATACTCAATCTGATTCCAAAGATGTTTAAAATATACTTCTATAGACGTTTCAAACATATTGTCTTTAAAATTTCTGAAATAACCAAATGAATATTGCAGTGCCATTTGTGGTTTTACGATACCGGAGCTTTGTACCCAAACATCCGTTGGCAATGTGCTGTTAGAAGCTGAAACTAAATGTATATACTGATAATTTAGCGCAGCACCCGCTTTAATGGAGTTATTTTTTCCAAATGCATATCGCATGGCAAAGCGTGGTTCAGGACCCACAAATGTTTTAATAGGCTTTCCTCTTTTATACACCGTGGTATCATATCCAATAATATTATCTCCTCTGATTTGTGAATATGGGCCAATATGTTGAAACAAGCTTAAACGGAATCCAAAATCAAATTTTAGCTTTTCATTCACATCATAGCTGTGCGCCACATACCATGCCAGTTCATGTGAGTAACGTTTATTAATATTCGATTCAAAATCAGTATCAGCACTGCGAGCACTTGCCTGTGTTGGAGTCATGCGATGATGTGTGTACATCATTCCAAATTTTAAATTATGTTTTGTATTCAGGTAATAATCGAAATCAACTTTGGTATTAAAATCCCTTACGCCTGAATTTGCTTTGAAAGAAAATTCTAATTGTGCACCGCTAAAGCTGAAATTATAATCATTGAACACAAAAGTTGTATTCATAAACAATTTATCATTAAACAAGTGATTGTAACGAACCGTAGCGGTTGCATTTCCCCACGGAATTTTTACATTGGTTTGGTTTTTTGTAGAATTATACACAAATACATCCCGACCAAAATATCCGCTTATATACAATCTGTCTTTATCGGAAAATTTGTAATTTGCTTTTATGTTAATGTCATAAAAGAAATAGTTAGTACCGGCAAAATCAGTTCTTTTCAAGAATGGCTGTGCAATATCAAATAAGTAAGTTCTTCTTCCTGAAAACAAAAAAGAACCTTTTGCTTCTTTTTTAGATTTAGGTTTTTTAAAAGGTGCCTGCAACGTTAGGCGGGATGAGATAATACCGATACCTCCTTCCATTTCAAAACGTTTATTGTTCCCTTCTTTCATTTGTATATCAATAACCGATGAAAGACGACCGCCAAAGTTAGCTGGCATCGCGCCTTTATATAAGGTAGTGTTTTTTACAGCATCTGCATTAAACACAGAAAAGAACCCGAATAAGTGTCCGGTATTGTAGACAATCGCATCATCTAATAAAACTAAATTCTGATCAGGACCACCACCTCGCACATAAATACCGGAATTACCTTCGCCGGCTGCCTGCACACCCGGTAATAACTGAATTGCTTTAATAATATCAACTTCACCCATAAACGCCGGAATTGATTTTATTCTGTCTGTAGAAAGTTCTTCCTTTCCCATGGTAGTACTTTTCACGTTCTCATCTTTGCGTTCTTCAACAATCACCACTTCCTCCAACAGTTTGGTATCATCCGATAATTCGGTATTTATACGAATATCTTTATCCAATATTATTTCCTGAGTTTTGGTGTTGAAACCTAAATAGGAGAATGCAATCTGATAAGTTCCTTTTGGCAAGGACAAAGAATAAAAACCGTATAAATTAGTGGTGGCACCTAATGCATTATTGCCTTGCACATATACATTCGCACCAATGAGGACTTCGCCATTTTTTGCATCTTTTAAATAACCGCTTAATGTAAATTTCTCTGTTTTCTCATCTTGGGAGAAAGAAAAAGAATATGAAAATAAAATGCAGAAAAGGAATATGAGTGCGTTCGGTTTCATCAGCGGTGTTAGGTGTCTTAAAAATAGCGAGTTGTTAGCAGAGTTCAGATTATTCCTTTATTAATTTTTTGATGAGTATACCACGGTCCGTTGCAACTTGTAAAAGATACATGCCTTTTGGCAAATCACTAAACATAATTGTATTTTCTGATGGTGCATTTACAGAAAAGACTAATTGCCCGACACTATTGAGCATATTTATACTTTCAATATGCAAATTAGTTGGTGTAGAAAATGTAATGGTATTTTGAAACGGATTTGGGAAAATCAGCAAATCATTCTCCAGACTTTTATTCGAAACAAAAGTTGCGTCTGTCAATATCTGAAAAGCTTTTTGAAAATCAGGGATTCCGTAGCCAATACGTTTGTCCGGCGTTAAGTATTGCGAAGCACTTTGTTCAATCGCAGTTTTAATTTCCCAATTTGTCTTACTTGGAAATGCCTGCCAGAGACAAGTAGCCATACCTGCTAACGAGGGAGTGGCAAATGATGTACCACTTCCCGCAGATATATTTCCTGCCGTATTTATATAATTTGCAGACTTACCCACAGCTGCTACATTGGGTTTAATTCTTGGATCGCCGGGCAAGCCCATACTACTGTTAGAGGCAACAACACCATTAATATCTACTGAGGCAATACAAAATGCACTGTCTGCATCAGATGGTGTCGCAATATATTTCCATCCTACCTGATTTCCGGCAGCTACACAAACCAATATTCCTTTTGAAGAAGCAATATTTACAGCTATTGCGGCAGGTGTATTATTTTTGTGCATATCCGATGTATCATGATTTTCTGAAGCAACATCAAATGTATTATATCCTAATGAGATACTAACCACATCAACACCCAACTGACTGCATCTTTCTAATGCAGTTGCCAAATTAAATTCTTCCTGCAATCTTTCTCCGGTATTGTTTTCAGTATGAAATAAATAGAAATTAGCTTTAGTAGCTGTACCTAAATATTGATTATTCTTAATTCCTCCGATAAATGAAAAACAGAAAGCACCATGACTGCCCGCCGACTCATCATATACTGCAGAATCTCCGTGTACATAATCATACGTTCCTAATAATCTGTTTTCTGAAAAAATCGCAGAAAAAGCAGAGTTGTTATTGGCATTATAAAAACCATTATCACAAATGGCAATTGTCATATTTTCTCCATTGAATCCCTGTTCGTGTAAGTACTCTCCTTTTAGAAGATGAAACTGGGGAAATGATGAAGTGTAATTATCTTCATACTCCTGTATGCCTGAGATACTTTCACAATCCAGTTCATTTTCTATAGATGCAATACCTGATGTGTTTGATTTCTCTATTTTTACTACATCTGCAACAAAGGATAATTGTTCTAGCTGTGCTGCTTTCTCACTACTGAGAGATACCATAACAGCATTTAACCAATTAGAAGTATTTATTATCGTTACATCTTCATTTATTAATGTATTGATATAATTTGAATTTACAGGAAAGTCTCTTTCATCAGTAGGAATTTTAAATTTAGTTCTTTTAATAATTGCATTTTCAGACAGAAGCCGGGAAACATCATTGTGCATCTGTTTATCTTTAAAATACACAATATACTTTTCCGTATTTGCCTGTGCAAAAATGAAATCTGAAATAAGTAACAAAAATAAAAATGTGTATCTATTCTTTCCCATAATCTATTGCATATTGTCTTAAAATAAATCCTTTTTGTGCCCTGTCTTCCCAGGGTGAACCAATATTAATTTGTCCTGTCACTATCCAAAATTCTCTGTACACCAACCCAACGCTGCGTGCATATCTTTCTACAGAATAGGTTTTAGTGATGGCAGATGAATCCTGAATCTGAGAAATCAGCAACGTCGAATCAAATATTTTTATACCATTGTCATAATATTTATCCCTGTTTTTTATAGTGTATTTCCAGTCCGTTACATAATAATTTGAAGTATCCAGAATATAAGGTGGTGGAGAGGTAATGAGTTTATTTCCCAGCCATTTCTCATTTACATCATTCGGAAACACCATTTTTATGTAGCGCAAGTTATCTTCCACACGTTCTGCTGTCAAAGAAGATTTTACAAGATAATTTACATTAAACAATTCCCATTTTGCCGGTAACGAATCAGAATAATACCGTAAAATTTTTTTTGCAGTTCTGCCTAAATTGTCTTTAAACTGCTCTCCTATCTTTTCTTTCAGATAAATGGAAGAATATCTCCTCGTATTATTAAAATCATCATAGAGTACAGAATCAACTCTGTATATAACGAAACTACCTGAATCGTCCGGCAAATAGTTATAACCATAATCATAATCGCTGATGTCCGTTTCCTTTTTGCAGGATATCAGCAAAGAGGACACGATAACAGTAATTACGGTTATAGTATAAATATATTTCACTTACTATTTTTGAAAAGTTATGTGTGAGCAATTCGACATCATTTTACTCTTTTCCATAAGCAACAGCATATTGCTTAAGTATAAAACCAAAGACGGCATCGTTTTCATAAGTCTGATCATCTACCAGCTGCGCATCTAAACGCCAAAGTTCTTTGTATACTAACCCAATATTCTTTGCATATTTTTCTACCGAATACACTTTCTGTACATTTGATGAGTCTGCTGTTTGCAATACGATGAGTGTAGAATCCGAATTAATAGAGCCGAATGTATAATTCGTGTTTATATCCGTAACAGCATAATTCCAGTCAAAATTTGTAGTGGTAAATTTCAAATCTGTAAATGGAAAATGCTTTAACTCATTGTATTTATTTCCGCGCCATGTATTTCCCTTAGTTACGGGAAATGTAAGTTTTATGTATCTGATGTTATCTTCTATCCGTTCTACATTGGTATTATTTTTCACAGCATACCATACATTACTGAATTTCCAGGGGTGATTCAAACTGTCTGTAACATATCGCTCTATCTTTTTGGCTGTACGTCCTAAGTTATCGGTAAATTCTTCTGTAACGATTTCTTTCAGATATTGCGTTGAATTTCTTTTTAAATTAAAAGGGTCAAAATCATTGTATACAACAGAGTCAACTTTGTAAATAACATAGGTACCTGAATCATTTGGGAAATAATTATACCCGAAATCAAAAGTCACAGTATCATTCTCTTTCTTGCAGGAAGCAATAAAAATAAGAATCAGACTTAAAAAGATTATTTTAAGGGTAACGGACTTCATATAAAGCAAATATACAATAAAGATGTAATTTTCGCCAATTTAGTTGGTTCTGATACAACGATTTATAACTAATTTTGTTCGGTTTCAATACCCGGAATAAGGCTAAAATGCTGAATTTTCTTCAAAAAATCAAAAGTGTCTTCAATAAACCATTAGATTTGTATTTTTATCCAAAAAAAACTTATGAATAATCAAAATACAGTTGGTGTTCAATTCAAAACAATTAAATTATTGCATATTGCTTTATGTCTTGGTGTGGTAATTATCATGGGTATTATCCATTATCTGGTAAAACAGCAGCCTCCGGTTGATCATGCACTTGATAATGTTGTATTTGAAATTGCCGGAATTGCCATCGCTTTCATCTGCATGCTGGCTTCAAGGTTTTTATTTCTTACAAGGGCAAGTGTTGCAGTTAATGTTCCTTCGCTATCTGAAAAAATAAATATTTATCGTGGTGCATTGATTATTCAGTTAGCTTTACTGGAAGGCCCGGCGATTATAAATACCATTTTTTATTTTGTAACCGGGAATGACCTGCATTTCTTTATAGCATTAGGGTTATTATTATTTATGGTGTGGTCAAGGCCAACACGTTTAATGGCAGCTAATTTATTATTTAATTCTATGGAAGACAGACAGCAAATCTATGATGATAATTTGCCGTTGTGAAAACTAAAATAATGCCTTATCGCTTACTAATATTCCGTCTTCATCACAATAAACATAATCATCCGGCTCAAAAAACACATTGGCAAAACCTACTTCTATTTGCTTTAATCCAGGATACTTTTTTACAGAGCGTGTAGGATTGGTATTTAATGCTTTTATACCTATCGGCATCTTATTGAGAGCTGCACTATCTCGTACACAACCATTCACAATTATTCCTTCCCATTCATTTTTAATAGCAGCCTCCGCCAGCATATCACCGAGTAAAGCACAACGCAAGGAGCCTTCTCCGTCTACGACCAACACCTTTCCTTTGCCATTCATATTACGGAGCGTATCACCTACCGGTGTGTTATCTTCAAAACATTTTACCGTATAAATCTGTCCGTAAAATTGTTTTTTTAGTCCGAATGACTGAAACAATGGTAATGCAACATGGACCTTACCTTCATTGGCATCAAATAAATCAGCAGTGGAAAATGACATAATTTAAAATTAAACGGTTAAGGAATAAAATAAACATATGAAATTACAATTTAAAATGAAAAATCATAAATCTTAAATCATAAATCTTAA
>DAORIK010000020.1:7338-18673 GCA_035438465.1 Chitinophagales bacterium | reverse complement strand
AAATCATAAATCTTAAATCATAAATCTTAATTTTACAATATGTCAACTCAATACACCTCCAACCTGATGATGATTCGACCGGCAAGTTTTCAATTTAATTTTGAAACCGCCGTTTCTAATGCATTTCAAAAATCCTTAGACGGCTTGACAACTGAGGAAATAAAACAAAAGGCAGTAGAAGAGTTTGATGCATACGTGGAAAAATTACGCGAATACAAAGTAAATGTAACTGTTATTCAAGATACAGCAACGCCATCAAAACCCGATGCTATTTTTCCTAACAACTGGATTAGTATGCATGAAGATGGAAGTATCTTTTTATATCCGATGTGTACTGAAAATCGCAGGCTGGAGGTTCGTCCTGAGATTATTGAAAAACTAAAAGATTCGTTTGTAATAAATTCTGTGAATGATTTAACGAATTCAGTAGCGGATAATAAATTCTTAGAAGGAACCGGCAGTATTATTTTTGATCACATCCATAAAATAGCGTACGCCTGTCTTTCTCCGAGAACAGATAAAGATTTATTTATTGATTATTGTACAAAGATAAAGTACACACCTATTTACTTCTTTAGCAAAGACGAACATGATAATTTAGTGTATCACACTAATGTAATGCTGACTATCGGAGATACATTTGCTGTGATTTGTCTGGCAAGTATTAAAGACCGAAGTGAACAAAATTTAGTGAAAGAAAGTCTAGAGAAAACGGGACATGAAATTATTGATATCACATTTGAACAAATGAATGCATTTGCCGGTAATATGCTGCAAGTCCAAAATACAGATGGTAAAACCTATTTGGTAATGTCAGAAACTTCCCTTGACAGTTTGACAAGTGAGCAAATAAAAACCATAGAAAAACATACTGCTATTTTATCTGTAGAAATACCAACGATAGAAACCATTGGAGGAGGGAGCGCACGTTGTATGCTGGCTGAGATTTATTTGGAAGAGAAATAATTATTTATGCAACAATTCTTTCCACTTATCACTCTCTGCAAATTCTTTAATTACTTTATTTCTTTGCAGTAAAAGGTTTGTCATATACTTCTCTAAAAACCATTTGTCCGCTATTCTTCCTAAAAAACCAAATGGCGCAAGATATTCAAAGACATCTGTCATTATCGTTTTGTCTTCTTTTGATTCAAAAATATGATCATGTCTGAAATAATCAAAGATGCCTTTGGTTTGTTCATCTCTGAAAATATACGGTCGATTAAAGTTGGATATTTTAGAGGTAAGATACTGAGTGATACCAAAATGTTTTGCCTGCCAGGTGACAAACTCACCGTCTTCTATCAATCCTGTTTTTCTTCCTGCAATAGCCTCTTCTTTGGTATGTTCCATTGAATACTTATGCAAATCAATACTGCGCGATAAATCAAAACAGATTTCAATCGGTGCATTTATTTCTGTTATCAGACGTATTGTTGGCATAGTTAAATTTAGTAATTAATATATAAACTCACCCTTTTCACTTTTTATCGTGACTTGCTTTTTACTTGCGTTTTCCACATAGCCAATAATCTGGGCATCAATTCCAAAAGATTTTGAAATAGAAATAATTGTATCGGCAAATGCTGGATTGCAATAAACTTCCATTCGGTGCCCACAATTAAACACCTGATACATTTCTTTCCAATCCGTTTTACTTTCTTCCTGTATCAATTTAAATAACGGCGGAACCGGAAACAAATTATCTTTTACAATGTGTAAATTATCCTCGATATAATGTAAAATTTTAGTTTGTGCACCGCCACTGCAATGTATCAGCCCATGTATATTTTGTACTCCGATTTCCTCTATCACTCTTTTAACTACAGGTGCGTACGTACGCGTTGGCGACAATACCAGTTTACCTGCATTTAAAGTCGAACCATCAATTTTATCTGTTAATAATCTGGTGCCGCTGTACACTAAATCATTTGGTGTATTGGGATCGTAGCACTCAGGGTATTTTTCTGCATATATTTTTGCAAATACATCATGTCGCGCGGAAGTAAGTCCATTACTGCCCATTCCTCCGTTGTATTCAGTTTCATAAATTGCTTGCCCGTAAGAAGCAAAACCAATAATCACATCTTTATCCTGTATATGTTCGTTCGAAATAATTGCAGCACGTTTTAACCTTGCTGTCATAACCGCATCAACAATAACCGTACGAACAGTGTCACCAACATCAGCCGTTTCGCCACCCATTGCATGCACGTCAACGCCATTTTCATGCAACATTTCCACTACTTCATTGGTGCCGTCAATAATCGCTTTTATCACATCCCCCGAAACTAAATGTTTGTTTCTGTTTATAATGGATGACATCAGGAAGTTTGTTGTTGCACCAACACAAATCAAATCATCTGTATTCATTACAATGGCATCTTGTGCAATACCTTTCCATACTGACAAATCTCCGGTTTCTTTCCAGTACATATATGCCAGTACACTTTTAGTGCCTGCACCATCCGCATGGATAATGGAACAATAGTTTTCATCATTTCCTAAATAATCGGGATAAATTTTGCAAAATGCTTTCGGATACAAACCTTTGTCTGCATTTTTTATCGCAGCATGTACTTCATCTTTTGTTGCTGAAACACCTCGTAGGTCGTATCGGTTTGTCATAATAATATTACTATGTGTTTAGTAGCTGAACATTATACTTTAATTATACTCCGAATTGTTCTAAATGATGATTTAAATGTATCGCCATAGCATCACCCCAGAGTTCTTTATCCATAACACCAAATACCGGATGGCAACCGTCAAACTTATCGGCATGAATGAATTCGTTAAAAGCTGTCAGAAGCTCCTGTTTTGCGTTATCAAAATCCGGGTCATCCTTCACTTTAAATGATGCCGGTGCAGGTAACAAATTTTTTGGCCATTTCGTCATTACTTTTATCATCATCCATCGTGCAAACGGATTGGCAGAAAGATAGTATAAAGTATCTTTTGGAACTTGTATTTTGTTAATCGGAACGGCAAATGCAGTAGTCATATGTTTCAGCATTTGAGAAACAGACATTTTTCCCCATTTACGTTGAGAGGTAGTAGATAATTTATTAATGCGTGCAAGCATCACATCTTGAACATTTTTATCGAATAGAGTCATAAGTATAGTTGATTAGGTAATATAAAATTTTACTCAAAAATACAATTTTATATCTTTTAGTGATATTATGTTGTAATAAATACTGAATATCAGCCGAATTTCCTCACATCACAGTACTACTATTTTTGTAAAGATTGATTATATTTGAATGAAAGAAATCATTTCAAACCATAAAATGAATCAAATGAAAGCTGTACAAAACATTAAATTCAGAGCTGCTAGTATTTTATTGTTATTCATTTTCACAATTATTATGCTGTCTGTATCAAAAGCAAGCACTAAAAAATCAGATGACTGTACAAGAATTGAAAATCAGGATAATCTGATGTTTAAAAGCTTTGTAAACAAAAAATGTCAGGCTTGCCATACAACAAATGTAATTCCTAAATAAGCGCAACTTTTATTTCTTCACTGATACTTTTATTCGCTTAAAATCTTAAACGTCGTACGTCTGTTGCGCTGGTGCTGTTCTTCCGTACATTTCGTACATTCGCAAGTTTCTACCGGCATACTTTCGCCATAGCCTTTCGCAGTCAATCTATCTGCTGCAATTCCTTTTTGTATTAAATACTGCACCACACTTTCCGCACGTTTTTGAGAAAGCGTTTCATTGTATGTATCCTTTCCTCTGCAGTCAGTATGCGAAGACAATTGTATTTTTATTGTTGGATTTTTTACTAAAATATCTACCAGTGAATCTAAGCTTTGAGCAGCATCAGCACGTATATTCCACTTGTCGTAATCATAGTAAATATTGTTCAGCGTAATTTCTACGTTTTTATAAATTTTAGAAAGTGTAATTACTTTTTGAATCACCACCGTATCTCCATCTTTACCATCCATATTTGCATTCACCGTTTCTTCACCGGCTAAATAACCAATCTTGGAGACTTTAATCTTAAACTGACTGCCTTTAGGAATTATTGTACCAGTATTCCCATCTTTATCTGTATGCAAAAACTGAAAACTTTCAGCTACCTGATCAAAACGTGGCAGCTCAATAGTGGCATTTTCTATAGGCTTAATACCTAAAAATGTACTGTTCGGATTATTATCGTCCTGATATGTTTTGGCCTGTACTAATATTTTCAGTAAATACACGGCAGGTGGAAGTGGCTCTGCGGGTGACATGCGGTTTTCAAAATAATAAATATCATCCAACCCTTTTCCGCCCGGACGATTGGATGTAATATAACCACTCAGCAACACAGAATCATCTTTTGATTTTAGCAATGAAATGCTGAAATCATCGCCGCCGCTGTTCACACCATAACCCAGATTTTGTGCATTGGTATAAATCTTTCCTTCTTTAGTAGCAACATAAATATCCAATCCGCCATAGCCTGTTTTGCCGTTAGAAGAAAAATATAATTTATTATCTTCTGTAATCACCGGAAACAATTCATCTCCCTGCGTATTTACTTTAGAACCTGCATTTATCGGCAGCTCAAAATCGCCGGAAATATTTTTCTTAGCTAAATAAATATCTCTGCCGCCGTAACCATCTTTACTATCAGAAACAAAATACAATTCCTTTTCATCGGCACTTAAAAATGCCTGCCCCTCATTAATGGTATCTGCAAACAATTTTAGCCTTTCCGGCGCACTCCAAGTATCGTCTATATTTTTTGTGGTACGGTAGATATGACAATAATCATTTACATTTTTTTCGTCGCTTCCACAACGTGTGAAAAATGCGCTTTTGCCGTCTTTGCTCATTATAAATTCTGCATCATGATAGGTTGTATTAAACGTTTTATCTAGCAATGCCGCTTCATTAAAAGAGGTGTTTCCAAATTTTGATGCGGAATAAATATCTGCATAACCTTCACCGGTCCACTCATCTAAATTATTTTTATCGCCATTTCTTGTTGATGAAAAATACAACACATTATCTTTTACAAATGGAGCAAAATCAAGGCTTGGTGTATTAAATGCTAAATTGGTGAGTTTAGTTAATGAAGGCTTTTTCATTTTCTTTAGCACGTCATCCAGAAATTCCATTTCTTTTTGCAAACGAAACTTCTCACTCTTATTTGCTTTCAAATAATCATCCAGTACTTTATACGCTTCCTGATATTTTTCATTTCGTTTTAATGCATTTATATACAATAAGATTGCATCATTCAGCACACGTGCATCTGCTATTTTTTTGTACCATGGTTCAGCAGCAATAAAATTCAACTGTTTGTCGTAACTGTCTGCAATTTTCAGTGCAATCTTAGACTTCTCAGTTATATCTCTGGATTTATCAAAATCTTTTTGCAACATCTCAGCTGCCAAAGAATATTTTTTGAGTTTATATGCAGTTTCACCATCCTGTACCTTAGAACCGGACTTGCACGACGACAATAAAAGAATTGCAAATAGTATATATAGAAATTGAGAAGACTTCGCCATGATATAAAAATACCAATTTCTCCAAACTTTTCCAAAGTTTTAAACTTTGGAAAAGTTAAGAAAAAAATAAGGCTGATGTTTTCATCAGCCTCACGTTAATTATTTTGAAAATAACATTTCCCTGTATTTCGGCAGAGGCCAGAGTTCATCATCAACTATTGATTCCAAACCATCTGTTATATCACGTATCTCATCCATAACCGGTCTCACTTTATCGGAATAGAGCAATGCCTGTTTCAGCACATTTGACTGTTCATTTCCTTTCACACGCAAATCAAACATTTCTTTATCCAGTTTAATTAACTTATCTATTCCTTCAGAAATCTGCTTAAGTATACTTGTTTGTGCTGCATATAATTTTGCATCTATACCTACTTCTTTCAATCCTTTAATATTTGTTATCAGTTTATTCTGATACTCAATGCATGCCGGAATCACCTGATTTATTACTATTTCACCTAATGCACGGGATTCAATCTGTATGGCTTTGATATAATTCTCCAAAGCAATTTCATAACGTGCTTCCACTTCTCTGTGCGTATATATACCTTGTTCTTCAAATAATTTTACAGATTTTTCTGACACAAAGGCACCTAATGCAACCGGAGCAGTTTTATTATTACTTAAGCCACGTTTTTTCGCTTCTTTATGCCATTCATCAGAATAGTTATCACCCTCAAACATGATGCGCTTTGCTTCTTTAATAGTTTTACGCAACACTTTTAAGATAGCCACATCTTTGTAGTCGCCACCTTTTATATGTTCGTCTACTTCAATCTTAAAGATCTTTAATTGTTCTGCTACTATTGTATTTAAAACTGTCATTGGCAATGCACAATTCGCAGAAGAGCCGACTGCACGGAATTCAAATTTATTTCCGGTAAATGCAAAAGGTGATGTTCTGTTTCTGTCCGTATTATCGAGCATAATATCCGGAATACGGTTATGAATATCCAAACGTAAGGTAATATTATCCTGCTCATCAAATTTATCTTCGTCTACGCGTGTTTCTATCATTTCGAGTACTTCTTTCAAATAAGAACCTGTAAATACGGAAATAATAGCGGGTGGTGCTTCGTTGGCACCTAAACGATGTTCATTGCCATGAGATGCAACGGATGCGCGTAATAATTCTTCATGGCGGTTTACAGCTGCAATCGTATTAATGAAAAATGTTAAGAATTGAAGGTTAGTTCTGGGCGTTTTTCCGGGTGATAGTAAATTCACTCCGGTATCAGTGCCCATACTCCAGTTATTATGCTTACCGCTTCCGTTAATTCCGGCAAAAGGTTTTTCGTGGAATAACACTTTTAATTTATGTTTAGAGGAAACCCTGTCCATCACATCCATTAATAATGAATTATGATCTACTGCTAAGTTTGCCTCTTCAAACATCGGTGCACACTCAAATTGGGATGGTGCTACTTCGTTATGTCGGGTTCTAACCGGAATTCCTAATTTCAAGCATTCAATTTCAAAATCACGCATAAATGCATACACACGTTCCGGAATAGCACCAAAATAATGGTCTTCCAATTGTTGTCCTTTGGGTGAACGTCTACCTAACAGGGTTCTGCCACTCATCACTAAATCAGGTCGGGCATAATACATAGCTGTATCGACTAAAAAATATTCCTGCTCCCAGCCTAAAGTAGTATTCACATGTTTAACATCTCTGTCAAAAAAATGAGCGACTTCTGTCGCAGCCTGATCTAATACCTGAATTGATTTCAATAAAGGTGCCTTAAAATCTAATGTTTCACCTGTATATGAAATGAAAATAGTTGGAATACACAATGTCTTTCCATTACCTACGGTCATAATAAAAGCCGGAGATGTAACATCCCATGCTGTATATCCTCTTGCTTCAAAAGTCGCACGTATTCCGCCGGAAGGAAATGAAGAAGCATCCGGTTCTTGCTGTGCAAGTGCATCTGCACCAAATTCCTCAACACCGCCGCTACCTTTTGGCATAAAGAATGAATCGTGTTTTTCAGCGGTTGTACCGGTTAGTGGCTGAAACCAGTGGGTATAATGTGTCGCACCCTGTTTCATCGCCCATGCTTTCATGGCAGATGCTACCTGGTCGGCAATATCTCTGTCTACTTTTTTCCCGTCACGGATACAGGCAGCTAATTTCTTGTATGCATCCGAGGGTAAAAATTCTTTCATTTGTTTATCGCCGAATACGGAAGCACCGAAAAAATCTGATATTTTTTCAGCCGGTAATTCTACACTTAATTTTGGTCGGGAGGAAAATGCTGATAAAGCATTAAATCTGGTTTTAGACATACTTTCTTTGTTTGTATGCTAAGATGATAAAATTTTAAGAAAATTAAAAGGGAAATCAGTTTTTATGCAAATTATTTGACAGAAACTGTAAGAATTTTATTTTCTTTTCTCGATAAACATAACCCGATTAAAATAAATGGAATGGCTATGGAACGGTACCGGACGATGGCACCGGAATTATTAACAATTAAACCAATTAAAAACAAAGTGCTAAAACCAAATAGTATGGAAAACATGGCATACGGGTTACTATAAACGGATTTTATGTTTACAGTAACTAACAAACCAATAAAAACTAGCAGTAATATTATTGTTTCAAAAGAGGCAATGTAGGAAAGAAATACATTACAATCATTTGGTAATGGACGAATAAACGGATTTGTCACTGCTTCCCATAATAAGATAAGTACTCCATTTATATTATGCGGAATACCTTCTACCTGAAACGACATATTACCGGGTGAATTTAAAAAGAATGCCCTTCTCTCAAGTAACACATGCATAAAGCTTAGGTGAGGTGTGTACATATCTATCAGTAATAGAACGCATACAAAAAAGACAATACAGCCTAAAAATAACTTCAATGAGGTTTCTCTTAATTCAAATCTTTTATAGAGTATCATTGCAGACATTAACGGCAACAAGAATGCCAGTAAATAAATACGTATATACCCCAACACAATTAATCCAAAAATGGCGAAAAATATATTTCGTTTGGTATAGTTAGATTTCATTATTCCATCCAGATTATATAATATGGTTCCTAACGCAAAAATTACGATTGCTTCTTTGTGTATCCCTGAAGTCCAGAAAACAATAGATGGAATACCAAATAATATAAACTGTAATAATTTTCTGCTAATTACTTTATTTTCAAAAAAAAGATAAAGATTGTAGGTTCCAATAAATGACAAGAATGCAAAAACAATTGCATGTACATTATAAACTCCAAGTGAAAACAAACGAATCAGCGCATTTAACCGCACTAAAAAATAATTACTGCTGTCAAACCAGAAATGCATCTCCGTTGTATATGGCAATAAGTACTTTGGAACCGGAGTAAAATCATTACTCCCGATAGCCAACTTTAAATACGTAAAAATATCTGCTTTTACAGCACTGTAAACAATATTTCCATCATCGAAATACAAATAAGTATCACCTCCGGTAAGCATACCGCTCTTATAAAAATATCCGAACAAAACAGCACTGAATGCTTTTAAAGAGAAACCTATTAATAATACCTGTTTGCTAATGGAATCCGATTTAAAAAATCGTTTATTACCTATTATAAAGAATAACAGTAAGAGACAGATTATTGGTGCAAGGATTTCCTGTATCATTGTCGCAGTATGCAAAAATAAACATTTTATTTTAATGATAATAAATATTCCGGTTTGGTTGCACAGAATTAACTATTTTTGCGCATATAAAATAACAAATGTCAAGTCCTATTCACCAACCATTAGTAACAGAAGAAACGGCAAGATCACTTGGATTATTGCCTGAAGAATATCAAAAAATACAAACTATACTGGGACGCATTCCAACATTCACAGAACTCAGTATTTATTCTGTGATGTGGAGTGAGCATTGCAGCTATAAAAACTCCATTAAATATTTAAAAAAATTACCACGTAAAGGGAAAGCACTTTTAGTGGAAGCAGGTGAAGAAAATGCAGGCTTAGTTGATATAGGTGATGGATGGGCTTGCGCTTTCAAAATCGAATCACACAATCATCCGAGTGCTGTAGAGCCGTTTCAAGGTGCAGCCACCGGTGTTGGGGGCATTTCCCGCGATATCTTTACGATGGGTGCGCGTCCAATCGCATCATTAAATTCCTTGCGATTCGGAAACTTAGATAATAAACGTACCCAACATTTATTGAGAGGTGTGGTGAAAGGAATTTCACATTATGGAAATTGTTTTGGTGTACCAACTGTTGCCGGCGAAGTTTATTTTGATGATTGCTATCAGGTGAATCCGTTGGTAAATGCGATGAGTGTTGGCATTGTAAAAGTGGGTGAAACTATTTCCGCTACATCTGAAGGTGCAGGCAATCCAATTTATATTGTTGGTGCTTCTACCGGAAAAGATGGCATTCACGGGGCTACTTTTGCTTCTGAAGATTTAGGCGAAGATGCGGAAGATAAAATTCCTTCTGTACAAGTTGGCGATCCGTTTACTGAAAAATTATTACTGGAAGCTACTTTAGAAGTAATAAAAACAGGTGCTGTGGTAGGTATGCAGGATATGGGTGCTGCCGGTATTACTTGCTCTACCAATGAAATGAGTGCAAAAGGTAAACACGGCATGAAGATTTGGCTGGATAAAGTGCCTACACGACAAAAAAACATGCAGCCGTTTGAGATTCTGTTATCAGAATCACAGGAACGCATGTTGATTGTTGTACAAAAAGGCAAAGAAAAAGAAGTAGAAGCTGTGTTTGACAAATGGGACTTACATTGTGCCATTATAGGTGAAGTCACCGAAGGAAATCTGGTTCAGTATTATATGAATGATGAATTGGTAGCCGAAGTACCTGCTGATACTTTAGTGCTTGGCGGCGGCGCTCCGGTTTATGAACGTTCATTTAAACAACCGGCTTATCATGCAAAGAGAGATGAGTTTATTTTAGATGATAAAGTGCCGTTTCCGAAAAGTTATACTGAAGTGGCAAAACAATTAGTGCAAAACCCGAATATTGCATCAAAGCGTTTTATCTATAAGCAATACGATTCTATGGTGGGTATTAATAACGCAAGTACTAACCGACCAAGCGACGCTTCTGTCATTCGTTTAAAAGATTCTAAAAAAGGATTAGTAGTTACTGTAGATTGTAATTCGCGTTATGTGCATGCAGATGCTTACAGAGGTGGGGCAATTGCGGTTTCCGAAGCAGCAAGAAATATTGTTTGCACAGGTGCAAAACCGGTGGCGATTACTAATTGTTTAAACTTTGGAAATCCTTATGACGAAGAAGTGTACTGGAATTTTGTGCATGCATTGCAAGGAATGGGTGACGCTTGTATTCAATTTGAAACGCCTGTAACAGGTGGCAATGTTTCTTTTTATAATCAATCACCAAATCGCGCAGTAAATCCAACACCAACGATTGGAATGCTTGGTTTAATTGATGATGTAGACCACATGATGACGTTGGATTTTAAAAACGGATCTGATTTAATTTATCTGATTGGTGAATGCAAAAATGATATTGCAAGTTCTGAATATTTAGTGCATTATCATAAAATTGAATTGTCGCCTGCACCTCATTTTGATTTGAAAGAAGAAGCACAAATACAAAATGCAGTTGCCAAATTAATAGAAAACAAACTGATAAAATCTGCGCACGACTTAAGTGAAGGCGGTTTATTTATTGCCGTGTTGGAAAGTGCGATGACACGTAATTTTGGATTTGAAATTACAACCTGTTCCTCTATCAGAAAAGATGCTTGCCTGTTCGGTGAAGGACAAAGCCGTGTGATTGTTTCTATTGATGCTAACACAAAAGAAAGTTTTGA
>DAORIK010000020.1:0-7238 GCA_035438465.1 Chitinophagales bacterium | reverse complement strand
CTACTGCCTTGGTTCGTGTCCTCACGAACAAATTACAAATCCAAATTATAAAAATCTCAGCTTACAAATAAACAAACCTATGAAATTACCTCGGTTCGTGATGACACGAACCGAGGTATAATAGAATCATTAAAAAGTAAAAAAACTATCACTTATTCATACAATCCATTCGTCTGGAGGAATATGCATCATCCATCATTTTCAGCTGACTGCTGTAAATGCCACCACCGGAGTAATCCTGAAAAAAATATTTCTTAAATAACTCACAATGCCCATCTGGAAAAGTAGCAACAAAACATACACCTACACTTCTGTCTATTATTAAACCTAAACTATTTTTATTTACGTTCCAGTCTGCACTGATAATACGACAGCTGCCGTATTTCTCTCCGCTTTTAGCCAATTTATTTGCCAGTGTTGTCATTTGTGCTTCCAGTGCAGCATTCTTCATAGCTGCAGCCGGTAATTTCACATCAGCAGCTAAGGCATCTGAAAGCTTGCTCACTAGTTTTTCATTTAATTCTGTGCCTCCGGAAACATCATAATCAAAACTACCTTGTATCTTTTCATTGGTTTTCCCAAATTCAAAACTTACCGTAATTTTATATGACATGGGACCTTTGCTCGTCATGGTTTCGTTAAATTCTTTCAATGTTTTATTTCCGTCTCTCGTCTCAAGAGTCAAATCATCCGTCAAAGCAGGGACCATAGCAAACTGCACATACGATTTTTGTTTCATTTCTTCCGTCACAAAAATGTAGGGGTCGTAGTAATGAATTTTTTGGTCGTCCATAAAAATAGATAAATATAATTTTGTTCCGCCTTCTCTTATTCGGTCTATTAATTTAGCACTCAAATATGCTGTTCCGTAAATAGTTTCACCGGATTTAAAAGCAGTGCGGATATCGCTTTCAGACTGTGGCCCTGCAGGAAATTTTTTAGTACTCCACACAATCTTATTTACATTTTTTGTATGCAAAGGACTGCTGCTGGATTTTGCCATGGAAGCAGTTGCATTTGTGTATGCTTTCTCAGCAAAAGCTAAAACATCTTTTGCTTTCTGATTATTAGGTGAAAAAACAAGTACGCCTTTGCAATATCCTTGTGCATCTTCGGCAGCTGCAATAGCCTTGCTTTCATTTTTTTGTTTCATGTATTCATAAGACAGCCCGGCTAATTTATTGGCATACGTAAGGATCCCTGATCGAGTAATATAGTTTTCATAATCGGCTAATCCTTCTCTGAGCCACTTTGCAGTAATGGCAGACCCTCCTTTAAACTGTTCGCTATTTGCTAAAGTTTGTTCTACTTTTTCTTTAGGGAAAACAGAAGCAATCTGGAAGTATTCTTTACCCGAAACAGGAATAGGTGTACTACTGCTTCTTGATGAGTTATCAGACGTTTCTTCTGATTCATATAAGTTGGAAAATGCTTCCCACTGGTCATAAATAAATTGCGTGACTGACTCATCTGCTTCGCTTCCATAAAAATTTGATTTGGTAGTTTTACTGCTGCTGGAAGTAGATGTTGTTTTGGTTTTTTCCGCCGGTGGTGTGTCAGAAGAAGTACTAACTGAACTAGTTGATGTAGTTCCTGAATTACTGCTCTTGTTATTATCCGTGTTGGTGGTTTTTGCAGGCGTTGTTACTTTCTTCTCTATGGTTTTTTCTGCCTTTTTGGTCATGCCTGAAACATTAAACTGAGCAAATCCATAGAGAGGCATCAAGAAAAGCATACTGATAAACCATAAAAATACAAACGAAGATGAAGGCTTTGTAAGGGTACTTGTTTTCATTTTAGAATGAGTTTAGTTTGTGATTAAGATGAATAAATGAGTAAATTAAATTCAAGCTAAACTTAAAATGAATAACATGACACATGAGTTTAATAAGTGATTCGTTTTATTTTATATGTGATGCATAACCACAAATACACACTTCCTTTTTACTGTTCATAAATCGCTTTTCTACTGCAAATACAATCGCTTATTTTTAAGTTTTTACATCTTTGCGCTCTTTGCGTAAAAAATATACTTTATGAGAATTGAAACTGAATTAAAATTAGACTATAAAGACGTATTATTTCGTCCTAAACGTTCTACGCTCACTTCAAGAGAAGAAGTGGATTTAACGAGAAAATTTACCTTTAAAAACTCACAACAGACCTGGCAAGGCGTGCCGCTTATGGCAGCTAATATGGATACGGTTGGTACGGTTGAAATGGCAAAAGCATTAACACAACATAAAATTATTACCTGCTTGCATAAGTTTCATATTCCAGAGCAATTACACACGCTCTTTGAAACTGAAGCTGCTAATTACACGGCTGTAAGTTGCGGCATCAAAGAAGATGATATCACTTATTTAGGAAAAATAATGCAAGCGGTTCCGAAAGCTAAATTTATTTGCTTGGATGTAGCCAACGGTTATACGCAACGCTTCGCTTCTGTCGTACAAACAGTTCGTGAAAAATATCCTGATAAAATTATTATTGCGGGCAATGTGGTGACAGGCGAAATGGTGGAAGAGCTTATTTTGCGTGGTGCTGATATTGTGAAAGTCGGTATCGGATCCGGCTCTGTGTGCACCACACGCATACAAACGGGCGTCGGTTATCCTCAACTTTCAGCAGTAATTGAATGTAGTGATGCGGCTCATGGCGTTGGCGGACAAATCATTGCGGATGGTGGCTGTGTGGTGCCAGGAGATGTAGCCAAAGCATTTGGTGGCGGTGCCGACTTCGCGATGCTGGGTGGCATGCTGGCAGGTCATGAACAATGCGAAGGTGAATTACAAACTATCAACGATGAACAATACAAAGTTTTTTACGGGATGAGTTCTGATACAGCCATGAATAAATACTATGGCGAAGTAGCAGGCTATCGTTCATCAGAAGGAAAAACAGTACGCGTAAAATACCGTGGCGATGTGAATGATACCGTTAAAAGTATTTTGGGCGGTATTCGTTCTACTTGTACCTATATCGGTGCCAAGACATTGAAAGATATGTCGAAATGCACCACGTTTATTCGTGTTTCACAGCAATCCAATGAAGTGTTTGGAAAAAATTCATAATAGATGCTGAAATAAGTTCAGCATGACAAGGACATGACTTTCAAACAAAAAGTATATCAGTATTTTTTATCATTAATAAATGAAAGAATTAATGCATTGCAAACAACTCTTGATGAATTAAGCGAGAGTGCTAAAAATGAAACTAAAAGCACCGCCGGTGACAAACATGAAACAGCTTTAGCCATGTTGCAAATTGAACAGACAAATACACGATTAAAACTGACTGAAGCAACTGAACAGAAAACACAGCTGCAAACAATAGATATCACTTTAAAATCACCCAAAATAATAAAGGGTAGTGTGATAAAAACATCAAAAGGATATTTTTTTCTGAGTGTTGCTCTAGGTAAAGGCCTGATAGATAACACTTCTGTAATTTCCATTTCACCACAATCACCTTTAGGTGCAAAACTGTTAGGATTGAAAGAAAATGATATTGCTGAAATAAATGGAATAAAGTACACAATAGAAAGCATTCATTAATTTTTCAAATCTTATTAACGTAAAATTGATAACTTGCAAATAAATTTAAAAACATGTCAATAAAAAATATAACAGTTATTGGTTCCGGTACTATGGGAAACGGAATTGCTCATGTATGCGCACAATTTGGCTATACCGTTTCTTTAGTCGATATTTCACAAACTGCCTTGGATAAAGCTCTTCAAACGATTACAAAAAATTTAGACCGGCAGTTACAGAAAGGTTTGATAACAGAAGAAGCTAAGAATCAGACATTACAAAATATAAAAACATTTACATCCATAAGAGACTGTGCATCCATATCTGATTTAGTAATTGAAGCAGCATCGGAAAATTTTGCGGTGAAGGAAAAAATATTTCGCGAGCTGGATGAAATCTGCTCAGCACATTGTATTCTGGCCAGCAATACTTCTTCTATTTCTATAACAAAAATCGGTGCCTGTACCAAACGCCCTGACAAAGTAATCGGGATGCACTTTATGAATCCGGTGCCGGTTATGAAATTAGTAGAAGTAATACGTGGCTATGCCACATCAAACGAAACCAATAATTTAGTGTTTGAAGTTTCCAAAAATCTTCAAAAAATTCCGGTTGAAGTAAACGATTATCCCGGTTTTGTAGCGAACAGAATTTTGATGCCAATGATTAATGAAGCAATTTATTCTTTATATGAAGGCGTAGCAGGCATTTCTGAAATTGATACCGTGATGAAACTTGGTATGGCTCACCCTATGGGACCATTGCAATTAGCCGATTTTATCGGATTAGATGTATGTCTGGCAATTTTACGTGTCTTGCATGATGGATTTGGCAACCCAAAATACGCTCCTTGTCCTTTATTGGTGAATATGGTAACTGCCGGTTATTTGGGTGCCAAAAGTGGTGAAGGTTTTTACAAATATGAAGCGGGTAGCAAAGAATTGGTGGTGAGTGGTATGTTTCTTAAATAGAAATATGACCATAACCAATGTTAACAAATTGTTTTGTTAAAAATTATAAAATTTTAGATTAATCTACTATATTTGAATAATCGTAAACAAATTTAAACCTTTAATTCGTTAAAAAATGAAAAAACTAATTCTAATTAGCTCTGCGGTAGCTTTATTATTTTCCGCCTGTCAGAAAAACAATGTCCTTACAGATGATACACCTTCTGCGTTGAGAAGAAGTTGTGCTTCCACGGAAGTATTGGCTGAACAAATGAAAGCTGATCCAACTTTAGAAGCACGAATGAATGCATATGAGGCTGTTGTACAAAATAATATTAAGAATAATATAAATGCTCGTTTGGTAAACGGTGTTATTGAAATTCCGGTAGTAGTAAACGTATTATACAGAACTTCAGCCGAGAATATTTCATTAACTCAGATACAATCTCAAATTGATGTGTTAAATGAAGATTTTAATGCTACAAACAGTGATTTCAACTTGGTTCCATCTGCATTCTCAGGCGTTAAAGCAAATGTAGGTATCCGTTTTGTATTAGATCAGGTAATCAGAAAATCTACCACTAAAAAAAGCTGGGGTACAAATGATGCCATGAAAAAATCTTCACAAGGTGGTATTAATCCAACGTCTCCAACTACTAAATTAAACCTTTGGGTATGTACTTTAAGTGGTGGAATCTTAGGATATGCACAATTTCCGGGTGGTTCATCTTCTACGGATGGTGTAGTTATTACAGGTACCGGATTTGGTAGAACAGGAACAGCTGCTGCTCCTTATAACAAAGGAAGAACGGCGACTCATGAAGTGGGTCATTGGTTAAACCTTCGTCACATTTGGGGTGATGCTACTTGCGGTTCAGATTTAGTAAACGATACACCAACACACAATACAGCTAACTATGGTTGTCCTGCAGCCGGCCACAAATCTACTTGTACAGGTACTCCGTTAGAAATGTGGATGAACTACATGGACTATACGGATGATGCTTGTATGTACATGTTCTCTTTAGGTCAGAAATCAAGAATACTTGCTACCTTTGCAACAGGCGGACCCAGAGCAAGTTTCGCAAAATAATTTTTTTTCATAGTTTTTCACAGTTTAGGCTGTCCTTAACGGACAGCCTTTTTTATTACACTATTTGTGCAATCTGTTTATTCAATGAAAATTTGGATACTAAAATTTTTCTTTAATAATTTTTAAAATCTCTTCCGAAATGTAAGGATTGCTGCCCAGAATTTGTCTTCCGTATAACCAGTTATTTCCACCTTTAAAATCATAAAGATGTCCGCCTGCTTCCTTTAAAATTAATGCACCTGCAGCCACATCCCATGGAGATAATGAATATTCAAAAAAAGCATCAAATCTTCCGCAAGCTGTAAAACATAAATCAATCGCTGCAGATCCTAAACGGCGGATGCCTCTTGTATGTGTCATTAAATATTTAAAGAAAGTGAGATAGTTGTCTAATAAATCAAAATCATAATATGGAAATCCTGTAGCAACCAGACAATCAGAAAGTTTTGCAGTAGCAGAAACAGTAATTTTATCTCCGTTTAAGAAAGCACCGTTATTTTTGGATGCATAAAACAACTCATTTCTATTGAGTTCATACACCACTCCTACTACTATTTCATCCTTATATTTTAAACCAACAGAAATACCAAATACCGGAACCTGATGGATAAAATTAGTAGTGCCATCCAACGGATCTACTATCCATTGCCACTCTCCTTGTGTTTGAGCTACAGTATTTTCTTCTGTTAAAAAAGAAGCATTGGAAATAATTTTTTGTAACTCAGTGACAAGTATTTTTTCTGCTTCTTTATCGACGTAAGTGACCAGACTATTTAATGCTTTTGTTTCGATATGATGCTGATGAATTTTACCGGTTTCTTTTTGTATAAACAAAGATGCTTTCTCAACAGCAAGTATAGTTTGTTCCTGTATGTCAAGTAAATTATTTTGCATATTTTTCTTTATTGCTTTTTGCAACAGTTACTTCTGTATTCTTTCCTTCTACAACTACCACAAACTCACCTTTGGGTTCTTTCTTTGTAAAATGAATAATTGCCTCGGCGACATTCCCGCGAAATGTTTCTTCAAACTTTTTTGTCAGTTCTCTGCTGATAGAAACCTTTCGTTCTTCCCCGAAATATTGGTTTAATTCATTTAATAGTTTAAATATACGGTATGGCGATTCGTAAAATATAATTGTCCGTGTTTCATCCAATAATGCCTGTAATCTCTTTTGTCTTCCTTTCTGATGCGGTAAAAATCCTTCAAAAACAAACCTGTCTGTCGGGAAACCGGAGTTTACTAATGCAGGAACCAATGCAGTTGCGCCCGGTAAACACTCTACTTCAATGTTATTCTTCAAACATTCTCTGACTATTAAAAAGCCCGGATCAGAAATTGCAGGTGTACCTGCATCAGATACCAGGGCCATTTCCACGCCTGATTTAATTCTTTGTATAATGTTTTCTACGGCTTTATGTTCGTTGTCTTTATGATATGCCTGTAATGGCGTATTAATCATATAATGCTGGCATAAAAAACCTGAAGTACGTGTGTCTTCTGCAAGAATGAGTTGAACAGATTTCAACACTTCTACAGCACGAAACGTCATATCCTGTAAGTTGCCAATAGGCGTTGGAACAATATATAATTTTGACACAGTCTAAAGTTACGAAATAACTTTAATCAATAAATCATCTAAATAGGAAACCAGATGAA
>DAORIK010000019.1:0-31632 GCA_035438465.1 Chitinophagales bacterium | reverse complement strand
CGTTAAACATCATTGTTTATTAAACCCAAATTCATACATTCAAAAAATCAAAACAACTTAAAATTAAAAATCATGGCACTTATCAATCCGCACATTAATTTCAACGGCAATGCCAAAGAGGCATTTAATTTTTACAAATCAGTTTTTGGCGGTGAGTTCGCAAAAGTTATGCGCCTGAAAGATTTAGCAAGTCCTGAATTTCCGGTAGCAGAAAACGATGCCGATAAGATATTACATATAGCGTTACCAATAGGCAACAATGTACTAATGGGCAATGATGTTCCGGAATTTATGGGGAAAGTGAATGAAAATGAAAACAGATCAAAAATTTCGGTGAGCGCAGAAAGCCGTGAAGAAGCCGACAACTTATTTAACGGACTTTCAGCAGGCGGAACTGTTGAAATGCCCATTGCTGACAGCCCCTGGGGTTCCTACTTCGGTATGTTTAGAGACAAATTCGGTATTGAATGGATGATAGATTTTGACCCGGCATACAAAGGAAAAATATAACGAAGATATCGGATGCCTGATTGCGGGTTTATATTCAACTAACTTTCTCCGTTATTTACAACTTTCCCAAACAATTTATTTTATCTACTTTTGCCGACTATAAAAATGCAGAAAGCGCAAAAAAATATCATCCGCAAAGTATATGATTTTATAAAACTATCGCTAAACGGCGAAGAACAGGATTATACGCAAGGGAATATTTCGCGAGCGGTTTTCCTGTTGGCTATACCTATGATACTGGAATTAAGTCTGGAAAGTGTGTTTGCCGTGGTCGATATTTTCTTTGTCAGCAAATTAGGACAAAATGCGATTGCTACGGTAGGTTTAACAGAATCGGTTATTACCATTATCTATTCTTTGGCAATTGGCTTAAGCACCGCTGCAACTGCTATTGTGGCGCGTCGTATTGGTGAAAAGAATAAAGAAGCCGCCGCACATGCCGGCGCACAATCGTTACTAATTGCAGTGTTAATTACCATTGTTATCAGCACATTCGGTGTTGTTTTCGCAGCAGATATTTTAAGCATCATGGGGGCAAGCCGGGAAGTGATACAAGAAGGTGCCGTTTTTACCCGTATTATGCTGGGTGGCAGTCTCGCCATTATTTTATTGTTTTTAATCAATGGTATTTTTCGCGGCGCAGGCAATGCTGCTATGGCGATGCGCAGTTTGTGGATTGCCAGTACCATCAATATTATTCTGTGTCCGATAATGATACATTTTTACGGATTAAAAGGTGCCGCCATTGCTACTACTATTGGCAGAAGCACCGGTGTTGCGTACCAGTGTTATCACTTATTCAAGGGCAGCGGTATTTTGCGTTTCTACAAAAAACATTTTTCTTTTGATGCGCCGCTTATTCGATCTATCATCTCTATTGCCTCACCTGCTACGCTGCAATTTATTATTGCCAGCGGCAGTTGGATAGTATTAACACGCCTGGTGGCAGAAACCGGCGGCACTACGGCATCTGCCGGCTATCAGATTGCCATTCGCAACGCTGTATTTTTTATTATGCCAGCCTGGGGTTTGAGCAATGCGGTGGCTACCTTGGTTGGACAAAACTTAGGTGCCAAACATACAGAACGTGCGGAAAAAAGTGTACTCATTACTACAAAAATCACTATGGCCTTTATGGGTGCGGTGATGTTATTTTTCTTGTTGCTCGCAAAACCCATTATCAGTATTTATACAAGTGATGCCGCCATTGCAGATTATGCAGTTTTATCCTTGCGCATATTTGCACTGGGTTATTTATCCTTCGGTATCGGAATGGTGATGACGCAAACGCTGAATGGTGCCGGCGATACGAAAACACCAACGTATATCAACTTTTTTTGTTTCTGGTGCTTTCAGATTCCATTTGCCTATTTCCTGTCAAAAGGCTTAAATTTGAAAGCAACCGGTGCCTTTATTGCCGTTCCCGTAACCGAAACCTTACTTGCTGTCGTTTCTTATTTTTATTTTAAACGAGGAAACTGGAAAACCATACAAGTTTAAATTTAATCTCACAAGAAACATAAGCAACTAAAGTTTGCTGTTTTAAAATTATTTAGTCTCTGCTTTTATTAATTAGTTTATTTCATTATCTCCAGCCACCGCCGAGGCTTTTGTAAACATCTACGACAGCATTGAGTTGATGCTGTTTTGTTTCTATTAATTCCAGTTTTGATTCCAAAGCATCACGTTGTGTCATCAACACTTCAAAATAATCTGCTCTTGCTGAAGAAAATAAATCATTCGCTACTACAACTGATTTATTCAGTGCATCAATTTGTTTTGATTTTAAATCGTAATTTTTTTGCAAATTATCAATTTTATAAAGCTGTGTTGAAACTTCCACATATCCGTTTAAAATACTTCGTTCAAAATTGTATACTGCCTGTTTTTGTTTTGCATTGGCACTTAAATATTCGGCTTTTATTGCATTGCGATTTGCTAACGGCCCTAATAAATCTGCTGCCAGAGAACCAAATATAGATGCAGGTAATTTTATCCAGAATGCCGGGGAGAAAGCATCTAATCCCAGACTGGATGATATTTTTAAAGAAGGATAAAATTCTGCTTTTGCTACTTTAACGTCTAATTTAGATGCATCCAGTTCCAGTTCCGCTTTCTTGACATCCGGTCTGTTTTGCAATAACTGCGAAGGAATACCGGCGTGAATTATAGGCGGTATCATTTCAACAAAATTGTCTTTACTTCTCGGTATTTCCTGAGGAAAACGTCCCATCAAAAAATTAATCTTATTTTCCGTTTCTTTTATTTGTTCTAAAATTTCGTATTCTTTACTCTGTGTGCCAAATACTTCTGCCTGAAATTTTTGCACTGCCAGTTCTGTCGCTCTTCCTGCTTCTTTTTGTGCTTTTACCACTTCTAATGCATTCTTTTGAGTGATTATGTTTTGACGAATTATGTCCAACTCATTATCCAAAGCCACCAGTTCATAGTAGGCGTTAGCAATTTCTGCAATAAGATTGGTTAACACAAAATTTTTTCCTTCAATGGTAGCTAAATAACGTTTAACAGCTGCCTTTTTAGCATTGCGCAATTTTTTCCAGATATCGATTTCCCATTCCATATTTACGCCTACTCTGAAATCCCCTAATATTTCGGGAACTTTTTTACCCTGGGTAATTTCTGTAGATTCATCTCCGGCCCCCTGGCTTGTATAGCGTCCTACTTTATCTGCTCCAACACCCAAACCACCATCCAATGTCGGCAGAAGTGCTCCTTTCTTCGCACGAATATCATTTTTCGCAATTTCAATTTCCTGTAGTGTAATCATCAACTCCTGATTGTTTGCCAATGCTGTATCAATGAGCTTCACTAAATTGGTATCCGTAAAAAATGTACGCCAACTTACAGTGGCAACATTCAGGCTATCAATACCCGCCATATTATTATAGCTTACGGGCGTTGTTTTGTTTTCGGTTCGCTGAGTTACTTTCGGTATACCACATCTGCTGAAGCATAGTAATGTACCCGATAATATAAAAGCCAGTTTAATTTTTCTATTATGCATGATTGTCTATTTCTTCTGTTAATGGATTTTCTTCTTCGCCTTTAATTAATTGATTTTTTGCAGCTATACTTCCAAAAATGAAGTATAACCCCGGGATTATAATAACACCAAATACGGTTCCAATCAACATTCCGCCTGCTGCAGCTGTGCCGATAGTTCTGTTGCCTAATTTTCCGGGACCTGTAGCAAACATTAACGGAATCAAGCCAGCAATAAATGCAAATGAAGTCATCAAAATAGGGCGAAAACGAACTTTTGCTCCCTCTAATGTTGCCTTATAAACGGATAACCCCTGGCTGTGCCGATGTGTGGCAAACTCTACAATCAATACAGCATTTTTTCCTAATAAACCAATCAACATTACCATTGCTACCTGTGCATAGATATTATTTTCCAATCCAAATAATCTTAAAAAAAGGAAGGCTCCAAAGATACCTGCAGGCAAACTCAGTAATACCGGAAACGGCAAAATAAAACTTTCATATTGAGCGGCCAGAATGAGATACACAAATCCGAGACAAATGAGAAATATATAAATCGCCTGATTCCCCTGTGCTACTTCGTCGGCAGAAATACCAGCCCAATCTATCCCAAAACCACGCGGCAATGTTTTTTCTGCAACTTCGCGTACTACATTTATTGCTTCACCGCTACTGTATCCCGGTGCTGCCGAGCCGCTTATTTCGGATGAGTTATACATATTATGTCTTGTAATTTCAGATAAGCCATACACCTTTTCCATTTTGATAAAATCAGAAATCGGTACCATTTCCTCTTTGTTGTTTTTTACATAAAGTTTTAAAATGTCCTCCGGCAGTGCACGGTATTGTGGCGCAGCCTGTATGATAACTTTATACATTCTTCCAAACTGAATAAAACTGATTTCATAATTACTACCTAATAATGTTGAAAGTGTATTCATCGCATTTTCTATTGATACTCCTTTTTGTTGCGCAATATCATTATCTACTTTCAGTACATATTGAGGGAAACTTGCACTATAAAAACTAAATACGGATGTGAGTTCTTTACGCTTAGTCAAAGCTTTTACGAAATCAGTATTTACCTGTTCCATTTTCTTGTAATCACCACTTCCCGCTTTGTCCAGCAAGCGCAACTCAAAGCCACCGGCAGCACCATAGCCGGGCACTGCAGGCGGTTGAAAAAACTCAATATTTGCTCCGGCGATATCTTTTGTTTTTTCTTCCAGCTCATTAATAATCTGCTGTACGTTGTGTTTACGTTCACTCCAATTCTTTAAGTTTATCAAACAAGTACCTGAGTTTGAGCCGGTGCCTTCTGTTAATATTTCATAGCCGGCTAAAGCAGAAACAGACTGCACCCCTTCTACTGTTTCCGCAATTTTTTGCAAACGCTCCGTAATTTCATTTGTTCTTTCCAAAGATGAACCGGGCGGCGTTTGAATAATGGCATAAAACATTCCCTGATCTTCATTCGGTATGAATCCTGAGGGTACTGTTTTATTCAATAAAAATGTTCCAACACAAAATGCTATCAACAAACCGAATGTAATTACTCTTCTGTTTACAATTCTACTTAATAAATTGGTGTATTTATTTGTTGAACGATCAAATGAACGATTAAAAGCACTAATAAATCTGTTAATTGGTGTTGGTTTCTTTGCTATGCCGTGATTATTTTTTAAGATGATTGCACATAAAGCAGGTGTTAGTGTTAATGCAATAATACCTGAAATTACAATGGACACTGCCATTGTAATAGAGAACTGACGATAGAACAAACCGACAGGCCCGGATATAAATGCAACGGGGACAAATACAGCCGTCATTAAAAATGTAATGGCAATAATAGCTCCGGAAATTTCTTTAATTGACACTTCTGTTGCTGCTCGTGGTGACAGATGCTCTGATTCCATCTTAGCATGAACTGCTTCTATAACTACTATGGCATTATCTACTACAATTCCAATTGCCAGCACTAATGCAAACAACGTGATTAAATTTAATGTGATACCAAAGAACTGCATAAACGTAAATGTTCCAATCAATGAAACAGGCACAGCCAATGTTGGAATTAATGTTGAACGCCAGTCACCTAAAAAGATAAAGACCACTAAACCTACGAGGATGAAGGCTTCAATCAGTGTGTGAATTACTTTTTCGATAGAGGCATCCAAAAAGGTTGAAACATCATAACTGATTTCATAGTCCATTCCTTTCGGAAAACTTTTTTTGAGTTCTTCCAGTTTTGATTTTACATCTTTTATTACCTGACTTGCATTACTGCCGTAAGATTGTTTTAGTACAAGTGCGGCTGACGGACTTCCATTCAAGTTGGAATAAATATCATACATGGAACTTCCAAACTCAACATCAGCAACATCTTTTAAACGGAGAATTTCACCATCCGGATTGGCTCTCAGGATGACGTTTTCATATTGCTCTTTTGTCGTAAATCGTCCTGTGTATTTAATAACATATTCAAATGTCTGTGAACGTTTCCCGGAACTTTCTCCTGTTTTACCCGGCGATGCCTCGAGACTTTGACTCGACAATGCTTCCATTACTTCATCAGCAGAAATATTGTACGCCAGCATTTTATCCGGTTTTAACCATATACGCATTGCATACTCTCTGTTTCCTAATATATCCGCAAATCCGACACCATTTACACGTTTTAATTCTACCAGCAAATTAATATCTGCATAGTTGAATAAGAATTTCTGATCTGCATTCTTGTCTTTACTATACAAGTTCACATACATCAACATATTTGATTCTTCCCGGGAAATTTTTACACCTTCTCTAACTACTAATGGTGGTAATTTATTCACAACGGATGCTACACGATTTTGCACGTTTAGTGCAGCCACATTTGGATCTGTTCCGAGATTAAAAATAATCTGGATGCTTGCTTCGCCGTCATTCCCTGCATCTGAAGTCATGTATTTCATTCCGGGAACACCATTTAATGCGCGCTCCAATGGTATGATTACGGATTTAATCATTAACTCACCATTAGCACCGGGATATTCTGCTGTTACATTTACTTTTGGCGGAGAGATAGATGGAAATTGTGTGACCGGCAACTGCGTCATTGCTAAGGCTCCAAGAAAAACTATAAAAATTGATATTACAATAGATAATACCGGTCTATGGATAAATCTGTTAAACATACTGAGTAATTTGAAGGTTGATTATTCTGCTTTTAATCGTAAATGTTTGATTACATCCTGTGGTTCCGTGAATTTATACTCTATCTTATCGTCGTCTTTTACACGCTGAACACCTTCGAGTAAAATTTTATCATTGGCAGACAATCCGTACGAAACTATATATAAATCGGGTAGTTCACCACTCACTGTTATAATCTTTGAGTGCACGGTATTGTTTTTATCAATTACAAAAACATATTTCTTATCCTGAATTTCATACGTTGCTTTTTGCGGGATGATGATAGCATCTTTTAAAGGTATTGACATCAATACTTTACCGGTTTCTCCATTCTTCAATAGTCTTTGAGCATTTGGAAATTTTGCCCGAAATGCAATATTTCCGGTTTCATTATTGAACTCACCTTCAATTGTTTCTATTGTTCCTTTTTCAGGTAATATTTTATTATTAGCGAGCAGCAGGCATACCTGTACTTTTTCTGTATTTTTTGATTGCATTTTGTAGTCTAAATATTCCGGTTCCGATACATTGAAATAAGCAAACATCTGGCTGTTGTCAGAAAGGCTTGTTAAGAATTCACCTTCATCTAATAAACTGCCTAGTTTCTTCGGCAGGCGGTCGATTATTCCGCTGAATGGAGCCTTAATTTCCGTAAATGAAAGGTGTGTCTTCGCTAAAGTGGCTTCAGCCTGTGCCTGTTCCAATTTTGCCTGTGCCATCAATAGTTCATTTTTAGAAATTACGTTTTTATCTACTAAAGCTTTTGCATTTTGCACTTCTATTTCTGCAGCTTTTACTTCAGCCATTTCTTTCATGTATTCAGCTTCATATATTTTGGGCATAATACGAAAGAGTACCTGACCGGCACTTACACTTTGACCTTCATCTACATATATATTTTGCAAAAAACCTTTTTCCTGTGTTCTGATTTCAATATTTCTTACAGAACGAACCTGTGCGACATATTCTTTGGTAAAAGAAGTGTCTGTTTGCAAAGGAGTTGTAACTTCATACTTAATTTCTTCTTCTTTAATTTCATTTTTGGATGAACAGGCTGAAAACAACAATGGAATGGCCAGCAATAAGTGCTTAGATAAATTTTTCATAACTAAATTATTTGGAATAAATAGGTTTTCTTAAACAAATAAAAAAAATGTACACATAGCTCAGTCAAATGTTATTTGATTGAGTTATTAAAGGGAAGCTGTTTAAATTCTGAAAACGTTGTATAAGATATACTTCTTGGAAATACAATTATCGGGCTTTGATATTCCTGGAACATCACTACTATAACTTGAAAGAGTATAACTATAGCTTGAAACAGCAGTATTGCTTAAAGCTAAACTGTTTGCATCAGGAAAGTCTTCAGCATCTGCAATAATTTGATTATCATTTTGATTAATATCTGATATACAATGGGTATTCGAGTACTTTTCCTGACAATGCAAGTTTAAAAAAGGCAATGAATTATTATCTGATACATTCTTGAATTCAACGCTATATCGTTGATGAATATTAAAATTAATTTCATCTGCCTCAGTGAAAGTAATGACAGATAAAAGAATAAAGAAAAGTAATGTGACTTTGGTTTTCATTCAGCGTCAAAAATAAATGAAGTACCTATTTCATCGCACAAAGTGATTATTAAAATATGTTAACTGATAAATAATTGACTTTATTTTAACAATATCATCTTTAGACAAGATAATTTGAGATGAATGCTGTATCAATTCGCAGAATCTTCGTTTACATACAATGAATATTATTAGGATGCTTATTAAAAGCAATAGAGCTAATGTTACCAAATAGCGACCTAATCTTACAAATTTGATGTTTGTATGTTATAATATTGGTAATAAAGCACTAAAAAGCGTATAATATGTGTAATTGCACATAAATTCATTTATTAAAGTGTACCTTTGATCTAATTAAATAATTATAATGAATAAAGGAATTGTAAAGTTCTTTAATGATTCAAAAGGATTTGGATTTATTAAAGACGAAGAAACGAACAAAGAGTTCTTTGTACACGTTAACGGTCTGATCGACAGTATCAGAGAAAATGATCAAGTAACGTATGATCTTGAAGAAGGAAGAAAAGGTTTAAATGCAGTTAATGTTAAAATAGCATAATATAGCTTACCGATTACTTTTACAAGCCTCGCTTTTGCGAGGCTTTTTTATTGCGTCAATGCGAGGCACGAAGCAATCTCTTCAATTTATCATCTTACTTTTTGTAATTTATCATTATTGTTTGAATCAGGATTTACTGGATTTTAGGATTGTTGGATTTTCTTTATTAGAAGTGTGAAGTGTTGTTAGTGAAAACTTAATTATAAAATTAACTCATTATCAAATTTCCAAATTCGCTAATTAGGTAATTAGCTAATTATAAAGTCGTGCTTTTTCTTTTTCGTCTTCTTCGAAGATGTAATCGCTGTAATCCCGTAAAACATTATATACTGTATCACGTTCTATCGGTTTTCTGCCGACGGCCTTAATCAGGTTGACTAATTCGCGGGTACTCATTGCAGGATGCTGTTCTTCGCTGCCTGCCATGGAATAGATTTTTGTGGTATCGTCAATTGTTCCATCCACATCATCGACCCCAAAATTTAAAGATAACTGCGTGGTATTTCTGCCTATCATTGCCCAATAGGATTTGATGTGCTCAAAATTATCCAGGTAAATTCTTGCTATTGCATAATTGCGTAAATCTTCTGTAATTGTTGCTTCCGGCAAATGTTTCATTTCGTTATGCTGATTGCGGAACTTCAGCGGAATAAACGCATTAAAGCCATGTGTTCTGTCCTGCAGCTGACGTAATCTTTCCATATGGTCCACTCTGTGCGCAAAGGTTTCAATATGTCCGTACAACATGGTAGCATTGCTCGGCAATCCAATTTTATGTGCAATTTCGTGAATCTCCAGCCATTCTTCGGCACTGCATTTTCCGCCTGCAATTTCGTCTCGGATATCTGCATGAAAAATTTCCGCTCCGCCACCCGGCATAGAATCCAAACCTGCAGCTTTCATGGCACGCATGCCATCTTCATAACTCATCTTTGCTTTCTTCAAAATATAATGATATTCTACCGGCGTCAATGCTTTTATATGCAAATCCGGACGATGCGCTTTGATGGCTTTAAACAAATCTACATAGAAATTAAAGTCTTGTTTGGGAATCACGCCACCGGTGATGTGAACTTCCGTCACAGGCTGTCCATCATATTTTTTTATGATGTTCAAAATATCATCAATAGAATACTCCCAGCCTTGTTCGCGGTGTTTTATCAATCTTGAATACGAACAAAACTTACAGGTATATACACAAATATTCGTGGGCTCTACATGAAAATTTCTATTGAAGTACGTGTTATCTCCATGTTTCTTGTTTCGAATGTAATTGGCGAGCATTCCGACAAATCCCAATTCTCCTTTTTCATATAACAGCACACCTTCCTCAAAAGTAATTCGTTCATTATTCAATACTTTTTCACCTATCTTTTTTAGCGAAGTATCAATATGTAATTCCTGAAGTAAAGCTTCAACTGAATCTGCTGTGGCGGTCATGATTGTATAACAATTAATGTATAATCTTGTTGTAAAAATACATAATGAATATTAAAACACATAGAAATATAGAAATTCAGCAAATCCAATAATTCTTAAATTTCCGACAATTGTAATATAAATTCGTAAATGAAGACATATCTTTCTGATAATCTAAATCACGGAAACAATAAAATTCTTTTAACCAGATAACTATATGTTTTAATTTTCTGCTACTTACCTTTGATTTGTGAAAAACGAGAAATTAATATTATACCTTCTTACGTTTATCTGGTTTTGCGCCATTGTAGATTTTCTGCTGATGTTGCCACTTGGAACAGAGCTGATGCGTTTATATCAAATTCAGCCGAGAGAATACAGCATGCTGATATTTGCATTTTCACTAAGCGGTGGAATTTCAGCATTTCTTGCTGCATTTTATATTGACAGTTACGACAGGAAAACGGTCTTGCTGACCGCATTTTTCTTCTTTGCCCTTGGCAGTATTCTGTGTTCGTTTGCAAACACCTATCACCTGATGCTGTTCGCACGATTTTTTACGGGTTTATTTGGCGGATTGCTGGGCGGTGTTTCTACTGCTTATATCAGTGACATGGTGCCTTATGAGAGACGTGGAAAAGCGATGGGTATTCTGAATCTTGGTTTCGGACTTGCATCTATTGTTGGAATTCCATTTGCCATTTTTATCTGTGAGCACATGGATGTTTTCTGGCCTTTCCGTATGATTGGAATTTTATCCCTCTTAACTTTAATACCTGCAATTCTTTATTTACCCAAAATGCGCGACCATATTCCGCCGGATACTAACAGCATTAAAGATATCGCTCTCGCAATTGCATCGTTAGTAGTGTATCCGTTCACCTATTATTTATTCCCTGATTTAAAAATAAAATTACAGTCACATATTTCAAAAATAGCGGAAGTATTGCAGGTACTAAAAGACCGCAATCTACAGAATGCACTAATGTTCGGATTTTTTTTAGTGCTGGGACATTTTATGTTCATCTCTTTCATAAATCCTTATCTGGTAGGCAACTTAGGTTTCAAACTTGAAGACACAAAATGGATGTATATAGTTGGCGGTATATCTGTTTCGCTTACTTCACCTACCATTGGAAAATTTATTGACACGCTCGGAAAATTAAAATCATTCCGTATTTTAATTCTGTTATCCTTCATTCCCATTCTTGTTATTTCGCATATTCATGAGGCTTCTATTATGATGGCTTTATTGATTTGTGCATTTATGTTTATTTTTAACAGTGGCCGTATGATTGCTGCACAAACTTTAATTACAGGAGCGCCTTCTGAAGAACAGCGTGGAAAATTCTTAGTTATTCGTTCATCTTTAATTGAAATGAGTGAAGGATTTTCTGCATTAATAGGAGGATTAATTCTGACCAGAGATGAAGTAACCGGACATTTGCAAAATTATAATTACATCGCTTATATAGCAGTATTGATTGGTGTTTTGTGTATCTATCTGGCAAGTAAGATAGAGGTGAATTCGGAGTAAAATTACTGTTTGACAATATCAATCACCGCATCTACCCATTTATCTTCGGAATTCAGGCTTTCAACAAGCGTAATGCTTTCGCCGCCGTGTTCTTCAAACAACTCTAAGTATTCGGTTCTGATTTCATACAAGGTTTCTAAACAATCGGCTACGAATGCTGGAGAAAACACCAATAGTTTTTTCTTTCCTTGTTTAGCTAACTGCGGAATCACTTCTACGGTATAAGGTTCCAGCCAAACTTCTTTTCCTAAACGCGATTGAAAAGTAACCGTAAATTTATCTTTAGACAAGCCTAATTTTTCTGTAATCAGTCTTGTTGTTTCGAAGCATTGTGCACGATAGCAATGCTGATTAATTTCTGTAATGCTGGCACAGCACTCTTTATTTTGCAGACAATGTTTTTTAGTAATATCACCATTTTTCAGATGACGGGCAGGCAACCCATGATAAGAAAATAATACATGGTCATACTCATCAAAATTAAATTTGTTTCCCTGCGCAACAAAAGCGTCGATAAATTTTTCATTATCATAAAAATGATGAATGAATTTTAAATCCGGAATGGTTAACCATTTGGAAGTAATTTCCTGCACTTTTTGAATTACGGAGCCATTACAAGCCGATGAATACTGTGGGAACAAGGGTAATACCACAATCTTGTTTACCTGCAGCAACCTGAGTTTTTCAAGCGTATTTTCTAATGATGGATTTTGATAACGCATGGCATAATCCACCACATATTCATCTCCCAATCTTTCTTTTACTTTTTTTGTTAAATCCTGTAAATGATACAGTAAAGGAGAACCACGTTCTTTGTCCCATATTTCTCTGTATGTTTTCGCTGAATTTTTATATCGAGCCGGTACAATAATACCACGCACCAGTAATTGTCGCAACAGCCATGGATAATCTATTACTCTGCCGTCGGTTAAAAACTCATTTAAGTATTTAAACACATCCCCATCACTTGGCGAATCCGGTGTTCCAAGGTTTACCAATAAAATTCCTGTCTTCTTTATCATTTCAACTAAATTTCAAATCACTATAAATGTTTACAAAAGTAAGTCAAAAAAACCAATGCTTAACATTTGTTTATTAAATCAAACTATTAACTTACATAAGTATAATCATTTTGGTAAAATTGAAATTAAATTTACTACTGGTAAAACTGTCATCAATACAAAAGTGGGAATCTCATCTTTAATCAACAAGAGATTCCTTTTTATAAGGGAATGACAGTTATGCTACTTTCTTATGAATTCAACCTACAGCACTGAAATGAGTAAAAAGACAGACGCAGATATTATCATTATTGGATCCGGTTTTTCCGGAATTGGTGCCGGTATTCAATTAAAAAAAGCCGGATATTCTTTTCTTATTTTGGAACGAGCAGATGATATTGGCGGCACCTGGCGCGACAATCGTTATCCCGGAATTGCTGTCGATATTACTTCGTTTACTTACTCTTATTCTTTTGAACAGAATCCGAACTGGAGCCGTGTGTTTGCTCCCGGAGAAGAATTATTTAATTATGCGAATTCCTGTGTTGATAAATATGATATTAGAAAAAATTTCCGATTTAATGCAGATATAGAAAAAGCAGTCTTTGATGAAGGAAATGCAACATGGACGGTGTATGCAAAAAACGGGAAAAAATTTACAGCAAACATGCTGATTTCTGCCACAGGTGCATTAACCGATCCGAAATATCCGGAGATAAAAGGTATTGATTCCTTTAAAGGCGAACTAATTCATACTGCACGATGGAAACAAGAAACTGATTTACATAATAAAAACGTCGCTGTTATAGGAACAGGTGCGACCAGCGTTCAGTTGATTCCAAACATTGCGCCACAAGTAAAACAATTATATGTGTATCAACGTACACCTATTTGGATTTTTCCGAAACCGGATGCAGCTATTCCTGAAACGATAAGAACAATTTTTAACCGTTTACCGCAAACACAAAACAGTATAAGACGTATTACCGACAGAATTACGGAAACAATTATGGTAACCGGCGTTGTTAAGTACAAACAAATGCCTTTTATTGTGAAGTCGCTGGAAAGAGCCTGTCTTCAATATTTAAAAAAAGAAGTTCACGATGAAGCGATTCGAAAAAAACTGACTCCACAATATGGTTTTGGTTGCAAGCGGCCGAGTTTTTCGAGTGATTATTACAAAACGTTTAACAGAAAGAATGTGGAGTTGGTTACCGATGGAATTCAGGAGATTACAAAGGATGGAATTGTATCGAATGATGGCAGAGAACGAAAAATAGATACGCTGATTGCTGCTACCGGTTTTAATGTAATGAAAGACAATAATTACCTGAACTATAGATTATATGGAAAGAATGGCGCAGAGCTCGGTGAGTTTTGGAAAGCGAACCGACTGCAAGCTTACCAAGGTTGTGCAGTGCCGAACTTTCCGAATTTCTTTATCATTTTCGGACCATACAGTGCATCGGGTTTGTCGTGGTTTGATATGATAGAAATACAGTTGCAACATATTATGCGTGTGCTGCATGAAAAGAAAAAGAGAAAGGCAGCAATTGTAGAAATTACACAAGCAGCCCATGATGCGTATTTCAAATTTATTTTGGAAAAACAAAAAAATACGGTTTTCTTAAATAATAATTGCGGGAGTTCAAACAGTTATTACTTTGATAAATTTGGAGATGCTCCTTTCCTTCGTCCGCTTAGTGTAGCGAAATCAAAGTCTTATAGTAAGCATTCGGATTTGGAGCATTATAAATATTCCTAAATCTGAATATTCATATTACTGATTTTTTAACTCTTCAACAAATTAAGTTTTTTGATGTACTTCTTCCTACCTCTTTCTCCTATTATTTCTAAAATTGGATAGATAAAGGGAATTAACAAGGGAAATGCACCTAAAAATTTAGTTGTCAAACTATCTATATAAGGCATATACACTTCCACTTTTTTAGTTTTCAGTAATTTCAATACAAACTTTGCTACTTTCTCTGCTTCAATCGGTTCACTCAGAAAATTCAAAGAAGTCCCCTTGGGGTCTGCGGCTTCAGCACGCAACATCGCAGTATCTACTGCGCTCAAATAAATACCAGATACCGCCACACCAAACGGCCGCATCTCATTTCGAAACGCCATGAGAAATCCACGTAATCCAAATTTACAAGCCGAATAAACAGCACTTCCTTTCAAGCCTATAATTCCTGCCATAGAAACTGTATTGATAATGTGTCCCTTTCCTTGTTCTTTCATTTTTATTCCACACACATGATTCAAATATAAAGTGCTATACAAATTAAGGTTTAATTGCAATTCACTTTTTTCAAAAGGAATATCAATGAAGTTGCCCGGCAGCACAATACCGGCATTCAAAAAGACAATATCTATTTGCGTTTTTTGCGTTATCATTTCCGACAACATTTCTAATTCTTTTTTATCTGCTAAATTACAAACTGTTATTTGCGTGTTGGGTAAGTTTTGCTGCATGGTTTTCAATGCCGCTTCATTCATATCTATCAACCATAATGAGTACCCTTGCGTATGTAATAATTCTGCAGTAGCTTTTCCTATGCCACTTGCTGCGCCAGTAATCATTACTAATTTATTATTCATACCAAATTATTTATTTCGTTTGGTGAAGATATCAACCGATAGTGTTTAATTATCTTGTGGCAAGACTACATCACCAAATCAAAGGCATCGCACATGGTTTTGATGGTTTTGTCGATATCCGCCTCGCTGTGAGCCGCAGAAACAAAACCCACTTCGTAACCCGATGGCCCGAAGTAAACGCCATTATCCAACAGATAGTGATATACCTTTGCAAACAAGCTCATCTTGCCGGAATTGATCTGGTCGGCACGGTTCAGGTGCGCCATATCCGAAAATGCAAACCAGAAAATAGAACCAATATTATAAATGGTAATCTCATAGCCTTTTTCTTTGATGTGCTGTTTGATGCCATCCACCAGTCGATCGGTTTTGTGTTGTAAGTTTTGATAGAAATGTGGTTGCAAGCAAGCTGTCAGTTGTGCAATACCCGCACTCATCGCCACCGGATTTCCGCTCAATGTTCCTGCCTGATACACCGGTCCCAAAGGTGACACACGGTTCATGATTTCATTACTCGCTCCATACGCTCCTACCGGCATCCCGCCGCCGATGATTTTACCAAATGTAATGATATCGGGTTGTATCTGATACAAACCTGCAGCACCTTCAAATCCAACACGGAAGCCGGAAATCACTTCATCAAAAATCAACAAGACGTTATGTTGTGTACACAAATCTCTCAGATGAAGTAAAAATTTATGCGACTGCAATAACAATCCATTATTAGCAGGAATTGGTTCTATGATAATAGCTGCTATTTCGTGGTGTAAATTCTCTAAACAAGATTTTACCGCTTCTTCATCATTCAAAGGCAATACAATGGTTTCGTTGGCGAATGCCGCAGGAACACCCGCAGAAGTGGACTCACCAAATGTTACCAAACCGGAACCTGCTTTCACCAATAAAGAATCTACGTGTCCGTGATAGCAACCATCGAACTTGATGATTTTAGATTTGCCCGTCACGCCGCGCGCCAAACGTAAGGCAGACATGACCGCTTCGGTGCCGCTGCTGACAAAACGAATTTTTTCTATGTAAGAATGATTGGTGATAATTAAATCTGCAAGTTGATTTTCTAAAGCAGTTGGTGCACCGAAAGAAGTACCATTTTTTACGGTTTCAATAATGGCTTTTTCCGTGTTCTCGTTTGCATGACCTAAAATTAGTGGCCCCCAGGAACAGCAGTGGTCCACATATTCATTGCCGTCTTCATCCCAGATGTGTGCCCCTTTTCCTTTCTTTATAAAGACGGGTGTTCCGCCTACGGATTTGAATGCACGTACCGGTGAATTAACACCTCCGGGCATTAGAGTTTTTGCTTTTTCAAAAAGTTGTTGTGATTTTTCGTTATTCATTTTTATCGTTTTATTTTTCACGCAAAGAGCGCAAAGAAGTAAAGTACGCAAAGTTACAAATTTGCTATTTCAATTTTGGTAACTGAATATAAAATATGGAATATTCATCCACTACTGAATCAAACCAGATTTTCCCATTCATGCGTTCAATAATATTTTTGCTGATAGCCAATCCCAATCCGGTCCCGCTGGTTTTGGTTGTGAAATTTGGCTCAAAAATATGCATTCTTTTTTCTTCTGCAATGCCAATGCCATTATCTTTTACGGAAATCAGAAAATGATTTTTTTCTTCTTTTACTTCAATGTCAATAACGCCATGTGTATTTTCAGGAATTGCCTGTGTTGAGTTTTTAATCACATTGGTAAATACACGCATCAGTTGCTCTTTGTCGCCATTTACGATGCATGTACTTTCAGTGTAGAACAAATTGATTTCTATATTTTCACTTTCCCTGAATAGTTCAACTGTTGATAAAAGAATCGGTATTATATCAATTTCATGAAATTCGCCCTGTGGCATTTTTGCAAAATCTGAGAAGGCTGTTGCAATATTTGATAAATTGTCAATCTGCTCAATCAGTCGTTGTGAAATCTTTTCAGTTAATTCTTTTATATCCGGCGAATTATCTTTTAATGCCCGTTGTAAATGCTGTATGCTTAATTTCATTGGCGTCAGCGGATTTTTAATTTCGTGCGCCACCTGCTTTGCCATTTCACGCCACGCACCTTCTCGTTCTGATTTTGCCAGCAAACCCGCACTTTTTTCCAATTCTGCCAGCATTAAATTATATTGCTGTACCAATAAACCAATCTCATCTTCATTCTTCCATGATATTTTTTTATTGGGTTTCCCGAACTGTACATCTTTTATATTATCGGAAATCAATGTCAATGAATTGGTAATGGAACGTGATAAAAATACTGCCAGCAAGGCTGCTGCAATTAAGAATAACACATACACATTAACCAATGCCACTAAAAAATAAGAAATATCTTCCTGAAAACTTTTTTGCTTTCCGTAATATGGAAAATTAAAATAACCGAGTACTTTTCCGTTACTTCTGAATGGCTGATATGCACTTAAATAGGCAAGTTTGCCTATTTGTTCGTCATGTACATATTTTGATTTCCCTTTGATAATTAGATTATAGTATGCATTGGCATCCATTTTTGAAGAGACCAAATTACGTTTAAAAATTTCCGGTTGTGACGACTGTAACAGTTCACCTTTTGTGTTATAAACATTTATATCAAGTGCATGAATGTTTGACAGTACCTTTATTTTTTGCTGAATCACTTTATCAAATGTATTATCGCCATTGGCAGGAAAGTCCTCAATATAGTATTGTGCCACATTCTTCATAACAGCATTTACTTTCTTCAGCAAACGGCTGTTGTGATATATATTATATTGGTACTGAAAATAGACCATTGTTACCAATCCTATAATTGCTAATGAAAACAAGACCAACGCAATCATGGAGTTTTGAATTTGCTTTTGCAGTGTGTTTCCTTTTAAGAAATTACGAATGGAATCTTCACCCCAGAATCTGTTGGAAAATCCGATTAAATCCATCAGTATGAAAAACAATAAAAAGAAAATCAGCATATAAGAAAAAACGGAAAGCGTACTTAAGGTCGGTCTGCTTTTTTCCGACAACACTACCTGTTTATCCTTGCTGAAATAAATCATGTGATTATAATCGTTGCTTTTGTAAAAACTAAACGATGCTTTTTGTTTAGCAGGAAAATTAAAGTTCACCTGATATTCATAATCACCTTTTTGCTTCACCAGATATTTATTATCGTATATGGCATAGGAGAAATTATCAAACTCTTCATCGTAATAGTTTTTCTGTTTCAGCAATAATTCAGGATAGGCACTGTATGAACTGAATATTTTCGGAATAAACTCAACAAATAAGTATCCGATATTTACAGAATCTTCTGTAATCGGAAAATACCCAAGATATTTTTCCCCGTTTTCTTTAATGGATAAGTAATAAAAATTATCTGATATAGATTTCGCTTTTTTATAAAAACGCGTATTATTGAGTTTGTTGTATCCTTTCTGTGCAATTCCAATTAACGGCATTCCATCTTTGTCAAAGGTATATACATTGAGTGTATAACGGCGTAGCAGTGGTTTGTAGTATTTTGCAGAGATACGCTTCTCCACGTCTACAGTAGATAAATAAGGGTTCTTGAAGTATGATTTAATAAAGTTATCATGCAGAATAGATTTTTCAGTCTCTATAAGTGTGTATTCTTCACCAATATCTCGTTCTGACACCAATTCTTCCATTCGATATTTTCGTTTCTCAATATCTTTCTGCCCGGTATTAAAAATGATGATGACTGAAGTAAGAAAAGCAATGAATGACAATAAAATCAGATTCGATAAGAATTTATATTTTCGGTTGCTCTGAAAGAAAGATTTCTCGTAATAAAAAAATAAAATAAATGTAATGAGCCACAATGTTAAAAATACTGCATACAGTACATCATTGAATGCGCCTAAATATACGGCGACAACTACTCCAACTATGCTGAAAACAATTGTGAACCAAAAGAAGCTTTTACTAAGCGGTTGTTCAAAAATCCATTTCATTAAAAACAATAAACTGGAAAAAGAAAACCCGAACACCACCAAACTGATGAGCGTATATTTATCCAATGTATTAACTAAATAAAAGTTAAAACTAATTACAGAGTTTTGTATTACACTCTGAATAATTGCCACAATAATAAAATATACTGCTACCGGGAATACCAGCAACCAGTTTTTATTTTTGATGAAGTTAGCATCTAAAAAACGCAACAACGACAGAACCCAGGCAACCAAAAAGGTTCTGATTAACAATGTTCCAAGTGTATCGCTTAGATTAGTGGAAGCATACAAATTGGAAGAGAAAAGCAGTGAGGTATTGGTTAATGAAAATAATTTAAACTGATTAAATAAAACATCCGTTAAAACTGCGATAAATACGACCAGCAAAAAAGAAATTTTATATTTTCTTTTTATGAGAAGTTTTTTTATGATTTGATAAAAGGACCAGAATAACAACATTAACCCAATAATTTCAAGCAAAACCGTATACGGATTGTAAACAGTACTTGCATTATCAGCAACACGTATTGAAAAAAGATAGTGCCCCTGCGCATTTACAATTGAAATGGTTTTATTCGCCTCTCTGTTCGAAATCACAAAGCGTTTTAAGAAAGGATGATTCCATACGAAGCCGTTTACCAGAAATTTATTACTGGTTGAATATTGATAATATACCGGAATTAATGCGTAGATGTTAATCTTTCCGTCTTCTGATTTTTTATGCATTACTTCGTAAAATCCATTTGCTTCTTTTAAGAAATGAATCTCATGTTCAGCGATCTTATCTATATTTTCAGGAATAAAAACATTGGTTGACCAATAGCTTAAAATATCATCTTTGTAAATGTAAAAGTATATCTTATTGTCATCGTTTAATTTTTTAATTACAGCATTTGCTTTTTTATAGTCACTTGCAGCATCTGCCAGCTCCTTTGATTGAATAATTGCAGCCGCTTTATTTTCAACATCATGCAGATTTGACTCTATAATTCTTTTTGCCTTACCGATGCCGGGAGAAACTGTCTGAACCGTATCTATTATTAAACAAACAGATAATAGTACGATGCCGGCAATCGCTGCAATAGTTATTTTATGTTGCTTAAAAAAATCCAAAAAATTATTTGTTTTGAATTATGAATTGTCTTTTTTCAATTGATGTTTTGCCATATTCCAGATTTCATCTAATTGCTCCAGATTCATTTGATGCATATCCAGGTTATTCTCTGCTGTATATTTTTCCATCCATTGAAAACGTTGAATAAACTTTTGATTAGTTTTTTCCAATGCGCTCTCCGTATCTACTTGAATAAACCTTGAATAATTTATTAAAGCAAAGAGTACATCCCCAAACTCCATTTCTATATCATCTTTATTTTCAGAATCAACCGCTGCGTTTAATTCACCAATCTCTTCCATTACTTTTTCCATTACCTGTTCTTTGTTATCCCAATCAAAACCAACTGCGCGCACTTTATCCTGAATACGCTGAGCTTTATTTAATGCAGGCAATCCATTCGGCACACCTTCCAATACCGATTTTTTCCCTTCTTTTAATTTTAACTGCTCCCAGTTTTTTTTCACTTCTTCTTCATCTGTTACTTTTGTATCTCCGTAAACATGAGGATGACGAAAAATTAATTTCTCACAAACGGTATTTAAAACATCCTCCACTGAAAACTGCTGCTGTTCCTTTCCTATTCTCGCATAAAAAACTAGATGGAGGAATAAATCACCCAGTTCTTCTTTTATTTCTTTCCAGTCTTCACGAATAATGGCATCAGACAATTCATATGTTTCCTCAATAGTCAGTTTACGCAAAGAAGCAATGGTTTGCTTTTTATCCCAGGGGCATTTTTCCCTAAGTTCATCCATTATATTCAGCAATCGCTCAAAAGCCTGTAATCGTGCGTCCATAATAATATTTATACAAATCTACTACTTTGAAACAAATAGTTAATTTTGATGTTGTTTATTTATGATTTATTCTCCGAAATGTTTAAAAAATTTGAATTTAATCACCAAAAACTGAGTCCTCTTCGTCAAGGTGCCTTTACTCTGTTGCTCATTACTATCGTTTCTATCTTTTGCTTAGTGACGGGTCAAAAAAGTGTGTTGGCATGGAATATGATTTTTTCACCCATCTTTTTATTTTGTTTCTATAATCCTATCATAGGAGCATTCCAGCAAAAACTGCTCCAATATACAGGCATCTCTGTTATTGTCTTTATCCTGCTCTCCGGTTATATCTATTTTTCAGGAAATTTTGTGTCTGATCTTTCCTACCGTCAAACCAATGAACTGCATACCATTACTATTTTGGTGGTGCTGTTCTATTTTTTGTTTACTTTATTATGTCTCCTGTTCAGAGGTATTCTTTTTATACTTAAGGAAATCGACAACTGACATAAATCAACAAAAATTCCTAAATAATTGTTAATGCAACTGTTTGTATTTTCCATAACTTTATATTTAGATAATCTATGAGCAGAGCTACCATACGTAATATTATTTTATTAGCCTTTATTTCGTTAGCCGGAATTATTACCACTCAGATTTTCTGGATAAAAAAAGCCATTGACTTAAAAGAGCAACAATTTAACCACCGTGCCTATGTAGCATTAAAGAGTGTTGCCGATCGTTTAATTCAGGATTCCAAATACAGAGTGCAATTAGATGGCATCAACAAAAAGGCATCCAATTATTATACTATTGATTTCAGTTCTCCGGTAAATATTACCATGCTGGAGAATTACCTTATTATCGAGTCGAAAAACCAGAACCTGAATGCGGACTTTGAATATGGCATCTTCGAATGTACCACCGATTCATTTTATACAGGAAGATTTGTCAATATCAAAAATACCGGAAAGATAGAACGTCTGCGTATCAAACCGAAACCAAATGACAATTACTATATCGGCGTCTTATTTCCCAAAAAGACCACTTATCTGCAGGATGATTTTAAACTACTTATCTTTTTTTCCATAGTACTGATGGTAGTTATCGGTTTTTTCACCTACACCATTCTTATTATCCTTAAGCAAAAGAAACTAAGTGAAATAAAAACCGATTTTGTCAATAATATGACACACGAGTTTAAGACGCCCATTTCTACCATTGCCTTATCCAGTGATGTGCTGATGCGTGATGATATTATTAATAATCCCGAGCGATTGAAACATTATGCCACCATCATCAGTGAAGAAAATAAACGACTTAAAAGTCAGGTAGAGTCAGTATTGCAGGTATCACAAATAGATTCACATAAGATTGCTTTAAATATATCCGAAATAGATATACATGCTCTTATTGAAAATATTGCCAAAAATATGGAGCCTCGTGTAAGTGAACTGCAGGGTAAAATTATCTTACAATTAAACGCAAAAAAGACAATTGTTAGCGGAGATGAAGTGCATTTGACCAATATTTTGTATAACTTGCTTGATAATGCCATAAAGTATTGCGACAAAATACCGGAAATACAGATTATCACACTGAACAAACATAAAGGCATAGAGATTTCGGTAAAAGACAATGGCAAAGGGATTGATACCAGTTCACAGAACATGATATTCGAGAAGTTTTTCAGAGTACCAAGTGGCAATCTGCATGATGTAAAAGGATTTGGACTCGGATTGTTTTATGTAAAAAATATGATAAAATTGCATAAGGGAAAAATTGCATTACACAGTATCCCGAAAGTGGGCACCACATTTACCATATGGTTTCACACAAAAGATAAATAATATGGAAAAGAGCATTAAAATATTGCTGGCGGAAGACGACCCGAATTTAGGTTTTGTGATTAAAGATAACCTCAGCGACAAAGGCTATCAGGTAACACATTGTATAAACGGGCTTGATGCAGAACGTGCTATTTACAAGGAAAAATTTGATCTGTATTTGTTTGATGTGATGATGCCGAAGAAAGACGGCTTCACACTTGCACAGGAAATACGTGACAAAAAAGACGAGACACCGATTATATTTTTGACTGCACGAGAAATGCAGGAAGATAAACTGAAAGGCTTTACAGTAGGAGGCGATGATTATATTACGAAGCCATTTAATTTTGACGAACTGATTATGCGCATGGAAGCCATTCTGAAGCGCACCAAATCTGCCGTACCTGAGCAAAAAGAATTTACTATTGGAAAATACATCCTGAAAGTAGATGAACTGAAATTGTTAAACGGCGATGAGATTGCTTCGCTCACCAAGAAGGAAGCAGCACTTTTAGAATATTTAGCAAGACACGCGAATCAGCCGGTAAAACGAGAAGATATGCTGGTGAAAATATGGAAAGATGACAGTTACTTTGCCGGCAGAAGTATGGATGTGTATATTACCAAACTGCGCAAATACCTGAAAGACGACCCGAACTTAGAGATACAAAACGTACATGGCGTTGGCTTTAAGTTGATTGTAAAAGAATAATTTCTATACAGCAGGTAAAATTCAATAATGCTATTTTTCAGAGGATTACTTGTTTGGCTGATTATCATTATTGTTGAATCAGTACATGGAATTTTACGAACTCTGTTGCTAACACCACTCGTAGGAGATTTTCATGCACGTCAAATTGCTGTATTTACCGGTATGTTTCTAATCTTTCTTATTTCAATATTATTTATACGCTGGATAGATACAAAAAATAAATCGACCTTACTTTTTATCGGATTGATGTGGGTAGTACTTACTATTGCCTTTGAAATAGGTGCCGGAGGAATTGCCGGATTCTCCTGGAGTCGAATTCTTTCTGACTATAATTTAATGAAAGGTGGTTTAATGCCTCTAGGTATAATCTTCCTTTTCTTTGCTCCTTTGCTCGCAGCAAAAGTAACTGGGTATCTGAAGAAATGACTTATTATTACTACATAAAGAATTCTATTTAAATAGCTCCTTCAAATCATCATCCACATCTTCGTTGCCGTAGTTGAACATGGCAGTAGTAATATCGGAAAATTTATTACCTCCTTCTAACTGAAACTTACTTAACAAGGAATAAGCAGTCATACCGTGTAAAACAAATTCCATATAAGTATTTAAATCAGCTTTTTTTACTCCAATTACTTTTGATAACACTAAATCACGTAATCCTGTAACTGTATCTAAATTTTCCGTATAGGATTTATCGGAAGCATCCGTCAGGATATCCAGTACGTTACCTGATTCAAAATATTGCTGTACCTCATGGTAAATATTCTTTTCTTCCTGTTGTCCCTTTTTCTTCTTTACTTTCGTTGGGTTTGGGAAATAATGCACAAACAAATTTCGGATAGCTTTGTCCAATATGTTTTGTGCCACCCGCATCGGTCCTTCCTGTTCTCCTTCATACACCATTTCAATTTTTCCGGTAATAGCCGGAAACACACCTGCAAAATCAGCTATCCGAACTACAGTTTGCTTTTCGTTATTGATTAATGCTCTGCGCTCTGCAGTACTCACTAAGTTTTCCATTGCCGCAATGGTGAGTCGTGCGGACACGCCGCTTTTCTCATCTACAAATTCACTCTCTCGGGCAGCAAAAGCTATATGTTCCACCAAATCTTTTATCAGTTCGGGAATAATAACTTTTTCTTTTTGTTCTTCTGCTATAGATGCTTCCTGTTCAGTAATTGTTTTAGAATCTTCTATCGTTTTGGGATAATGTGTCAAAATCTGTGATTCAATTCTGTCTTTCAAAGGTGTTATAATAGAGCCACGGTTGGTATAATCTTCCGGATTCGCTGTAAAGACAAATTGTATATCCAATGGGAAACGCAGTTTAAATCCGCGAATCTGTAAATCACCTTCTTCCAGTAAATTAAATAAAGCTACCTGAATACGTGCCTGTAAATCGGGAAGCTCATTTATAACAAAAATGCTGCGATTACATCGCGGAATAATTCCGAAATGCAACACACGCTCATCGCTGTAATTTAATTTCTGTGTAGCAGCCTTAATCGGGTCTATATCGCCAATCAAATCCGCAACGCTCACATCAGGTGTTGCAAGTTTCTCTCCAAAACGTTCGGAACGATGTACCCATTCTACTGGTGTTTCATCGCCGTTTATTTCTATCAAATCTTTTGCATAGCGTGAAAGAGGCATCAATGGATCGTCTAATATTTCACTTCCTTTCACTATCGGGATATATTCGTCGAGTAGATTTACCATTTGCCTTGCCAAACGTGTTTTCGCTTGTCCGCGTAAACCCAGTAGTAAAATATTATGTTTGGAGAGAATGGCTCGCTCCACATCCGGAATTACAGAAGTATCATACCCAATAATTCCTTCGAATGTTTTTTGTTTTAAACTAAGTTTCTTTACAAGATTATCTCTTAATTCCTGTTTAATCGATTTAGACTGATATCCTGATTTTTTGAGCTGTGCAATGGTATTGATGTTCTTATAATCCATGTAAAAATTATCTGGTTGAATCAAAGTTACTATATAACTATGATTCAACCATTTTGTTTAAGAATAAATCTTATTTAAGATATGGATGAAAAATGTAGTGCAGAGTTATCCTGCCGCATTTATTCTTTTTAACAGAGCCATTGCCACATCCTTTCCTGTTTGTGCACCACCATTCATAAATCCCTGAAAATCTACGCTGCAGTGCTCCCCAGAAAAATAAATATTTCCGATGGGTTCACTGATATATGGAGCAACATCGTTCCATTGTCCGGGATAGAAAGCGGAATAAGAACCTTTTGTAATCTTAGATTTAGGCCACCACGCAATATCTGCATTATCGTTAAACTTACTCTTCATACCGGGATATATTTTATCCAAAAGCGGCAGGTACATATTTACATAACGATCTACATCGTTTTTATTTGCCGCCATATCTATGGCATCTTTTCCTCCTAAAAATACCGTGTAAATTCCGGGCCCTTTGTTATCTGTTTGCCCAAATGAACTGTCCCAGCCATTATGAATTTTATCATTGAATAAGTATCCGATTGTTTTATACTTGCGCCATACGCGTTCATCGAATCCCAAGAATAACTTCGCATTCTGTCCGTAGCCGAGTTCTTTAATCGCTTTTAATTTTTGTGGTTTAATAGTACCGACATTAAACTTCACGTCTCGCAACACAGAGAATGGAATGGTGCAGATAATAACATCCGCATAAGTTGTTTTTCCATTTTCAAAAATGATGGAATATCCACTTCCGGATTTATTGATTTCAACCAGTTTATGTTCCAGATGTATATTACCAACGGATGCAACCATCTCATTAATTAAAGAAACCACACCTCCTTTTATAGAATAGCGTTCATCGCTGTCTCCATATAACTCTATTTCATTAGTTTCACTCACACCGAGCATATCAATAAAGTTAAGCGCAGAATTATCCTGCAAGTCGAGTCCGAATTCTGAAAGATATCCACAGCGAAGCAACTCTTTCAGCCAGCCGGTAATTCCAATTTTGGCAAGATATTCTTCGAGAGATAATTTATCCAAACGAATAGCATCCGGGGTATCATAATTTTCTCCGCAGGATTCCAGATCTTTTTGAATTACAGGTAAGAAGTTTTTAAATTCATTAAAGACCTGCTTTATAGTATAACGTTTATCATTGATTACATACCATTCCCTGCCTTCACCTTCGTGTAATGGGTCGGAAAAATAATCATTCAATTCAATATTAAACTCTTTGCAGAGTGCTAACATTTCCGTGTGTACCGTATCAACAAATTCACCGCCTATATCTACTGTAATCCCTGGTAAAAATTCCGGAATGGTATGCATTCTGCCTCCACATCTTTTAAGAGCATCGTATATCTCATATTTTACGACTCCTGATTTTTTGAGATAGTGTGCAGCTGTCAAACCGGAAATGCCTGCACCTATAATTACTACTTTGGGTTTAAGCAAAGAACCGCTGTCAGCATTTCCATTTTTATCTGAAGTATTATTTTTGCAGGAACTAAACAAAGGTAATGAAGAAGCAGCACCAATAATAAGACCTGATTTTATTCCGGTATCTAAGAATTGACGACGGGAAATCATTCCTTTCTCTTCTATTTCATCTTCATCTTTTCCATCTAAGAAAATTCTGGATTTTTTCCGCAGCGTATTCAGCAAAGGACTTTTGTATTTTGACATAATTTTGGTTTTAGTATGTTAATTTACAAAATTTTGAGTAAATCCACTTCATTACCGCACTTTTCTTTTTTTATTTCGTTCGTAATCCTCAAAAAGAAAATCCCCTAGACCATCTAAAGATGTATAGAATGCTTTTCCTTTATTAATTTCAGTAAACTCTTTTACATATTGCTGCAAGTAGGCATCGCGGGCAATCATAAATGTTGTGATAGGAATATTTAAACGTCTGCATTGTGCAGCATAGTTGTAGCATTTATTAACAATCTTTCTGTCTAACCCAAAACTGTTTTTATAATAGGTCAATCCTTCGCGCAAACAGGTCGGTTTTCCGTCGGTAATCATAAAAATATGTTTGTTGGAATTTTTTCTCCTACGCAAAATATCCATCGCTAACTCCAGTCCTGCAACAGTGTTGGTATGATACGGACCAACCTGCAAATAAGGTAAATCTTTTACCTGAATCTGCCAGGCATCATTTCCAAAAACTATGACATCTAAAGTATCTTTCGGATAACGTGTCATAATCAATTCACTCAATGCCATTGCTACTTTTTTAGCAGGTGTAATTCTGTCTTCTCCGTACAAAATCATAGAATGCGAAATATCAATCATCAGTACAGTAGACGTTTGTGCCTGATATTCCTGCTCCATTACTTCGATATCACTTTCATTTAATAAAAATTCATCGGTTGAGTTATTGATTTGTGCGTTCCTCAAGGACTCTGTCATCAATATTTGCTCAGGTTTATCTCCAAATTGGTAGGGACGTATATCGCCGGTTGGCTCATCGCCGTTGCCGCCAAAATTTGTTTTATGATTACCACGTTTTGATTTTTTTATTTTACCAAAAATATCTTCCAGTGATTTCTGCCGGATTGTTTGTTCCATTTTCGATGTCATTTTCAATGCATCGCTTTGATGATTTTCCTGTTGCAAATATCCATTATCCACTAAATCACGTATAAAATCGCCCATCCCATAATCATTGGTAGTCAGATTATATTGATTGTCTAAATCTGTCAGCCATTCCAATGCTTCACGTACATCGCCGGAAGTATAGGTCAATAACTGACGCAATACATTCAGTAACTTATCAAAATCAGCTGAATTTTGATCAAGAATTGGGATGTATTTTGTAAACCGATAACCGTTCATTTATGGAAAGATAATTTTTATATTTTTTATAAATAACAAAATACAGCAAAATTTCAAATTTATGACATTCTAAGTTTCATAATATTAAACAAAAAGAGGTAAGCGATGTTTTAATTTTTAAACATTTAAATCAAAAAATAGATGAAAAGATTACTCCCTTTATTTTTTTTATTGTTTTGTCAGCAAGTTTTTGCAGTTGATTTTATGCATGATATAGGTATTGGTTTTTGGTCAAAATTACGAAACACGAAATTTGCTACTCCCACCAGTTACGGACCAAATGTTCAATACATGCCTCGATGTAATTTCCCTGTAAAAAATAAAATGTCTATTTCTCTAGCTTCTCCATTAGGGTTTGGAGCAAGGTTCAATCCGGAAGAAGGTAATTTCTTTCAAATGCAAGTACCTGCCACCTTATTATTTAATTTTGGTCATGCTGCATTCAAAAAAGAATCCCATCACAATATTGGCGGCTATTTTGGAAGTGGTTTTAATTATATTTTCAGTATTAATGAAGAATACAGTGAGAGTGATTATGGATTAATTTCTTTAGCAGGGTTACGCTTCTATACTCATCACCACAGTTTAGGTGTACACTTTTCGTACACACACGACTTTAGATTTCGCAATAATTATATTGGTGCCGGATTATTTTATACGTTTGGATATTTTGAATAACAAAGTCTCGAAAAAATTTCCGAGACTTTACTATTTCATTTATTATAAGTAGAAATATTACTGTTTCTTAACGACTTTCACATTGTATGAACCGGTGTTCCCTTTGTCATAGACTGTTTCATAAATAGATATATAAACAACTCCTTCTTCAGCAGCAACACCTTCGTATTTTGAACCTGCTTGTTTAATCTGACCATACTCTCCTATTTTGTAGACTACAGATCCGTATTTGGTTTCCATATCATCAGTATAGGCAGCATCTTTTGTGCCACTTACATAACCGTCAGGTCCGTATGTTCCACCGGATAAACTTTTTAATACTACTTTTCCTGTTGCGGTAATAACAAATTTATCACCGCTTTTCACTTTTACGCCGGTATTCAACCAACCTTTATTGTTATCATTTCCGGAGATATGATAATTTCCTTTCAGTTTATAGCTTCCGTCAGAATTTGGTGTAACTTCTTCGACCGGTGAAATGTCAAGACTTTCAATTTTATCGCGTCTGAAAGTAAGGTTACCATATTCAGCCTGTATGGTAATATCTCCAAAAGCCACAGAACCTTCCAGATAGTTAGATCCATCAAAAGTTACAGCGTCATTTACACTTTGACCTGTCGTTAAATCTGCTTTCTTATACAATTCATCTATTAACTGTTCAATTGTATATTTTTCGTTGTCTGAAATTTTATAAAAAGGATTTTGTGTAAAGGTAATAACGGTAGAAAGTATCGGCGTACCGTATGCAAATAATCTTTCATAAATAACTTTTGCTTCTGCCTCATTTGCAGTTTGCAATTTACTTAGATCGGGCAAAACAGCACCATCTTTTGTATGGTCAGATACTATACCTAATTTCAGGTTACTAACTTTCTCAATTGGAATAGTGAGAGAACCGTAAGCAGTTATTACGGTTATTTTCGGCAAGGTAGTTTTGCCGGTAACGACATCACCGTTTTTAAGTTTTACCGTTAATTGTACATTTGCTGCATTCGAATTAACAACAAAGAATAATAGGATTGCAGATAATAAGGAACTGAGTTTTTTCATGATTTTTAATTTTATTATTTTTAAAATTACATCATTAGAAGCATAAATAAATAGTTTCCCGGAAGAAAAAGTTCCAATTAACACAAAATAAGAGAAAATATCAGGATGTCTGAGCGGTCAGACATTTCTCGCAGGTTGCGAGTTCCAAATAAGGCGGGATATCGGCAGCTGACAAATGAATATACTGCTTAACAATATTACCGTTATGTACCAAGAAAATTCCGGGCATCTGAAAGGTATCCACACCATCAGGACTGCTGATAAATGCGCCTTTTGTTAACCAAAGATACAATCCCCGTATCCATACTTTAAAACCTAGTACCTGAGAAAGTGTTCCTCGTTTCAGATGAAATCCCTTGTATAGCATAGATTCCGGGTCTGAAACAGTATCTAAATCCAGTAGGTTGTATTTTTTCAATTCCTCTCTTGCTTTAGTTTCTGTGTGCATATGGACCAAAATTATTTTAGTACCTTTTGCTTCAATTTCAGGTTTTAATTTTTGTATAAACCATAATGTTTCCTTGCAGAATGTACATCCGAAATGACGTAAAAAGACTAACATAACCGGTTGTGTATTGGACAAATCTCTAAGGCTATCCCCTTTATCTGTTTCATAATAATCCATGAGCTCGGATACTTCAAGTCCGTTCAAATGTATCATTTCGTTATCCAGCAAATACTGATGACGGTAAGCATTATACAAAATAACCATAAAAGGAATCAGCCAGAAAATATGATTAGATAAAATCATATTGAATATAACAGCAGGTTCTTCTCCCCGGAAATAGAAGTATGTAAAACCAACCGTAACACATAGTTTAGTAACGAAACCCATTAACACTACGCGCCAGTGTCGTAGTGGATTGGAGGCTGCCATCAAATAACCTATGCCAAAAACCACCTCGTATAAACCAATAAACTGCCATAGTTGCACATAATTTGGGTGTGAAAGTGCTGCTAAATCGAACCAGAAATTTGGTTTGAAAATCACTGAAGAACCCCAAATGATATGGTATGCTCCCGCAACATAGAGTGCAGCTTTGAACCATGTGGTATTTTTAGAATAAACAATACTCATTCTTTCTGTATTAGGCTATAAACCAATTATTTGAAAAAATGTTTAAACTATATTTATTTTGTTTCCTACTTTTCCAGTATCCTGAGAGCTAAGTCCATATCAGGTTGATAAATTGCAAAAGCCGTAAAGCCTTGTTCTGTTAAGTTTTCGAGTTGCTTTTTGGTGTTCTTTTTATTTTGCACCTCCAGAGAAACGACATTTCCTTCCTCTCTTAATTT
>DAORIK010000018.1:22773-34802 GCA_035438465.1 Chitinophagales bacterium | reverse complement strand
TTTTGAAGACCGGCATTGGCTTTTTCGTTTATTGATGAAATCAATTCATTCTGATTTTTCAATCTTCCTGTAGTCTTTTCATATAGTTCATTATACTTCGGATGCATGGTGCCAAAAGCACGATCCCAAGCAGTAGTCCATAAGCCGTAATTTTTGACAAAATATTTATGATGCATATTATGTGAAACGGATGTATTAAAATATTTCCCCAACCAGTGTCGATTCATATTTTTTGGAAAAATTTCAAAGCCGAGATGCCCGTACACATTGTATCCAATCTGAAACAACATATAATACATAATTGCGTGGTGATGAACCGGCAAAGTGAATGCAATTAAGACTACAATTAGTGCCTCCATTATGGCCTCCAGCGGATGAAAAGCATAGGCAGTCCAGGGAGAAGGATTGGTAGATTTATGATGAATCAGATGTACAAATTTAAAAATATTGGGATGATGCATCAAACGGTGCGTCCAGTAAAAGTATGCATCGTGCAAAAAGAACATCCATACATAAGTAAAGCAATAATACACTATACTATGCTGATGAATGTTGTCGTAGATATTTGTGTATGGCCTTAAGACAGTAAAAGTCAAGACTCCGATAGTGGCAAAGATACACATGGAAATAGCAGAATAAAATATATCGCGGCGATAGTCACGAAATTTAGGAAAAGCCGGTTGTATTTTTCTGGGTAGCATTACTTTTCGCAACAAAACATAAAACAGAAAGAATATAATTCCGGCCGCAATAAAATAACGTATACCGGTATGATATAATTCTTCTTGCCATTTATGAAGGAAATATTGAAATTCCATAAAAAATTATTCTTTCTCTTTACAAATTTTAGATTGTATTTCCAGTAATTGCTTGTAAGTTATAGGATTTTGTTGCTGATCAAAATAATAATTTTGTGCAGAGTCTAATGTTGCACTTATTTGCATTCCAGTCGTCACGCCATCATATTCATATCTTTTTAGCTGTACTTGTTTTCTCTCGATGGCAGCGATTTTCATATCCTTATAAAAAATGATTTCAGTAATATACTTGTAAATAGGATAATCATATTCCGTACCAATGCTACCTTTTTTATTAATAACAGAATCTTTCAGTACAACATATCTTATTTTATTATCACAAAAAGAAAATGAATCAACGCTTTCATGTGGCGCAGAAAGTATACTATTTGCCTGCACTTCTGCTTTCTGATATACATTCTCAGTTCCGGCCATTAAAAGCAAGTAGAAATATAAATAAGTGAAATTCATAAAATAACATTTGAGAATGTTGTATAAAATTATACAGATTTATTAAAGAAACAAAATATAAAGTTCAATAATGAATCTTACGCTATCGAATTACTTTGAATACTAACTCTTTCAGCAAATCAGCACTGTTGTTATTTCCGGTAGCATACAACCCTTTTGCTTTTGCATCGTACTCACAGAGTAAGTGTAAAATTTCTTGTGTTTTTTGTACTGAATAGTAACGCGTTCCGTTACTTACATCTGCCGGTATCCAACCAATAACTGCAGTAGCTGCTTTTACATCCCTGAACTGATGTAAGACAAACAATTTACTGAAATGATTATACATATAAGCGAGTATGGCAATAATCGGACCAGCTTTAGGATTTTTTTCAAAATACAATACCATCTTCATCGCCTTGGAAAAATCTCTTCTTATAATGGCATTATTAAATTCAGTAATATTATACTCTTTTGAAATACCTATATATTTCTCAATAATTTCGAGTGTGATTTCTGTATTGTCGCCGAGCATTACCGACAGTTTATCTATCTCATTTGAGATACGGGATAAATCGTTGCCTAAATTTTCTGCCAGTACTTTAGATGCTTCATTGTTTATGGAAAAATTTTTCTTCTTTACATAGCCTGCAATCCAGTTAGGCAACTCATCATCCGCTTTCTTTTTAGATTCAAAATAAACTGATTTCTTCTCAATAATTTTTGCAATCTTAGTTCGCTTGTCTAATGTTTTATTTTTATGCGCAAACACCAGTACGGTAGTTTCAACAGGATTTTCTATATACTTTTCAAAGACTTCCCAGTCTTTGACTTTAAAATCCTGTGCTTCTCGAACGATTACTACTCTTTTTTCTGCAAATGTCGGATATTGTCTGGCATCGTTTAATACCTGCATCGGATCAGCATCTTTACCATAGAACATGGAATAATTAAAGTCTTTTTCATGTGGTTCGAGCGCATTATCAGAGATAAATTCTTCAATTAAATCGATATAATAAGGTTCTTCACCGCATAAAAAATATACCGACTCAAACTTTTTCGTTTGTAAACTTTTCCAGAGAGTTTCGAGTGTTGCAGCCAAAATGATTAACGATTAACGATGGACAATTTACGATTTATTTATGAAGAAAGATTTTAGCTAAAATACTACTATTCAACATTAGCTATAAATTGTTAATCGTCTAACCTTTCAAAATTGCCATAATGTCTTTTTGCATCTTCTGAGCTATGGCATTGGCAGTTTGTTCTGTAGAACTTTCTGCATAAATACGAATAATAGGTTCAGTATTAGAACCGCGTAAGTGTACCCAATCCTGATCGATATCTATCCGTAGACCGTCGATAGTATTTTGAGGATATTGTTTATATTTTTCTTTTACTTTCTCAATGATATCCAATAAATCCATACCCTCTTCGAGCTGTATTTTATTTTTAGATATCACATAGTTTGGATATTGAGTTCGAAGAGAGTGTACACTTTTATTAGAAAGTGCCAGATGCGACAAAAACAATGCAATACCTACGAGTGCGTCTCTGCCATAATGCAGCTCAGGTAAAATAATTCCTCCATTGCCTTCTCCTCCAACTACGGCATTCGTTTCTTTCATTTTTTCTACCACATTTACTTCACCTACTGCCGATGCAGCATATTGTACACCATGTTTCTCACTGATATCACGCAATGCTTTAGTGGAAGAAAGATTGGAAACTGTATTTCCTTTTTTATGTGTTAGAACATAATCTGCAACTGCAACCAACGTAAACTCTTCTCCAAAAGCAGCACCTTGTTCATCTATAAAGGCTAACCTGTCAACATCCGGATCAACGGCAATTCCAATATCAGCTTTTTGTTGTTTCACTTCAGAAGAAAGTGCGGACAAGTTTTCGGGTAATGGTTCAGGATTGTGTGCAAATTTACCTGTAGGTTCACAGTACAATTCATGTATTACTTCCACTCCCAGTGCTTTTAATAATTTCGGAACAGCAATTCCGCCAACACTGTTCACAGCATCAACCACTACTTTAAATTTTTTTGCTTTAATAGCTTCAATATTTACATAAGGAATTTTTAAAATCTGTTCGATGTGATAATCCAGATAATCCTTCTTTGTAACTTGTCCTAATTTATCAACTTCGGCGAAATCAAATTTTCCTGAGTGTGCTCTTTTTAAAACTTCCTGTCCTACCTTATCTGAAATAAATTCTCCTTTTTTATTTAATAACTTTAAAGCATTCCATTGTTTTGGATTATGAGAAGCAGTAATAATAATTCCACCATCTGCTTCTTCCGCGGTTACTGCCATTTCTACTGTTGGTGTGGTAGCTAAACCTAAATCAACTACATCTAATCCGATTCCAATCAGATTACCAATCACAATATGATGAACCATCTCGCCTGAAATACGGGCATCTCTTCCGACAACAATTTTCTTTGCATCTTTTTGTTTGAGAATAGTACCAAATGCTAATGTAAATTTTGCAATATCAATAGGTGTTAATGCATCACCGGATTTGCCGCCAATCGTTCCACGAATGCCTGATATAGATTTTATTAATGACAATGTATAAAAATTTAGAGAGGCAAAGTTATACAATTATGCCTTAGGTGCATTGAATAAAGATAATAACAGTTGTTAAAATAACATTTAGATAAGAAAATAGTACGGAAAGATTAATCTATATTTTCACTTTTTAACCAAGCCATCTCTTTAGATTCAGATGTATTTTTATTACTTATGAATTCATAGATACCAAAAAGTGCAAAAACAAAAAATAAATCACCAGCCCAGCTGAATTTGTTGAATGGAATTGCCATGATATAGCATTTTGCTAAACCGGCAATATCTAATGTGTATAAATTTCCAAACAACCAAACACCAAAATTACTAATCAAAAAGAAAAGCAGGGAGGATAATAAACTAAGACCTATTGTTTTACTGATATTCAACTTATCGTTGTTTAATAATCTGCCTAATAAAATAATCAGAAGAACTGAACCATACGTAAAAAGAATAGTACTGTGCAGTAATTCGTAATGATTGACATATGATAATATAACATCACTAATAAAAAGTGAAGCTATGGGAATTATAATTGCCCATTTTTTATCTTTAAACTTTGCACCTGCAAATAATGCAACTGCTATAATTGGAGTAATATTAAAAGGGTGAGGAATTATTCTGAAAATTACTGCCGCTAAAATTAAGCCGGAGATTAAAAAGAAATTTCTGTTAGATGTTAACTTTTCCATGTAACAAATATAGTAAAAATGAGATAAATCAAAAATCATTTTCTAAAATGTTTTCCATATTTCTCTCAGTTAAGGCAGAAATAGTCATGGCAGGATTAGAACCTGCACAACATCCCGGTATTAATGCTCCATCAATCACATATAGTTTTTGATGATTTTTTACTCTTCCATAATAATCTGTTGCTTTACCAATTACCATCCCACCGCAGGGATGTGCAGAGGTGTCTGATTTCGGAACACTCCCGATAATGGTACTATTTGTACCACCATTCACCTGATTAATTTTATTTACACTAGTCAAGAATGCTTGATTTACAAATTTCTGATAGGATTGGCTTGAATGCGGATAATCCAATATGACGTTATCCGTTTTTGGACTATAAGAGAAAGTTCCGAAATTTTTTACCAATCCAATTGCAAAGTAGCTTAGACAATCACATTCAAACCCTAATGGAAATGCTAAATGTTCTATAAAAATGGGTGCAATCGGATTATTAAAATCTGGCGTAGAGTAATTAGGAGGGAATGCCTGATCTTTACCGGAAGGTTTACTTAGTGATTGTCGTAAAATAAATGAACTACCATTATGCCCCCAACCTTTTCCTACTTCATCATTCAAATTAGGCAAGGAATTTTTTGCTTTTGCCTTAGTCATTAATTTCGATGTATTTATAGAACCTGATGCCATAAATAAATATTCTGTTTCATACTTTACTTTTTTTATGATTCTCCCCTGTTCATCAATTTCATTTACATAAACTATGTAATTATCATCACAATTTTTGGCAATGTCAGTAACCATTGATTGTGTCTTTATTTCTAGTTTTCCTGAATCCTGCGCCCATTTCAGATAATTGAATTCTGCACTATGTCTGGCACCACTACTGCAACCAAACATCGATTCGCCAATGATAGATGATTTAATACGAGTTCCGTTAATTTCTTCTCTGATTTTATTCCAATCGTAGGTAACATCTACTTTTTCTACTTCAAATCCTGCACGTTCATTTTCAATTTTAAAACGCTCATAATGTATAAAATTTTCATGATGCGCAATATCATCAGGCATTTGTGTTGCCTGAAAATTTTGTTTTACCAGTGGATACCACCTTGCATTCATTTCTGCGTAAGGAATTTCAGTCGGAAATACCTGATTATACATAAACTCACGTGGCTGTGAGAAAATACCACCGTACACTGCCGTACCACCTCCCAATAGTGCCGGTGCAATTACAGTCATATTGATTCCTTCAAAACGCTCCATCACTCCAATATATTTTTCAACTCTGTAAACAGGTGGCATAAATGGATTTGCACAAATATTCCCTAAAAAAGTAGAACGTTTATCCGCGTTTAAATTTACAATATTTGCCATTGCTACTCCTGCAGGCGGAGCAAATACACTTCTTGTCCCGTTGCCTGTATCCCAAAATCTTCCCCGCTCTAACAGCAAAACTTCATATCCTGCTTCTGTTAACCGATGTGCAGCAATAGAGCCTGCAAAACCACTTCCTACGATTATCGCTTTCTTTTTATTGTTTAATGATGTTTGATCACAATTATATGGGCTATAACTGACTTTTGAACAACTATCAATAGCGACTGCTGTTGCTGTTAATGCACTAAGTTTTAAGAATTTTCTTCTGTCAACTATATTTAATTTATCATTTTCCTTCTTGCTCATAATTTTTAAGTTAAAAATCTTCATTTAATATATGTTCAATATTTTTTTCGGCTAATGCAGAAATGGTAAGAGCAGGATTGCAACAGGTAGCACCCGGAATCATTGCACCATCTATTACATACAACTTCTTGTTGTTTAGCACTCTGCCCGATATGTCTGTTGCTTTCGTAAGTACTACACCACCGAGTGGATGATACGTTAAATTATCTACAGGAATGCTGCCTAACAAACTGCTTAATGAGCCTGAATTATCTTGATTAATTCGTTGCATTACTGACTTCGCCGCATCATTCACGAATCGTTGATTATTAGCATTCCTCGCTGGGAAAATTAATTCCACTTTATCCGTGGCAGGCTTATATTCAAAATATCCGCGGGTAGAATTTAAACCCATAAAATTATAGCCTAAAGAGTTTAATTCTACATTAGAAAAATTAAATGGAAAATGTTCAATATACAAAGGCATAGTAGGATTGCTTACGTCTTGCGCTGCATATATCGGAGGAAAACTTTGTTGGGCACCTGTTGGTTCTGAAATTCCACTTCTCAAAAATAAAGCCATACCATTATTTCCAAATCCCTTTCCAATATGTTCATTCAAATTGGGAATGGTATTTTTTTCTTTGGCTTTTGTAAGTAATTTTGAGGTTCCGACAGAGCCTGCAGCCAAGAACAAATAATCGCAACTATATGTTTTATTTGAAATTACTTTCCCTTCTTCATCAATTTCATCTACAAATAATAAATAATTATCATCACAATTTAAGGTAATTTCCTGAACTACACTCTGTGTTATTATTTCTAAGTTACCCGTACCTTTTGCATCTTTTAAATAAGTATCATTTGTTGTTATTTTTGCTCCACTGTTAGTTCCGTAAACACACTCACCAATAGTTGCAGATTTAATTTTAGAATCATCAATTTCTTCTCTGATAGTATTCCAGTTAAAGTTATTGGCAAGCCTGATATTTTCAATACCAGCCTTTTCATTGTGCTGTTTAAAAATATCATTATGTTTAAAGATATTATTTCTGTAAATATCATCGGGGATTTCAGTACATTTCATCTGATCTAATACTCTTGGAATATAAGTTGATTCTAACTCCGAATAAGAAATGGATGCAGGAAAAATCTGACTGAATGCCAACTGATTTGGTTTTGCCCAAATACCTCCAAATGATACAGAACCACCACCAAGGCAAGCCGGTACAATGGCTGCTATATTTTGACCTTGTACTTTTTCTAGTAATCCTATAAATTTTTTAGTATAACGGATTGGCAACCCAAATGAAATGGGACAATCTAAAGTTAACCATGCAGCTTTATTGGTAGTCCCAAAAGCATCGGAAAAAACTTTGGTAATACCATCTGTTTTCCATTCTTTTCCTCGTTCTAATAATGTAACTTCATGTCCTGCAGCTGTCAATCTTTTGGCAGCAATACTACCACCGAAACCTGAACCAACAATAATTATCTTTTTGGATTGAATAGTACCTGTTGTACATGGTTGATTATTCTTTTTTATTATGGAGTCTTTCTTACAAGCATCCATTGCAAAAGATGCTATACCTAAACCTGCAAGGCTGATAAATTTTCTACGTGTTAATGAGTTTATTTTGTGATTACGGCTTGACACTAATTAAACTATTTTCAGCAAATATAATTTAATTCTTTTTACCAAACAAACGTTTGGTATATTTTATTTCTCCGGAAATGTACCTAAATGTGTATTAAAAAATCCAGCCTTTCTGTCCTCAAAAAAATTTCGTAATGCAAATGCAGATGAAGTGAACGCTAATTCTTTCCAAGGAATTTCTTCTTCGGAAAATAAAGCAGATTCTATACTCTCTTCACCATTACGTATAATGCCGTCTTTTAATTTGGCGAGGAAATGTATATATACCTGGTTTGCCTGCGGTAAGTTGTAAACGGTTAAAACCTTTTCAATCTCAATCTCTGCACCTGCTTCTTCCCATGTTTCCCGAATGGCTCCATCTTCCGCTTTTTCAAAATCTTCGAGATAACCTGCCGGCAGGTTCCAATATCCTTTACGTGGTTCTATCGCACGTCGGCACAGCAACACTTTATTTTCCCAAACGCACAGTGCACCTGTTACAATTTTAGGATTTGTATAATGTATAACAGTGCAATGTTCGCATACAATTCTATTCCTGCCTTCTGCAAATTTCAGGACAACTTCATTGCCACAATTACTGCAATATTTTTGCTGTTGAAACATGAATAAATCTACAAAAGTTTTGGTTTATAAATAAGTTAATTTAAATAAGTAGTCTATCTTACAAAAATAAATGATTTGACGGAATTAGGATCATTTGCCTGTCGCTGATCGAGCTGGGAAGTTTCCCAGTTTATTTTTCCTTTTATAGATTGTATTTCAACAATGGCAGCCGGATCATTGACTTGTAACAGGCGTAATCCCAGATTTATATATGCTTTACCATCATTCCCGTAGGAAAGCGGATGCATATCTGGTTTCCAGTTTTTAAAAAATAAATCTGCATTATAAGTACAAATACCTGTTGAAGAATTATAAGTATAATCTGTTATTGCGATATCCAATGACAATAAATGCGGAGTTTCCAGTCTTTTCCTCAGCAATCCACCTTTTCCTTTTGGTAAATTAATATCTATCTTGTTAATAACAGGAATACCAATATTAAATCCTGCAACACCTTTAATAGTTTTATTTATTAATGTAAAGTTGTTTCTGAAAATTTCATTAGGATCCATGTCGGGTCTGGTTTTAAATGGTTTTCTCCACGAATAATATTGTTGCAGACTACTGTTTGTCGAACGTGTATCGTCATTAAAGGCTATTAACTGATATCCGGCAGTTAGCTGATAATCAAACCACTCATTATCACCTGGGCTGAGGTTTAAGCATTCCGGAGAATCACAATCTGCGCCCAACTTAATAGCTAAGTCAAACTCAAACTCATCCCCGGTAAATTTTAATTTATCAACCTCAAGAAATAATTGTGAAAGTTTATCTGCATTGGATGTTCCCATAACCTGTCCATCATCTGAACTTCTGCAATACAAATCAAACCCGTTTAATACTACTACGGCATGTTTGTAATTTCGTAATTCTGGCGGCAAGACACCTTTGACAGTTATAATCTTTGTAGTGGTGGTAGCTTCCCTTCCTCTTACCACCGTGGAGACTGTGGAAGATAAAAAACGAGCTTTCGTTGTTCTTAAATAGGTAAAATAGGTTAAATAATTTAAAATATCAGAACCGCTACCGGATGCGGCAGAATGATTAAATGAAGCCTGAAATTTTCCATCATTACTTTTAATATCCTGCATCCAGTCACCCAACCTGTTTAAACGATGATTATAAGACCAATCGTGATAAAACCCCTGCCAGAGTACTGTGGCATTTCCGGAAAAAAATGTATCTTTTTGATAGGATATATTATCTATTAACGGAATTTTTGATGTTGGATTTCTAGTATAAATAATGCTAATGTTACACCAAAGAATGTATAAAAGAAGTAAAACAGTAAAAATTAATAGAATGTACCGTTTTTTCACATAAATTCATTTAATACAAAAATAGGAATATTTTTTAATGATGCTGTTCAAAAAGAACTATATCCATATAAATTCTTCACCCTGAGGCTTATTTTTGAGTTTCTGTTTAATTTCTTCTAAACAATCAACACACAAACAATCTGTATAATTAATGGCGAGATATTCTCTTTCATTTTCACTCAAGTTGACCTTATTGCATTGACAAGATAAAATATTACTCGCTTTACATTCAAATGCTGAATGGCAACGCGGGCAATATTTCATTTCTTGAGTGTTCATTTGTTTAAATGTAATTAATTTTTTACAAATTAAAGTAAACAGCATTGGGTATAATACCTACTTTAAAGGTATCAATAGCAACGGCACTTGAATTATAGCGGATTATTTTACCCGCTTCATTAAAATTACCCGCATCCAAACCCCAGATTTCATCGGTAAACGGATGTACATCCAAGCCATAAAATAAATGAGTAATGATGGGTGTTGATGGTAACGTAGTTGCTGTTATCGGCATTTGGTAAACCTTATCATCAACACATATAAATATTTTACTGCCATCACCACTGATTGCTAAATTATCTGCTGCACTGAAATCTGCTGTTTGCGGAATAATTTCAATTTGTCTGTCGATTGAATTTAATGATGGATTGATCCTGACTAATTTTGCAGCTGATTGTCTTTCCGGTGCGTAGGTGGGCGGAGCATAAGTTACATATCCTTTACACAATACCCATAAGTAACCTTGTGCATCGCGCTCCATTTCTGTAGGATTATCAGCTACTGTGATACGAGAAATTTCTGTATCGGTAGTTGAATTAATTACACTGATTGTATTGTCGCTGCCAAAACCACCGCTGTTTGCAACAAATACTTTTCCATTAGATGCCAACATTTCTTCCGGACCACCACCAACATTTATCGTTTTATCTACATTGAATGTTTTAAGATTCAATACTAATACTGTTCCTGTAAAACTACCATTGGTAATATATACTTTATCATTGGAAACACCTAAAGCAAAACGCGGATAATCAGTTCCGCTTGTAATTTCAGCAACCTGTTTAAAGGTTCGAGCATCCACAATAATTACCTTTTGTGAATTGTTTACGCAAATGATTCCGAAATTTCCTACTCTTGTAAAAGATTGTAACACATCACCAGCAACCAAACCATTATTATTTTGTTCAAAAATATTATTCACAACTTTATTTTCTCGTGATATATACGATATGCTTCCATTGTTTTTAATAAAGCCACCTTCGTTCACCACAAGGGCCGAGCCTGATTCAATGTAATTATCTACATTGTTTTTTGTTTCTTTCTGACAAGAAATTAAGATGCTAATAGAAATAGCTGCTAAAATAAAATGTTTTTTCATTGGATTGTTTTTATTTATTTGATTAATTATTTTGAGATTTTGAAAAATTATAAATAAACGAAATAGAATAATTGCGTAACGGTTGTGCATACGAACGAACAGATTCGTATATAGTATTGGTAACATTATTTATTTTGAAAATAAATTGGAGAGCGTGTTGTTCTTTTATAGTTCCTTTAAATGTTATGAAAACATCCAGCAAATGATAAGGTTTTAATATAAAGTATTTAAAATTTTCCTCATCTGTAAATTTGAAAGAAGTATAGACATAATTTAACCCAATACCAACGTATCTTTGTTCAGCATAGAGGTTTGCTTTAAAAGTATGCTGTGGCTTATAACGCAAGAAATTACCTTTTAAATCAATATTATCTTCATCCTCTATGATTTGTGCTCTGTTGAAATTATAAATTGCATTAGCATAAACAAGTAAATTTCTATTGCTATAATTATAGTTCAATTTACTTTCAATTCCGTATAGTTGAGTAGTTTTTATATTTTTGGGTGACCATAAAACAGCATTAATTGGTGTCCAAATAATATTGTTTTTTATTTTAGTGTAATACACATTTATATTTCCCGAAAAGTTATGTTTGCTTTTAGGATTTGGAAATAATAAAAACTTATTAGCTAACTCTACCGTCCAGCCAATTTCAGGTTTTAAATTCATATCGCCTACTAAGTACCAATACCTGTCATTCAAGTCGGGAAACCTATATTTATCGGTATAAGAAACCTGCAATTCAAATTTTTGAGTTGGTATTTTGTATGTAATTTTAGCTGCAAATTGCGGGCGAATAAATTTAAATGAAGAAAATGGCTGAGTAACTTTAAAGGAACTTACTAACTGATCACGGTAATTATATTCTAACTCTGAAAAAACTTCACCAA
>DAORIK010000018.1:0-22673 GCA_035438465.1 Chitinophagales bacterium | reverse complement strand
ACTGTTCAAACCCATAATATTTGGAACATTTTTATCTTTAAACTGATACCAGTTTCCAAATGAAATGCTTTGTTGATTTTTTAACATCAAATGAAATGTATTTATTACACCATAGCCTCTTAGTTCATTATGTTTCATTGTATCCAATGGCTCATTAAACTTATATTTATCTATGTAAATAAAATTATTTATGGCTTGCTGATAAAAGCCTGTAGCATGATATTGAACTTTCCTGTTTCCTAAAATAATATTTAGTGTATTTCTATAATTATCAAAACTATTGATATCACTTCTAAAACCGGTTTTATACTTTAAATTCCAATCAGGTTTTGATTGAATGTTAATGTTTCCACCAAATGAATTTCCGTTTGTTTCTACAGTCAGTACATCTCCTGATTCCATAGGAATTAAAGAAATATCGGTGCCGCCAAGGGTCAGAGAATTTAGCTTCAATCCATTCCAAAAGACATTTGTATGATCATCATTGGAACCCCGGATAGAAACCGACGAAGCATTTCCGATTCCGTAAGAATTTATTTGAACAGGTGTTGTAGTTTGTAAAATCTCTTCTATAGTGTGTTGGGATGCATATTGTTTCTGCGTATTATTTATAAGATAAGTGGCATGCTTAAACTTGGTGACAGAAAGTATACAAAAATCCAATACGGTTACAGAATCCAGGTGCTGCACAGAATCCAAGCTTTGCTGTGCAAAATTATTTTTTGTTGAAAGAACAAAAAATACTGTTAGTAATATGTAACAACTTTTCGTTTGCATATACCTGAAATGTTTCCTCAGAACATTTTTTAGTGAATTGAAAATGGCAGGTCTTCTGACTTACACCTTACTGAAACCTTCCCGATTTTACTCAGTGGTTGTAGCATTCAGCAATTATTATGGTGCTTACAGCAACTGGGATTGTACAAGATTTTCACTTGTTTCCCTTTTAATCCCGATTTGAAATCGGAAACCAAAATTCAATACAAAGATATGACTTGAAAATAAGAAATCAAAATTTAATATTTAGAACGTTATACTGAACAATCAATTGGCAAATTTGTAAATAGAGTTGTATATTACTATTCTAAATAAGTTTATATGAAAATCAGAATATTTTTATTATTACTTTCTATTACTATAATCAACAATGCGTGTACTGCACAAACATCTTTGAAAGCAGTGAAATATAACGATGGAAAACAAATATTGAACGGATTCTCCACTACTCCGGACTCCGATAAAAAAAATAAACCCGGTATTTTAATTTTACCCGCCTGGATGGGAATTAATGAGCATGCGAAAAAATCAGCAGAAAACCTAACTAAATTGGGGTATTACACGTTTATTGCTGACATATACGGAGAAGGAAATTATCCAAAAAACACGAATGAAGCGGGTGAAATTGCCACTTACTACAAATCACATGTGGATGAATATCGTACACGTATTAAACTGGCTCTCGAACAATTACTTAAAAATGGGGCAAATCCTGATAACATCGCAGTGATTGGATATTGTTTCGGCGGAACAGGTGCATTGGAAGCAGCAAGAGCAAATATGCAAGTAAAAGGTGTAGTTTCATTTCATGGTGGTTTAAGCAGAGACACCACTAAGGGAATTATCCCGATTCAACCAAAAATCTTAGTGTGTCATGGTGCAGATGATTTTTTTATTCCGCAAGAAGAAATCATTTCATTTCAACAGGAAATGCGTGACAGTAAAGCAGACTGGCAAATGATTTATTATGCAGATGCTGTTCATTCATTTACTGACTCTGCAGCCGGTACGGACAAATCAAAAGGTGTAGCTTATAATGAAAAGGCAGCTAAACGCTCATGGAAGGCTATGCTGGATTTCTTTGAAGAGATTTTGAAATAAAAAGTTTTATTTCAATTTTGCATCTATCAGTTTATCTATTGCCATTTCATCTTTAAGAGCTGCTTTTTTCATTTCAGCAGCCAATTTATGTCCAAGGTATTTTTCTATAAAATTATGTACGATGTAAATTACAGGAGTGAGCAATACTGCCATAATAAATTTATAGATATAATTACCGATACAAATAGACATGACTAACGCAAATGGCCAGGCTTTCCCATTGGATTCACTTATGTATTTTGGATACAGATAAAATGCAATAAACAACACGACAAAGCTGTCAATCAGTTGCGAAACAATAGTGGAACCGGTACTTCTGAGCCAAATATATTTTTCACCACTCCACTTTTTTATACGATGAAAAACTACAACATCTACCACCTGACCTATTAAAAATGCAACCAATGAACCCAGAATAATTGATATTCCCTGACCAAATATTTGTGCATATGCACTTTGCATATCAGGAACTCCCTGTGATGATTTTGAGCCAGGCCACCATTCAGCAGGAACTAACTTTATAGCTAAATAATACATCACAAATGCATAAGCAAGCAAAGCAACCGTCAGATAAGATAAAAACCTCACGCCCTTTTCGCCGTAATATTCGTTGATAATATCAGTCATAATAAATACGACCGGCCATAGCAAAACACCTGCGGTCAGATTAAATGAAAACTCATTTCCGAACAAAGGGATTTTAAACGGAGAAATGCCGAGAGTGGTTTCCAAAGAAAATATCTTTACTCCGATTACTTCTGCTATAAATGCATTCGCAATAAAAAAACCACCTAAAAAAATAAAAAGCTTAGTGGATTTGTCTTTAATAATATTAGTAATCATATATGCTGTTTACGATTAACAATTTACAATTAAAATTACAAACAGGTAAAATATACGCTGAAAACTAATTTAATTTTACTTCTTTCAATATAACCAAATTCATGGCATTTGGTTTCAATCCGGAAATATTCTTATGCGTAAATCGTGTCACTTCATCATAAAACAAAGGCACTACTGGTGCTTCATCAATAATTATCTGTTCCATCTGATGATACAGTGCGCATGTTTTTTCCGGATTGGTTTCTTTCATGGCAGCTTCATATAATTTATCATATGCTGCATTTTTGAAAAAAGTATAATTCGGGGGAGCACCATTCTTACTGTAAAATAATGCAAGGTAGTTTTCACCGTCGGGATAATCACCTATCCAGGAAGCGCGAAAAAACTCCACTTCATTCTTGCGCATTGCTTCCCGTAAAAATGTAGCCGGTGTATTTTCAATTTTACATACAATACCAATATTTGCCAGTTCATTAGCGATATTAGTAATTAAATCACTATACGTCGGATTGGAATAAATTTTAATTTCTCCAATTCCCTTTCCATTCGGGTAGCCGGCTTCAATTAATAATTTTTTAGCCTTCTCTACATCATAAGTATATCCCTTCACGGCATCTATATCGAAACAAGGAACTCCCTTGGGTATCATACCATTCTCTGCTGAAACTCCAATACCATTACGCAAATAGGCAATCATCTTTTTTCTATCGATGGCATAATTTATTGCCTGCCGTACTTTTTTATTTTTTAATGCCTCTGATGGCTGCTTTGCCATTGAAATACCTAAGTACTCTGTATTCAGGTAAGGCATCTTTTCAAAATTGATTTTGTCTTTCCATTCAGGATTTAACTCACCTGTTCGTGTCAGCAATTTATCTTTATATGAAATATCAAGTCCGGTCATAAAATCCAGTTTGCCTTGTGAAAACTGTAAAAACTCAGAACCTTTATCTGCTGTGAAACTGATGCGGACTCCTTGCAGATAAGGCAGTGTGTTACCTGCAGTATCTTTTTCAAAATAATGCTCATTCCTTGTTAAAATCAAGACATTACTTTCTTCCCAGCGTACTAATTTAAACGGTCCGGTTCCAACAGGATGGGAACGAAAATCTTTTCCGTAAAAGTCAACTACTTCTTTAGGTACCACTGAACAATATTGCAATGTGAGCAAGCCTAACATAGGATGAAAAGGTGTTTTTAAGTTTATTCTGAAAGTGGAATCGTTTACTGCTTCAAACGGATTTGTTTTATCTACTTTATCGTTAAAGAGCCATCCGCCGGTTGAAGCAACGGTCGAATCTATTAATCGATAAAAGGAATACACAAAATCTTGCGCGACGACTTTTCTTCCTTTCCCGTTTACAAATTTCTCATGGTCATGAAAGAAAACATCATTGCGTAAAATAAACTCATAATGCAAACCGTCAATGCTTATTTTCCAGCTCTTTGCAATACAAGGCTGTACTTCCAAATGTTCGTCTATTTGCACCAGACCATTAAAAATCTGATTATCACACCACATGGTAGCCTGATCTTTTGAAAATGCCGGGTCCAGTGATGTTAATCCGGCAGAAATATTCATATGGAAAACTTCCCGCTTGTTATTAATTTGTTGATTGCACTGAATAGTAAACAATACAATAAAAGGAATAAATAAGAGGCTGTATTTTATCTTCATCTGAAAATTTAAAAATCCATGAATAAATCAATTTGTGTATTTATCATCTTTATTACTTCGGGATTTGTTAGTTTACCACTTTCGTCAAGCATTAAATGTACTTGTGAAATTGGAATCTTAAGATGCAGCACATTCATCTTCATGTGATTAAAAATATTGGTCAAATGTTCCATTCCTCTTAAATTCCCTGCTCTTCCCTCTGCCACACCTGTCAGGCATGCTTTTTTATTATGAAAACATTTTTTTACATCTGATGCATCAATAAATGCTTTAAACATCCCGGGAAAACTTCCATTGTACTCCGGAATAATAAACATATATTTAGAGGTTGGTGCAAGTATATTATCTTCAATACTTGCTAATTGAGGATGTTTTGGATTATGAAAGGTTTTATTAAAAATTGATTCATCTACATTTTCTAATGTAAAAAACTGATGAGGTATATTCTTCTCTCCTAGTAATTTATCATAAAAATTGGCAATCTTACGTGAGTTACTGTCTACACGAGCAGTTCCGTGGAAAATGGTTAACATATGTACGTTTGGTTTGTATAAAAATAGAACCAATTAAAATACAGGCCGTTGTTTTTTATCCACAAGACGTGTTTTATTCCCGAATAGTTATCCTACCACCAATTGGGTATTTGGATTCATTTTTATTTATCTAAATTGCATCAACAAAAATCAATTCAAAAACCTAAGTTTCAATATTTTAAACAATTAAAATTAAAAGCTATGAGAAAAAAAATTATTATTCCAATTCTTGCATTAACTATGTTTATTGCATGTAATCAAAAACCGGCTGCTGAAACAACTACCACTGAGTCAACCACCAGTACTCCTTCAAATCCTGCTGTAACAGAATGGATGAGTTGGGAAGGCGGTGTAGATGTTGCTGCTGTAACGGATACGAGCTTTAAAATGCCGAATGTAATAATCCATGTTGCACGAATGGTGAATACACCGGTTGGCAATGCTCCCAGCGGTATGATATTATTCCAACCTGATGCCACCAAACCACCAATCGTTATGGGCTTTGTAAGTACCGATAAAACTGTGGGTGCCTATTTCGGTCCTAAAATATTTGCAGGAACGCCTTTTGAAAAAGCGCCTGTACTAGATGCAACCTTTGATATAAAGAATACTGAAAGTGGGGCTACAGCAAAGGTTGTAACCGGCGGACATACATTTGAAGTTGAAATGAAAGATGCCAGCGCACCTTATTTAATCAGCAGAGCTCCTGCAGAAATGCCACCATTTCACCAGCAAGGTGTTGAAAGAAGCGTAGGTTCTACTACATTAAAAGTAGATGGCAAAGAGGTTACAATTATAGTTCCACCCGTTGGAATCACGGGTGGTCCCGGAGCTGTTATTTCTCCAAATGGTGTATATGCAAGATAAAGTATTTTAATAAAAAATGAGATGGCTGCCAATTTTTGACAGCCATCTTTTTTTTTATCATGTAATCCAAATGTTTATAAATAGTAATGAACGGGAACATAATTTAGTTAACTTTAATAATAAAAATAAATGTATGATAACTATACTATGGATTCTAAAGGGTTTACTCGCATTTGTATTTTTAATGGCGGGCGCAGCTAAACTAATTCAAACAAGAGAGAAAGTAATTGCGAGTGCCGGTAAATGGGCGGAAGATTTTACAGACAATCAGGTAAAACTGATTGGAGCAATAGAAGTCATTTTAGCTGTTTTACTGGTTGTGCCGAAACTATTGGGTCATGGTTATTTTCTTACCTGTATTGCGGCATTTGGAATGGCAGCGGTAATGTCCGGTGCTGCCTTTACACATTTACGCAGAAAAGAATTTCCGTTTGTAGGCTTAACAGTGGTATTTATGATAATGGCACTGGTGGTAGCCTATTTTACATGTCCATATATGCAATACTGGGAATACTTATAGTGCGGTAATTATAGAGTAGTATAAAACTTACTTAATCTCGCTTCGATGCGTTCTTTTAAGAAACCATCTTTGCCTGCTTTTTCTATGTAAGGAATTAAGAATTCTTCCGTTTCTTTAATAACTATTTTTTCAGTGATACCATTATCTTCCAGTATCTGTGCAATGGTTTTTTTACCGGAATGTTCAAAAAAGTGTGTTAATACATGCTCGTTCAACTCCGCCACCGGTTCACTTTGTAAGGCAGCATGAACCGCTTTTTCAGCAGAATGCAATATCGCTGTTCTGTCTTTTTCGGTCAGCTTCACGCCTTTTGCCAAATCTTTCACTTTGGTTTCTTCTAATTTTTCCCAAATTGTTTTTGCCATTTTGCGTAGCTGAGCATCACTTAACTTATCTTTTAGTGTCTGTTCGCTTTTGGCTATTGATTTCTGTAAATTTTCAGAAATAAATTTCTTAATGTTTTTATCTATGGTATCTGAAACACCGGATAATGCAGCTCCTAAAATACCTTTACCTAAATTGAATAAAGAGCCTCCGACTGTTTCATTGCTGGGTCCGCTTTGCGCTGCAAACGATTTAATACCATCGTACAATGTATCCGCAATCATCTCACCGTAAAACGGATTATGTACGATATCTTTAATTAGTTTATCTCGGATTTCTTTTTGCTCAATTACTTTATCCGCTATATCATTAAAGGACTCTTCATTCAAAAAATCCGCCACAGTGTGTTTGCTTTTCAACGCCAAATGGTGAATGGATTCAGACAAGTCCACAATATATTCTTTCTGATGTTTAGTGAGTTTTCTGTCTTTTATGTTTCGTTCTTCAAATGCTATCACATTCTCAACAGAGGCTACTTCATTTAATTTAACAGTGTCCAGCCATTTCCACGCAGCAGAAATTTCTTCTTTAATATTGGCTTTAATATGTTTTTTACCAAACTGCTCGAGTTCAAATGCCACATGTGCCTCGTATATTTTTTTGATGTCTGCTTTCATAAGTAAATTATTGAATGACGAAAATAGGATTTATTTTCGAGGAATAAACAGGCGAAGGAAAAGAATAATTATAAATTACAAATTACGCCAGATTATGAAACACAGTTTGAACGTCATCATCCTGTTCAAGTTTGTCTATTAGTTCCAGCACATCATCGGTTTGTTCTTCATTCAACTCTTTGGTAATAGTTGGTATCCGTTGCAATTCGGCACTGATGACTTCTATTTTCTTATCTTCCAGTGCTTTTTGCATAGAGCCGAAATCAGCAAATTTTGTGTATAAAATCAAATGATTCTCATCATCATTTTCCATGCTGTCTAATCCGGCATCTATCAATTCAAATTCTAATTCTTCAGCATCTATATTTGAAGAAGAAATCTTAAAAACACCTTTGCGTTCAAAAATAAAATCGTGCATACCTTGTGTACCCATAGAGCCGCCACCTTTGTTCAATATGGCTCGTAAATTTGCAACGGTTCTGGTTGGATTATCAGTAGCTGATTCTATAATAATTGCTGTTCCATGCGGGCCCATTCCTTCATATACCACAATGGCAAATCCCTTATCATCTTTTGAGGAAGCACGTTTAATAGCTGCTTCTATTCTGTCTTTCGGCATTTGTGCTGCTTTCGCATTTTGCATTGCCCTGCGTAAATTGGGATTCGTCTCCGGGCTGGGTCCACCTTCCTTTACTGCCATTGCAATTTCTCTTCCTGCTCTCGTAAAAGCTTTAGCCATTTTATCCCAGCGAGCAAATTTTGAGGCTTTTCGATATTCAAACGCGCGTCCCATAGTTATTAATTAATGAATTATAGAATTAATGAATTTAGCATGCAAAGATAAATAGAAAGAAGATTGAAAGAAAATTTTTACCTGAAAATATATTAATTAAACATCTAAAAAACGGCTTCTGATTTCGGGAGAAGGAATCATACAACTGTCTTTTTTGCCAAACCATTTGTAACGGTTTTTTGCAATGATATCATAAAAAAAGTCGGTAATAAACTTAGGTAGTATACTAAATATAATTAAACCCTTCCAAAATCCACTGAAATAACGCACTATCCTGAACGCTGCAAGTGATTTAAAATAAGCCTTTCCGTTTTCAATAAACACTACTCCTTCGAGATTTTTGGGCATATTATACTTTGTTAGTAATTCCTGACCAATAGTTGATTGCAAACTGGCAAACTGAAGTGAATTGCTTTTATCGTGTTTGATGATGAATTGAACGCTGGATGCACAAAAATTGCATACACCGTCAAACAGCACAATTTTATCTGCTTGATTATTCACCTTTAATAAATTTAGAATTACCGGATTGGTTTGTTGTTAAGTTCGTTATTCTAACAACATAAGTAGCAACAGGTAGTTCATTTATTGAAATAAAATCATTATTAAATAATATCGCTTGTTTCAGCAGACTTCCATTTAACGAATATATTTCTATCAAGCTTTTATCCTGTATGCCATCAATAAACAACTGATTTTTTGCCGGGTTCGGATAAATCTTTACTTCGTATTTCTTGGTCTTTATTTCTTTCACCGGTGTTAAATAATCAGGTAAAGGCTTCCCAACAACAGGATTTATGATCATGGTTCCCGGAATAACGGACTGAGACCATTTTTCCGTATTCGCATCTACAAAGAAATTACTGGAGGAACGGTTATTATTTCTGTCAAAACCAACTGTTAATGAATTCGGGTTTTCCACTATCACACCGATTGCAAATGTATCACTTAACAGTAATGGATAAGTTGCACCATTCATAACAAATTGTGATCTGATAGGTGCATAATAATAGCCATTCAGGGTATCCACACCAAACTCTTTATTTAAGTCGGCAATTTTTAAGTTGGTTTCCATGTAAATAATATCACTTGGATTATAGACCGATCTCAATCTGAAATTTTTCCAAACGCAAATGCTAAATGTAGCAGTGCTGTTATCCGAACGTACAGGAAATAATTGAAGTTTTATGGCTTGTAATGTATCCGGATTGCGCATAAAATATTTCACTGCCATTCTATAATTTGATTCATCTGCCAACCAGTAACCACGTTCAGGGGTACCGTCATCATATGCAAAAAAGTTACTGAATACCTGATTATGCGTCACAGAATTATTTGCAAGGACTTTTGGCGGTTCACTTGCCTCTGCTGATGTTTCAAAATGATAATCAACTTTTATAATCACTGTATCGCCTGTGATGTTCGTTGGTATATTGAATTTTGGATATTTAATACTATTCTCTGTTAACGGACCGAAATCTATGGATGCACCTGTAGAATCTTTTAAGATATCACCGGTATTTACTACTGTTGCTTTATAAGAATCAATAAAGTCAGTAGTGACATTATTAAAATTATTTTTTATCAAAATGCTGACTGTATCTGCTAAATCAGTTGTATCAAACTGATTGTATGGCATCACATAATATCTTTTCAGTAAACTCGGTGGTAAAAATTCAAACGCCATCTCCTTTATATTTCTATCGGCAGCTGTGTCTCTGTTCTTATCTAATTTTACATAATCAATATGCCACATATCGTTAGCACCATTCAGATTTCCAAAAGATTGGAAGCGGAACTGAAAGTTTGCATTTAAATAAATTGAATCAACCTTCAGAAAGACCTGACGCATTTTTATAATGTCATCCGGAGTTGTTTGCCACATAATATTCCAGTTACCGGATGTATCTAAAAATTGTACCGTAAGTAAATCATTTGGAGCAACAGGTGTCTCACCAAAATCTCCCTGTAAATAATAAAAACTTAAAAAAACATTACTGTCTGTTGTCAGTCCTGATAAATCTATCGGATTAGAGGTGAGCTTATCTGCAGCGCCTGAAACGAGTGTAGCCGATGAACTGTATGGTTTACCGCTGGCATTAGTACCGTCAAATGTGGCAACACCGACTGTTACAGTTTCTTTAGGGTAAGTAGTATTAATAAAGACAAAATTATCTTCCCATAAACTTACATCCGGAAAAATAGCTGTCTGATAAAAATCGTCAAAAAATGGTAGTGAGAGCGAAGTAATTCTGCTGTTGGCTTTTTTTTGTAAAAACGCTTTGTTTGTTTTATCATTCTGTATAGGATGATACTTCAAAGGCATTAAAGTTTCTTTTTGCGCAAAAGCAGCAATAACTATAAGTGAAAAAAGAAGGTATGTAAAGAGTTTATTCATTAGTATCGTCTGTAATATTATGGTTGAGGTACTTCGGATTTATTTTGCCGTATGAACAATTGCACTGTATTGCCTTCACCTAATTTTCCGGGCTGTCCGAATTTCGGTTCCTGATCATATACATAAGCGTTTAATGTATCTTCTATACTACCATCTGCTAAAATCAAGCCAACGTTTAAATGTACTGCTTCCAAAACGGCTCTTGCTTCTAATACTGTTAAATCAGTTAATGGCGGCACTTCTGTAATTTGATTTCCAAACCCATCTCCTAAAACTAAATCTATCATAGTTCCTTTTGAAACAATAGTTCCGGGTTTAACAATTTTTCCGTTAATCTGAATATTCAATACCGCATCTTTTGCCATATCCGGAACATAAATCAGATTCCCTAACTTCAGTCCCCAACTATTGAGTATCAGTTCTGCTTGTCTTCTTGAATTATCTATTATATTGGGTACTTTCACACTTGGCGGTGCTGAGGCGTTGAGTGTGATATAAATCTTTCTGTTTTCTTTTACTTTTGCTCCTTTTCTTGGCTGCTGGTCTAATACAGATAATGGTGGTTTGCTTTCATCATAAGTGGAATCCACGACCATATAATCCAAATCGTAGTTACTCAGTTCTCTTTTTGCATCATACATCGATTTTCCTTTGATATTTGGTACCGTTACATACTCACCATGATTGGTGTACCATCCCAAAGAGAAAAAAACAAGTAATAGCAAACCTATGGCAGAACCAATAATAGAAATGATAGTAACCGAGATTTTATTCATTCAATCTGCTTTTGACATAAACGCCAAATCGACGTTCTTATTTCTAATCAACAAAAATACATAAATTACTCAGATATTTTAACAGGCTTCTTTCTCACATTAGTTTATAATCTAATCTTCCTAAAAACAATTCGAATTCTATATTTGCTGCATAAAATCAATAAATATGTCTAAACAGAAAATCGGGTTGGTTTTTGGCGGTAAATCTCCCGAACATGAAGTATCAATTGTATCTGCGAGAAATATATATAATGCTATTGATAAATCAAAGTTTGAAGTAACCATAATGGGTATCGCACAAGATGGAAAATGGTATCTGGAGAATGAAGACAATTTACAGGATACAAAATGTGTGATTGGAAAATCCGGTATTCAGTTAGCAGTAGTATTTGGCAATGAGCATCATAAATTAATCCGTTTAGATAATCAGGAATATTTAGATGATATGAAAGCTGTGTTTCCGATAACACACGGACCCAATGGTGAAGATGGAACCTTACAAGGAATTTTCATGCAGATGAATATTCCGTTTGTGGGTCCCGGTGTGTTAGGTTCTGCTGTGGCAATGGATAAAGATTTTACTAAACGAATTTTACGTGATGCGGGCATAGGTCATGCCAAAGGAATTACTTATTACAAATATGAGTCCGATAAAATATCTTACGAAGAAACAACAAAAGAATTAGGCACTCTTTTATTTGTAAAACCGTGTAATATGGGTTCTAGTGTTGGCGTAAGTAAAGCAACAAATGAAACAGAATTTTTTGATGCATTGAAAGAAGCATTTAAATTTGATACGAAAGTTTTAGTTGAACAAGCTGTAATTGGCAGAGAATTAGAGTGTGCAGTTTTGGGAAATGAATTTATAGAAACGAGTACAGTTGGTGAAATTGTAATGGAAAAAGGGTTTTATGATTTTGAAAATAAATACAAAACCGACAATGCTAAGATTTATATTCCTGCACCGGATATTTCAAGTGCACAATTAAAAAAAATACAGGAAACTGCACGTAATGCTTATCAAGTATTAGGTTTGGAAGGTTTGTCTCGCGTCGATGTTTTCCTGACAGAAAATGATGAGGTTATCATTAACGAACCCAACACTTTACCTGGTTTTACTTCTATTTCCATGTATCCGAAATTATGGGAACATTCAGGTTTAAAGTACGCTGATTTGATTGAAAAACTGATTGAACTTGCCATAAGCAGACATGAGAGAACTGCAACCTTAAAACGCGTTCGGATTTAGGCGTTTTAATCTTTTATTTTATTTAAATTAAAAATTTATAATAATATTATTTTAATAAATACATAATTACTGCTTCTATATATCAACATTTCATCCACATAATTATCCACTAAATTAATTCAGTTTTAAACAGAAAAAAGCGATTATTCAACATTATTTTATAGCTAAATTCTCTAAATCTTTCATTCTTAAACGTTAAACCTAAAGTTCCACGTGCAAAACATTGTTAACATATTAACGTTCATTTTTATCAAAATTAGTGCGAACTTAATATAGTATTTTCGTCAGCTATGGAAGAACAAACCACTAATAAAAGAACAACCAGATTTACGCGCAATAAAACGGAAGATATTTCTAATTTATTATACGGAAAAATTCCACCACAGGCTCGCGAATTAGAAGAAGCTGTACTCGGTGCTATTTTAATTGAAAAAGACGCAATTTCATATGTATCTGATATTTTAAAACCTGAGAGTTTTTATGTAGATGCACACGCCACTATTTTTCGTTCCATTCAAAATTTATTCGGCAAATCTCAACCAATAGACTTATTAACGGTAACGGAAGAATTGCGCAAGAATGCAAAACTCGAAGAAGTCGGCGGTGCCTTTTATTTGAGTGAATTGACAAATAAAATAGCCTCTTCTGCCAATGTGGAATATCATGCACGTATCATTATTCAAAAATTTATTCAACGCGAATTAATCAGGATTTCTAATGATATCATTCGTGATGCATATGAAGATACAACAGATGTTTTCGATTTGCTGGATACTGCAGAAAAACGCATTTACGAAATCACGGATAAAAATTTACGTAACTCTGTACAGGGTATCGGGCAACTCGTCTCAAAATCAATCTTGCAAATTGATGGATTGATCAATCGCGAAGATGGTTTATTAGAAGATTCGGTTCCTTCCGGTTATCTGGAATTAGATAAAATGACTTCCGGCTGGAAAGCAACAGATTTAGTAATTATTGCAGCACGTCCTTCAATGGGTAAAACAGCATTCGTACTAAATTTAGCACGCAATGCAGCAGTTGATTTTAATATGCCTGTTGCAATCTTCTCTCTGGAAATGGGTGCAGTACAATTAGCAAAACGTTTAATTTCATTGGAGTGCGAGATTGATGCTCAAAAAGTGGCCAATGGTAAAATGACAGATAATGAATATTCAATTTTACGCGATAAAGTAGAAAAATTATCCTCTGCACCGATATATATAAATGACCAGCCTGCTATAAATATTTACGAACTACGCGCACAATGTCGACGATTGCAAAATGCACACGGCATTAAAATGGTCATCATTGATTATTTACAGTTGATGAGTGGCGGTGGAGATAAAGGTATGAATCGTGAACAGGAAATTTCTTCTATTTCCCGTTCTTTGAAAGGATTAGCAAAAGAATTAAATATTCCGGTGATTGCGTTGTCTCAATTAAATCGTAGTGTGGAATCGCGCGGCGGTGAAAAAAAACCGATGCTTTCAGACTTAAGAGAATCGGGTTCAATTGAGCAGGATGCTGATATGGTTATGTTTTTATACAGACCGGAATATTATAATTTGAATGAAGGACAGGATGGTGCTTCCTTAAAAGGTGTATCTGAAATTATTATTGCAAAACACAGAAATGGACCAACCGGAAGTATTGAATTACGCTTTAATAAAAACTTCGGACGCTTTTACGATGCGGGCGGTTTATATGAAGAAATGAAAGAATTTACCGACTATAAGACACTTCCTTCCAAAGGAAATTTTATGAACGATGAAGATGGAAAGAACACGGAAAATTTTGACATCTTCTAAATTAATTATGTTTGTTTAAGCTTTAAAAGCAAACTGTTAACAAATCTTAAATTTTATTTTCTTAGCTGTTATTTATTTGATTAAAATCAAAGCACTATTGAGATTAAGTACTTAACTTTGTCTTAACATCATTATAGATGTAGAAACATAAAAACTCCCTAAATAGCCGTCTTTACAGACGGTTATTTATTTTTTAGACGGTAATTTCAACAAGTTGGTTGGATTGTCTTTGATATCTTGTATGTAATTTTCTACATCCTGTTTAATAGACTGCATACCCGGAAAGCCGAATTTTTTGAAGAAATCATCTGCTTTCAATTGAATGGAGCCATTAAAAGTATCTATCTGCTGGCGCAAATCTACTAAAAAGGTATCTACAATTCGTTTGCCTTCATCCTCTGTAAAGTGTTGGTTTTGAATCAAATCCTCTAGTAATTCCTTGAATTTTTCATTTGTAACCGATGCTGCACCTATAGAGGTGTAAATAATCTTTTTGATAAACTCAGTCATACACAAATGTAAAATAAACGGATTTAAAACAAAACTGTTTTTTATCCACGAATAAGAATTATTTACTGTATTTTATGGAATATCCTGTCTTTTTGTCTCTCAATATTTGGAAATAGAATAGAATTATCAAAAAATTCTTTATTCCAATAACAATTCAATAAATTTGACATCTATGTTGCCACAAAAACGATGGACATATCTGGAAGCTGATGAAGAAACGGTGGATGCATTGCAAAAGCAATTAAATATTCATCCTGTTTTATGTAAGTTATTAGTGTTGCGAAACATAAAAACATTTGAAGAAGCCAAAGATTTTTTTCGGCCAAGTTTAGAAAAACTGCATGATCCGTTTCTGATGAAAGATATGGATAAGGCTATCTCACGTATCGAGCTTGCCATTGAAAGAAATGAACATATTTTAATTTATGGTGATTACGATGTAGATGGTACAACAGCTGTTTCTGTAGTTTACTCCTTCTTTAAGGATATCTACCATAACATTGCATACTATATACCAGACAGATATACAGAAGGTTATGGTATTTCATTTCAAGGAATAGATTTTGCTGCTGATAATAATATCAGCTTGATGATAGCATTGGATTGTGGTATCAAGGCACATGATAAAATAGATTATGCAAATAAAAAAGGCATTGATTTTATTATTTGTGATCACCATTTACCGGATGACACATTACCGGCAGCTGTGGCTATCTTAGACCCTAAAAGAAAAGACTGCTTCTACCCCTTTGATGAATTAAGCGGTTGTGGAATTGGGTTCAAATTAATTCAGGGCTTTGCAATTAAAAATAATATTGATTCCGCAAAAGTATTTGCACACTTAGACCTGGTTGCAGTAAGTATTGCATCTGATTTAGTTCCTATCACCGGAGAAAACAGAATTCTCGCAAAATTTGGTGTCGACAAAGTAAATACTAGCCCACGTGCAGGTTTTAGAGCTCTTATGAGTGAGTTAAAACTTACCCGGATTTTAGACATCTCTGATTTAGTTTTTATTATTGGACCACGTATCAATGCAGCCGGACGAATTGCACATGGGTCAGAAGCTGTTACATTACTGATTGAAGAAGATTACGAAAGAGCAATAGAAAAAACTAAGAAAGTTCAGCAAAATAATACTGATAGAAAAACACTAGATAAAGATATTACAGAGGAAGCATTTGCAATGATAGATTCCAGCGATACTTTAATTAATAAAAAATCAACTGTTCTATATCAGGAGCACTGGCATAAAGGAGTAATTGGAATTGTTGCTTCGAGGTTAATAGAAAAATATCACCGACCAACTATTATTCTTGCTTCTGCAAACGGGAAGGCAGTTGGTTCGGGCCGTTCTGTTCCGGGTTTTGATTTGCATAGTGCCATAGATGCCTGTAGCGAGCATTTAGTGCAATTTGGAGGACATAAATACGCGGCAGGAATGACTATTGAAATTGATAAGATAGATGATTTTACCAACGCATTTGATAAAATCGTTAGTGAAAGAATTCTGGATGAGCAACTGATTCCGCAAATTGAAGTAGATGCGGAAATAGAACTCACTGATATTAACGAGAAATTCTTTAATATTTTAGAACAGATGGGACCATTTGGACCGGGTAATATGCGACCTAATTTTGTTACAAAAGATGTGTACGACACCGGATATAGCAAAATCTTAAACGGAAATCATCTTAAATTAAATATTTTAAAAGACGGACAAGACCCGAGAAATGGCGTTGGATTTGGGATGGGTGATTTTATGAAAATGATACAAACAAAGGAAACTTTTGATATTTGTTATCAATTGTATGCAAACGTTTGGAATAACCAGACAAAAATTGAATTTAAACTGAAAGATTTGAGATAAACAAAAGTAAAGAGTTATCAGTTAGTTGTTGTTCTAATGAACTATAAAATTTTATACAAACAGAACGAATAACCTTTAACTTGTAACAATTAACAATCAAAAAGTTATGATACTCCGCGCAGAACATTTAGTGAAGACATACAGTAAACGTAAAGTGGTAGATAATGTTTCTATTGAAGTAAATCAAGGTGAAATTGTTGGTTTACTTGGACCAAATGGTGCGGGAAAAACTACAACGTTTTATATAACAGTTGGATTGGTAACACCTAATGAGGGTAAAGTTTTTTTGGACGACAAAGATATTTCCAGTGTGGCAATGTATAAACGTGCAAAACTTGGCATCGGTTATTTACCACAGGAAAATTCTGTTTTCAGAACGCTGAATGTGGAAGATAATATTAAAGCAATTTTAGAATTTACAGATTTAAAAAAATCAGAGCAGAAAGAAAAGCTGGAAGTTTTAATTGAAGAATTCGGTTTAAACCATGTTCGTAAAACACAAGGTAAATTTTTATCGGGTGGTGAACGCAGACGTACAGAAATTGCTCGTGCTCTGGCATCAGATCCAAAGTTTATACTGCTGGATGAACCATTTGCCGGTATTGATCCTATCGCCGTGGAAGACATACAGCTTATTGTAGAAAAACTAAAATTAAAGAATATCGGAATTCTTATCACCGACCACAACGTGCACGAAACCTTATCTATTACTGACAGAGCCTATTTATTATTTGAAGGAAGAATAATAAAACAAGGAAGTGCCGAAGAACTGGCCTCTGACGAGCAAGTAAGAAAAGTTTATTTAGGGCAAAATTTTGAATTGAGAAAAAAATAAATTATTTCACCAATCGTTTATCAAAATCAAACGCTTTCACATTCTCAATTTTTACTTTATGTAAATCTTTGTGAAATGGATTTATTAGATAATTAAATTCTTCCGGAACGATTACAGACGGAACTTTTAACACAAGTGCATTTGAGGTTTTAATCCACCTATCTCCTATTGTATAAAATTGTGCGTTCACACCGCGTTTATCAATCTCATCTTTTATTACCGCATATTTTATTTCTTCTATTGCACTTTCATCAGGAATTTTAATGCTAACTAACCTTAAATCATTGGGTACAAAATTATGTGTAGTGTGCACTAATATTTCCAGCACACACAAAGACCTGTACGAAGAAGTATATAACATAGAAATACCCACCGAATTCCAGCGCCCGCCATTTAGCCGTGCACCTGTTCCACTTAAATCTTTGGCAAATCTTTCCCTTGAAATTCTGTATACTACCATAAATTTACACTAGAAATTTATGGTTACGCAAAAATTCCGTGTTCAATTCTGCCTAATTCTTTTTCTAATAATTCGAAGCCAAAAATAGTATCTAAAAAAGAGATTGGCTTTTCATTGTTAAAGATAAGAATAGAAGATTTCATCCAACCTTTAAAATTATCTAAAGTGCCGAAGACTTCAGCACCTCTTTCGTATAAGCGTTGTAAATGTAAAGCTCTGTCAGATACATCTTTACTTAAAATATCTTTGGGCTCATATCGTTGTAGTGTGCGCTCAGAAATATTTAAAATTGCAGCCATCTCTTTGAGTGTAAGATTATAAGTATCCATGTATCTTTGGATTTGGCGCATAGCTACTCCATTTCTTGATTTGGAAATTAAATCATGTGTATCTTCCTTTACAGCAAGTGTCTCCAATCCATAAAATGGCATTTCTTTTTCCATTACAATAGATATTGGTGCTGCTTTGTGTGTGTATGGTTTAGTGGTTTTCTTTTTCACAATCACGTCATTTGTCACAAAATTAATACATTTTGTCGTGATTGTCAAATTTTTCATAAAAAATGTTTCTCATTTTTCATTACGTTTTCCAAAGTCCATTCTATTTTTTGTTCAAACGGTGACTGACGTACTTTACAATCAGCTTTATAGCAACTTTTACAGGATTCCGGTAAACATGGATCTGCATGGATAAAGGTTTCTAAATTATTTGGAATAATTTGTTTTATATTCTCTTCTACCAATTTAAGTTCATCATGCACTTCGTTGGCATTGAAATACCAGGGAATAGTGGTGTGGCAATCAATATGAATTTTATCTCCGAATTTAATAATACGAAGATTATGTATATCTATCCAGTTTTCCTGTCTGTTTGCATTTAACTGAACTACCACTTTTTCAAGTAAAGAAAAGTCTGCCTCATCCATAATCCCTGCAACAGATCTTTTTAATATTTTAAAACCACTGTATATGATGAGTATTCCCATCAGAATAGATACAATATTATCCAACCAATATATCTTTGTGAGATAGATAAACCCTAATCCTATTAATAAACCTACGGATGTATAAGCATCTGATTTTAAGTGTGCGCCGCTTGCTACTAAAGTTAAAGAACTGTTCTTCTCACCACTCTTTTGAGCATAATGGCCTAATCCGAAATTAATGATAGCGGAAATGACAATCAATATTAAACCAATATCCAGTCTGGATATTTCTATCGGCTTGAACAAATTGTACGTTGATTTTATAATCATAGCAATACCAGCAGAAAGAATGAGACTACCTTCAATACTTGCTGAAATAAATTCTATCTTTCCGTGACCATAGGGATGATCTTCATCATGAGGTTTTGCTGCTAAATATAAACTGTATAAACCAAATCCACCGGCGACAATATTAATAATACTTTCCAGTGCATCGGTTAAAATGGCATTAGAATTAGTTCTAAAAAAGGCATAAAACTTTACACACAAAATTATAAGACCAATTACGAGTGCAAAAGTCTGAACGCCAATTTTTTCCTTACTGTTTGGGGTTTGGTGTGCAATAGACATATTAATAGTTGCGTTCCGTAATATAATTTACCAGGTCAATCAGTCCTGTTTTCGCAGGCGAATCTTCAATTGTTTTTATAATATCAAAAGCCCTGAGTTTATACTCATACATCATATCTTCTGTATATTTTATACCGCCTTTAGATTTGATAAATTTTATCAGTTCATTTACACGTTCTCTGTCTTCATTATAATTTTTAACCGTATTGATAACCCATTTCTTTTCATCTTTGGAAGAATTATTCAACGTGTAAATCAACGGCAATGTCATCTTTCGTTCTTTAATATCTATACCACGTGGTTTACCAATATCCGCTTCTCCGTAATCAAATAAATCATCTTTAATCTGAAAAGCGATACCGATGTTCTCTCCTATCAATCGCATCTTTTCTATCAGTTCAGAATTATCAGATGTAGAAGCTGCTCCTACTTCACATGCTGCAGCAATAAGAGAAGCCGTTTTATTTCTGATAATCTCGAAGTAAATACGCTCGTCAATATCCAATTTTCTAGCCTTCTCCATTTGGAGTAATTCTCCTTCGCTCATGCGTTTTACTGCCGTTGAAGTGATATGAAGCAGGTTATAATTTTTAGTATCAAGTGCTAACAGCAAGCCTTTTGATAAAAAATAATCCCCTACTAAAACAGCAATCTTATTTTTCCATAAAGCATTAATAGAAAAGAATCCGCGGCGCTCATATGCATCGTCTACCACATCATCGTGTACCAAAGTAGCTGTATGAAGCAACTCCACCAATGAAGCACCGACATAAGTCGCATCTGTTACTTCACCGCACATTTTTGCAGCAAGGAAAATGAACATAGGTCTGACCTGTTTGCCTTTTCGCTGATAGATATAATAATTTACTTTATCCAGCAATGCAACATTACTTCGCATTACATCGCGAAACTTCTGTTCAAACAATTCCAATTCATTTTCAATCGGCGCTTTTAAATTATCTACTATGTTACTCAACGATTGTTTAATTTTGCTGAAGAAAAAACATTAAATAATAGTGCAATATACAAACTTTAATAGATGCAAAGAACCGAATTAACGATAAATGGCTCAAAAGATAAACCAATTTCAATAGACATTTGTTTGGAGCAAACAGGTAAGATAAAGCCAATAGTAATTTTTTGTCATGGTTTTAAAGGATTTAAAAACTGGGGACATTTTGATTTAATTGCAGAAGCATTTGCAAAACAAGATTTTGTATTCGTAAAATTCAATTTTTCTTATAACGGCACCACATTACAACAACCAACAGACTTTGCAGATTTAGATGCATTTGGTAAAAATAATTTTTCAATAGAATTAGATGATTTAGGTTTGGTAATTGATTACATAGAAAATAATGTTATGCAATATGAAGGAAATAGAAATGAGATTTATTTAATTGGACATAGTCGTGGTGGTGGAGTTTCAATATTAAAAACAAATGAAGATAAACGCATTAAGAAACTATGTACTTGGGCAAGTGTAAAAGATGCAGGTGATTTTTTTGCCGGGCAGGATTTAGAAAAATGGAAACAAGAGGGTGTAATTTATACATTCAATTCACGCACTCAACAGAATATGCCCTTATATTTTCAGATTTATGAAAATTATATTGCTCATAAACAACGCTTAAATATCCCAAGAGCTGCTGCAAATATCAATGTACCATGGTTGATTACGCATGGAACAAACGATACATCCGTTCCATTTTCATGTGCTGAACAATTACATAAATGGAATACAAACAGTGAATTATTCACAATCGAAAATGCCGATCATACTTTTGGTGGTAAGCATCCATGGTATGAAAGCGAATTGCCTGTTGATGCAAAGATTGCTGTAGAAAAATGTATTAAATTTTTTAAAACTACTTGATCTTTAATGTATTCAACCATTTCCACCATAACTTTTGAATAGATTTAATATCTTCCATTCGGGTATCACAACGAATGATTCCAAATTCATTTTTAGTTAATCGTTTTAAAATCCAGCTTGCACGACCACATACTTTAAATGCATCATCATCTATTTGATAAGTATTTAGATTTTGTTTTAGTTGTCCTGATTTTATTCTGCACCATATCGTTACATCATTAGCATCCGTTAAGCCAACATAGGTGGTATCTGTTAATGCATTGATTAATTCAGGAATAAATTTGCAATATCGTGCGCTGTCCATCGCCAGCCAGAACGGACAACGGAATACTTTCTCGTAATCTGTTTCTTTAAAAATAAATTTACGAATACTATCTTCAGGATAATTTCTGATAGCTCGCATCGTAGAATCTAAACGCATGCCGTATGCAAACTTAAACTCACTATTTACCGCTTTAATTTGTTTTTGAAATTCAGCAGGCATTAACTTAACCGGCAGAAAAGGTTTATTGTTTGTTTGAGCAAAACTATTATTCAACAAACAAAAAAGCAATAAAAAATACCCAACCGTTTTAAGGTTTTGCAGGCGGGTTATTTTTGTTCGGATTATTGTTCGCATTTCCCTGATTGTTTGGTCTCGGCGGACGATTCTGATTTCTGTTCTGGTTATTTTGCGGTTTGTTTTGCTGATTATTTTGTTTCTGCTGCCCTTGACCTTGCTGTTTAGTTTGCTGACCTTGCTGTTGATTGTTATTCTGAGGTCTGTTTTGCTGATTTGGATTATTGCGCTGCTGTCCCTGCTGTTTATTTTTATGAAAATTCTTTTTGTCTTTTCTATCTAAACTTGCTAAAGAAATTTGTCCAACTACATCTGCAAATTCTATACTTTCTTCTTCTGTTTTTTCTACTACTTCCGCCAAATCATTAATATCAGCAGGTTTTTTGCCATTTGCATTCATCTCTAATACCATCTTCACGTTTTCCAGCGAAATCGGATAAAACATACCGGAACCTTTTACTGTATAAAACATTAATCCTTTCAGAATATCTGTTTTCATCAAGCGCGCTTCACCTGTTTCAAGTTGTAAAACCTCTGCTTTTTCAGGAACAAAACGTAATGCATCTAAGTAGGTATCTAACTCATAATTCAGACAACATTTTAAACGTCCGCATTGTCCGCTTAATTTTGTTTGATTGATTGATAAATTCTGATAACGTGC